>CAZWZX010000023.1:0-18830 GCA_964638655.1 uncultured Natronomonas sp.
CTGGCCGGCGAACCGCCGTGTATGTACGACGGCCCGGTTCTCGACAACCACCTCCATCTCGATCCGGTCAACGGTCGCGGCGCCGAGGCGGCCGCCGAGTTCGCCGACGCGGGCGGAACGCATCTCAACGTCCTCAACAAACCCTCCTGGGACCTCGTCGGCGAGGTGTCCGACGAGACGGGGTTTCGGGAGGCGTTCGATCTCACTGTCGAGGTGACCGAGCGGGCCGACGATTTTCTCCCCGGTCGAGCCTGGCCCGTCCTCGGCGTCCACCCGGCGCTCATCTCACAGCTCACAGAGCGCGGATACGATCCCGACGGGGCGGCCGACCTGATGAAAGCGGGGATCGACGTCGCCGCCGAGTACGTCGCCTCCGGCCCGACGCTGGCGATCAAATCCGGCCGCCCACACTACGACGTCGAAGGGGCGGTGTGGGAGGCCTCCAACGACGTCATGCGTCACGCCTTCGCCCGTGCCGCCGAGGTCGGCTGTGCGGTCCAACTCCACACCGAGGGCGGCGAGGAGTTCGGAACGGTCGCCGAGTGGGCCGAAGCGGAAGGGCTCGCCCGCGATCGCGTCGTCAAACACTACTCGGGCGGGTACGTCGAGGGACCGATCCCGAGCGTCATCTCACACAGGGACGAACTCGAGCGCGCCTGCGGCGGCGAGTGGCCCTTCCTCATGGAGACTGACTTCATCGACGACCCCGACCGTCCCGGCGCGGTGTTGGGGCCAAAGACCGTCCCGAAGCGGACCCGGTGGCTGGCCGAGTCGGGCCACGAGGCGGCGCTGTATCGGGCCCACGTCGAGACGCCCGCGAGCGTCTACGGGATCGATACCGAGGCGACGCTCCCCGAGCGATGAACCTCCTCGGAGGCGGCCGATAGCGTCTATCGCTCTCGCTCTTCTAGCCTGTGTCGCTGGATCTTTCCCGTGGCCGTCGTCGGTAGCTCCTCCGTGAGTTCGATCTCCCGCGGATAGGCGTGTCTCGCTAGCCCCTCTTTGACGTGTGACCGGATCCCCTCGATCGTCGCGTCGGGGTCGTCCGGCTGTTCGACGGGGACGACGAACGCCTTGACGACCTGCCCGCGCTGTTCGTCGGGGACACCGATCACGGCGGCTTCGGCGACCATCGGATGCTCCAGAAGGCTGCTCTCGACCTCGAACGGGCCGATCCGGTAGCCCGAAGAGATGATGACGTCGTCGCTTCGGCCCTCATACCAGAGGTAGCCGTCCTCGTCTCGGCGGGCGAGGTCGTCGGTGAGATGCCAGCCGTCGTGGAACGCCGCCTCGGTCTTCTCGGGCATCCCCCAGTACTCCTCCATGAGGAGCCACTCTCTCGGCTTGACGACGATCTCGCCGATCTCGTCGGTCCCGACCGGCTCTCTGGTCTCCGGGTCGAGCAGATCGACCTCGAACCCCGGCGCGGGCCGCCCCATCGAGCCGACCCTGACGTCCATCCCGAGACCCGCGTAGTTGTTGACGACCATCCCGGCCTCGGTGAGCCCGTAGGTGTCGTGGATCGCCAGCCCGAACCGCGATTCGAACCACTCGTAGACCTCCGGGTTCAGCGGCTCGCCAGCGCTGGAGAGGACTCTGAGACCTTCGAAGGACTTCCCCTCGAGGATCTCGTCGCCGGCGGCGACGATCCCCCGGTAGGCGCTGGGGGCGGCCCCCATGATCGTGACGTCGTGTTCATCGAGGATCCCCACCCAGCGTTCGGCGTCGAACTGCCCCGCGTGAAGCAGCCGGGTCGCACCCATCGCCATCGGCGCGAACCCGGTGGTAAAGAGCCCGTAGGCCCATCCCGGATCCGCGGCTCCCCACACGAGGTCGTCCTCGGTCACGTCGAGTGCGTATTTCGTGTGCGGGTACAGCGTCGGCAGCGCTCTGTGGGGGATGACGACGCCCTTCGGCGGCCCGGTCGTCCCGGAGGTGTACTGCATCGTCGAGGGGTCGTTCATCGCCGTCCGAACGACGTCGTACTCGGTCGATTGGCCCTCCACGAGGTCCTCGTAGGCGTACTCGGCCGCACCGTTACCGCTGTCGCCGACGCTGATCGGGACGGGATCGGCTTCGGTCTCGAGGTCGCCGACGGTGTCGTCGTGGTCGGTGTGATACACTAGCGCTTCGGGCAGACAGTCGTCGAGCCGGAACTCGATCGCCCGCTTCTCGAAGGCGGTAAACAGCGGGACGTGTATCGCGCCCGTCTTCCAGACGCCCAGCACGGTCGCGATGGTCTCGGGGACCTTCGGCAGAAGCGTCGCGACCCGGTCGCCGCGTCCGACGCCGAGTTCGGTCAACGAGTTCGCGACCCGGTTTGAGGCGTCCCGAAGCTCGGCGAACGTGTACTCGGTCAGATCGCCCGCTCTGTCGACCCACGCGAAGCCGACGCTGTCGCTTCCGGCGTGTCTATCGCAGGCCTCGTGGGCGATGTTCAGATCCGCCGGTGCGTCCCAGTCGTAGGAATCCAACACCGCGTCCCACTCGAACGATCGATACGCCGTCTCGTAATCTGTCCCGTCTGCCATTGAAGACCGTGTTTCCGAGTGCGTGTATTAAATATACCGTCGGGGCGGACCGTTCGGGCGCTCTTCCCGTGATCGACGCTACGGGACGACGGCCAGCTTGCCGAAGAAGCTCTCCTCCCAGATCCGACGGTGGGCCTCGGGAAGCTCCGAGAACTCGTAGGTGTCTGCGATCTCGATATCGAGCCAGCCGTCCGCGAGCAAGCGTCCGATCCGTTCGAGCCGATCGGAGAGCCCGGGCGTGTTCGTCGCGCTCATCACGTTGAAACGGAGTTCCTTCCCGCCGACCGACGGGAGGTCGGTGAACTCGGCGCTCGAGTGTCGGTTCCGATAGGCGACGATCCGAGCGCCGTGGGCCGCCACGTCACAGTCGAGTTGGAGATATCGCTCGGGCATGTGATCGACGACGACGTCCGGGGCTCCGTCGGCGGCCTCGGCGATCGCGTCCGCGAGATCGTCCTGCTGGTAATCGACGACGGCGTCGGCACCGAGTTCGCGGAGTCGGTCGTGGTACTCCGGCTTCGCGGTCGTCGTGACCCGGCTTCCGAGGCCGGCAGCGATCTGGACGCCGACGTGGCCGACACCGCCAGAACCGCCGTGGACGAGGCTGTACTCGCCGGGTTCTAGCGAGGCGTGATCGACGATCGCTCGCCAAGGCGTCATCGCTGCGACGCCGGCGACGCCGGCCGTCTCGAAATCGACGCCCTCGGGGAGCGGCGCGATCTGCCCCGTCGGCGTTGTCATGTACTCGGCGGTGCTGCCGTGGGTGCCGCTCCCGAGGTTCGCGCCGAACACCCGATCGCCCGGGGCGTAGTCGGTGACGCCCGGGCCGGCCTCGTCGACGACACCGGCGAAGTCCATCCCCGGGATCGACGGCATCGTCGGCGGCTGGTAGTCGCCGCTCCGGAAGTACGTGTCGACCGGATTGACGGAGGCGGCCCGCACTTCGATTCGGACCTCACCCGCCTCGGGTGACGGTGTTTCGATCTCCTCGATTTCGAGAACGTCCGGATCGCCGTGCTCGTGGAATCTGACTGCGCGCATGTTCCCCACCACGCGGAGGGTGTTGAAAACGTTACCTTTCGGGACCGTCCGAGCGGAACGGGCCGTCGGTCCGGCTACCGACAGCGCTTTTCGCACCGGCGCGGAACCGACTCCCATGGTGACCGTTCGAGAGATACGGGAGAAGGCCGGCGGGGAACCGATCACGATGGTAACGGCTTACGACGCGCCGGCCGCCGAAGTCGTCGACGGGGCGGGCGTCGATATCGTCCTCGTCGGTGATAGCCTCGGAAACACGACGCTCGGATACGGGACGACGATCCCGGTCACCGTCGACGATACCGCCAGACACGTCGGGAGCGTCGCCCGGGCGACCGAGGACGCGCTCGTCGTCGCGGACATGCCGTTTCTCTCCTTCGGCGTCTCCGAACCCGAGAGCATCAAAAACGCGGGTCGAATGCTCAAAGAGGAAGGTGCGAAAGCGATCAAACTGGAGAGCGGACCGCACACCGTAGAGCTAACGGAGCGGTTGGTTCAGTTGGGGATCCCGGTCATGGCGCATCTGGGCTTGACGCCCCAGCGCGTCAACGAGTACGGCGGTTATCCGAGACAGGGGACCGACGTAGAGGCGGCGAAAGAGATCCTCGAACTGGCGAGAGCGCACGAGGACGCCGGCGCGTTCTCGCTCGTACTCGAACACGTTCCCGCAAACCTCGCACGACGGGTAACCGAAGCGCTGGATATCCCGACGATCGGTATCGGCGCCGGTCCCGACTGTGGCGGACAGGTGCTCGTCTTTCACGATATCGTCGGCTTGAGCGAGTGGTCACCGTCGTTCTCAAAACGGTACGGGAACGTCAGAGCGGAGATGGAGGACGCAGCGAAAGCGTACGTCGAAGACGTTCGTGAGGGCGTCTTTCCGGGGACCGAACACAGCCACGAAGCCGAGGAACTGGACGACCTCGAATCGTTTTATTGATCGAACGAGTCCGTCGACGGATCAGGTATCGTCGCTTTCTCGATCCCAGTGGTCCGGCTTCTCCTCCTTTTCGCGCTCGCGGAGCTGCTGTTTCTGTATCTTTCCGGTCGGCGTGTAGGGGAACTCCTCGACGAACTCGATGTATCGCGGGATCTTGAACGAGGCCATCTCGCCGCGGCAGTGATCGATTATGTCCTCCGGACCGATCTCGTGTCCCTCCTTGACCCGGACTAGGGCCTTAACGACCTCCGTGTAGAACTCGTCGGGGCTCGGAATGATCGCGACCTCCTCGACCGCGTCTAGCGATTTGATGACGCCCTCGACCTCGTAGGAGGAGATGTTCTCGCCGCCCCTGCGGACGATGTCCTTCTTTCGGTCGAGGAAGTAGACGAACCCGTCCTCGTCGATCTTGCCGTAATCGCCGGTGAAGAACCAACCGTCCTCCATCGCCTCGGCGGTCTTTTCGGGCTGGCCGTGATAGCCGGCCATCAGCGCGGGGCAGTTCTGGACGATCTCGCCTTTCTCGCCCCTCGGAATCGGGTTCCCGTCTCCGTCGACGACTTCGATCCGCTTTTCGGCCGGCGGCAGTCCGATGCTGCCGATGCGCCGCTTTTCGGGGTCCGTCGGATTGAGCATCAAGAGCGGGTCCTCCGTCAGCGAGTACCCCTCGACGACCCGCAGATCGAAGCGTTCCTCGAACGGTTCGATGAGTTCGGCGGGCGTTCCCGCGGAGAAGACCAACTCGACCGGGTTGTCGGCGTCGTCGTCGGATTCGGGCATGTTATCGAGCATCTTAAGCATGCTCCCCATGGCGTTGAACTCGGTGACTCCGTGCTCGCGGCACCACTCCCACCACTGTGAGGACGAAAAGCGCTCGTAGATGACGACCTCGGCGCCGGCCGCGGCGGCCCCGAGCGTCGAGTAGATCTGCGCGTTGGCGTGAAACAGCGGCAGCGCGGTAAAGAGCGTGTCCTCGGCGGTAAAGCCCATCCGCTTTTGGAAGTCGATCGCGCTTATGGTCCAGTTTTCGTGCTGACACTCGACCGCCTTCGGCGGCCCGGTCGTCCCGGAGGTGTACATGTGGAGTCCGACCGTCTCGGCGTCGCCGTCGTGGGGGGCAACGTCGGCCGACTGGTCGGCGGCCAGCGCCGGCAGCGAGTCGTACTCCCCCGAGCCCTCCGTGAGGAGGATCCGCTCGACGCTCGTTCCTTCCGCGGCTTCGGTCGCGATATCGAGCAGCTCCGGCGTCGTGACGAGGATTTCCGGCGATGAGAGCTCCAGCGAGTGTTCCAGTTCGCCGGATTGGTACTCGGGGTTCGAGGGGGCGGTCACGCTGTCGAGATAGGCGTTGGCGAACATCGAGAAGACGAACTCGGGACAGTTCGGGAGAAACAGCGCGACCCGGTCGCCGGATTCGACTCCTATCTCGTCGAGTGCGTTCGCGTATCGTTTGGCCGTCTCGGCCGTCTCTTCGTAGGTGTACTGTTCGTTCTCGAACGTCAGGAACGGCTTCGACGGCGTCTTCTGGACCCTGGTTTCGAGGAGTTCTTCGATACGCATCATACGATGCCGGAGGTTCGTTTCGGGTTCATATGTAAATTATCGTTTCTCCGGATCGTCGCCGACCACTCTCGGTTCCCGTTCGAATTCGATCGAAACCGCCGCGAAAGCCCCGAGACAGCTTTAAGTCCGCCACCGGCCAACGTCGGCCATGCGATCTGTCAGTATCGTCGGAACGGGAACGACGGAGTTCGGCGAGCTCGGCGCCGGGGTCAAAGAGCTCGGGATCACGGCCGTCTCGAGGGCGCTTCGCTCCTGCGACGCCGACACGGAGGACGTCGACGCCCTCTTTCTCGGTAACTTCGTCGCCGGAATGCTAGAGGGACAGGAGGCGATCGCGCCGCTCGTGGCCGACAGCGTCGGGCTCTCGGGAATCCCGGCGATGAAGACGGAGGGAGCCTGCGCCAGCTCCGGCATCGCGTTTCGGCAGGCGTACGACGCCATCCGGACCGGCGTCCACGACGTCGTCGTCGCTACCGGCGTCGAGAGCATGACCAACGCCGAGACGGCCGAGTTCACGCGCGCGCTCGGCAGCGCGGCCGATCAGGACACCGAGGGCGGCTCGGGGCTCACGTTCCCCGGGTTCTACGGGCTCGTGTTGGACCGATACATGCACGAGTACGGCGCGACCCGAGAGCAGGTCGCCGCGGTCTCGGTCAAGAACCGACGGAACGGCGTCTCGAACCCCAGGGCGAGGTTCCGCTCGGAGGTGACGATCGAGGAGGTCGTCGGCTCACGTCCCGTGGCCGATCCGCTTCGGCTGTACGACTGCTGCCCGGCCGCCGACGGCGGCGCCGCGGTCGTGCTCGCGGCCGACGACGTCGCCGCCGAGTACACCGACGCGCCGATCCGGGTGCTCGGGAGCGGCCACGCGACCGGTCGGAGCGCCGCCTACCGATACGAGGATCTGACGACGCTCGAGGCGACGACGGCGGCCGCCGAATCCGCCTACGAACAGGCCGGTATCGGCCCCGAAGACGTGGACGTGGTCGAGCTCCACGACTGTTTCTCGGCGGCCGAGATCGGCGACTCGGAGGATCTGGGCTTCTTCGAGAAGGGCGAGGGCGCGGCGGCGGTCGCCGAGGGCCGAACCGCGGTCGACGGCGAGATACCGATCAACCCGAGCGGCGGGCTGTTGGCGAAGGGCCATCCCGTCGGCGCGACCGGAATCGGACAGATCGACGAGATCTGCAGACAGCTCCGCGGCGATCACGAAAACCAGATCGGGGACGCCGAGATCGGGCTGGCGCACAACCTCGGGGGAAGCGGTGCGGTCAGTACGGTCACCGTCCTCGGAGGGCCGGCCGATGTCTGAAACCGACGCGTCGTCGTTTCCGGCCTCGCGGTGTGCCGACTGCGGAACGCTCTACGGCCACCCCGTCTACGCGTGTCGTGAGTGTTCGAGCGAATCCCTCGAAGAGGCTTCGATCGACGGCGACGGGACCGTGTACGCCCGGACGACGATCCGGGTGCCGGGATCGGATCACCAGGGCGAAGAGCCGTTCGAGGTCGCGATCGTCGACGTCGGACGTGAGGAGACGGTTCGGGTGACCGGACGGGTCATCGAGAACCCCGAACTCGGCCCCGGCGATCCGGTGACGTTTCTCGAGCGGCGCGACGGGACCTTTTATTTCGAGGCCGCCTGACGGAGCCGAAGCCGCCGTTCGATGCGGCTCCGACTGTCCGATCAGTTGACGTTCCGATCCGTCCCCTCCCAGCGTTCTTCCCGGAGTTCGGTCTTGAGGACCTTCCCGTAGGAGTTCCGCGGGAGTTCCGCGACGATCTCGATCCGCTTGGGCTTTTTGTAGGCGGCCAGTCGCCCTTCACACAGTTCGTCGATCTCCGCTGTGAGCGTTCCGGTCGCGACTCCCGCGTCCGGCCGCGGTTCGACGATCGCGGTCACCTTCTCGCCCCAGTAGTCGTCGGGGACGCCGATCACGGCGGCGTTCGAGACGTGCTCGTGCTCGACGATGACCTCCTCGATCTCGCGGGGGAAGACGTTCATCCCGCCGGTGATGATCATGTCATTCTTTCGGTCCATGATGCACAGATAGCCGTCCTCGTCGAGGCGGGCCATATCGCCGGTGTGGAGCCAGCCGTCCGAGAAGGCCTCCTCGGTCGCTTCCGGGAGGTTCCAGTAGCCGGGCGTCGCGTGCGGTGCCTTCACGACGACCTCGCCGACCTCGCCGGTCGGGACCGACTCGCCGTCCTCGCCGACGACCCGAAGGTGGGCGATGTCGACTTCCCGACCGGCCGACTGGAGCCGCGATCGGTGGGCATCGTTTTCGGCGGCGATCCGGTGGTCCTCCTGATCCAGAAGCGTCACGAGCATGGGGACCTCCATCTGACCGTACGACTGGACGAAGACGTTCCCCAGCCTCTCGATCCCCTCCTCGATCCGGGCGGCGGTCATCGGTGACCCGGCGTAATAGAGCGACCGCAGCGAGTCCGTCTCGTACGCCTCGTTTCCCTCGTAGTTATCCAGCAGTTTATAAATCATCGTCGGGGCGACGAAGACGGTGTTGACGCCGACGGCTTCGACCGTCTCGAGGAAACGCTTCGGTTCGAACCCGGCCTGGATGTGGTTCGTACCCTCGGCGAGGATCGTCGACTCGACGAGAAAGCCCGATCCGTGTGTCAACGGCGCCGCGTGCAGTGTCACGTCGCCCGCCTGCTGCTCGAGGGCGCTTTTCAGTCCCAGCGCGACGGACAGCCACGTCCCGTGGGTGTGTTGAACGCCCTTCGGGCGACCGGTCGTCCCGGAGGTGTACATGAGCGCACAGCGGTCGTCGAGATCCACGTCCGCCATTTCGGCTTCCGGTGGCGTTTCCGCGACGAGTTCCTCGTATCCCGTCGCGGTCTCTGCGAACGGGACGTCGGTGCGCTCGCCGTCGACGGTGACGACGGTGTCGAACTCGACGCCCATCGCCCCGCAGTGATCGAGAAACGACGCCTCGGTGACGAGCGTGTCGGCGCCGGCGTCCGAAACGAGCAGTTCGTGCTCGGAGGGGGTCAGCATCGAGTTGAGCGGGACCTTGATCGCCCCGAGCCGGTAGGCTGCAAACGACACCTCGACGAACGCCGCGTGATTCTTCATGAGGATCGTCACTCGATCGCCGTTTTCGACGCCGAGCCGGTTCAGCCCGGTCGCCAGTCGTTGGACCCGCTCGGCCACCTCCGCGTAGCTTCGTCCGCCCTCGGCCCCTCTGCCGGAGAGTGCCCGCGTCTCCGGTCGGTGTCGGGCCGTTCGTTCGAGTGCGTGTGCAAGGTTCATCCGTTCGAAGTACACTGACGGACGGCGAACATAAACGTTCACCCGGCTTTCGAGCCGTGGCGGTTCCCTTTATCAACGGCACCGCCGTACACCTACCGACGATGCCCGGAGAAACACACTACTACGACGAGCTTTCGATCGGGGACACCTTCGAGACCCGGGGGCGGACGGTGACCGAGACCCATCTCGTTACCCACGCCGGCAACACCGGCGACATGAACGAACTCCAGATGAACGCCGAGTTCGCGGCCGAAAGCGGGTTCGAGGGACGACCCGTCCACGCCCCGCTGACGTACTCGATGATGGAGGGGTTGATCACGAGCGATTTCCGGAGCGAGGCGTCGAACGTCTGTTATTACGGCCTCGACTCGATGCGAATCCCGGAGGCGACGTATATCGGCGATACGATCTCCGTCCGTCGGGAGGTAATCGACAAACGCGATAAGGATCCGGGTGGGATCGTCACGTTCCGCGACGAGGTCACGACGGCCGGGGGGAAGACGGTGCTCGTCTGTGAGACGCTCGAGTTCATCCGCTCGCGCCCCGAGTGAGAATCGGCCCTCGAACGGTTCTGAACCCCCAGCGAGCGGTGTCGTAAACCTAAAGAGTCGAACCGACCTTCCTTACGGTAAGATGGTTACCGTTCACGTTTTTCGCGCTACGGGGGTGGATACATGGGTGTCGAGATAAGGGAATCGCCGGTCTCCGAGGAGGAGTTCGAGGAGATGAAGCGGTTCGTTCGCGATTATCTCAGAGCCAGCGTCGAGAGCGAAACCGGCGGCGGCCGCATGCGGTGGTACCCTTGGCACTCGGCGGAGTACCGGTACAACCACATCCTCAACGTCGCTGACCTCGCGGCGGAGATCGCGGATCGGGAGGGTGCGAACGTCGACGTCACCCGCGTCGCCGCGCTCTTTCACGACGTCGCCAAGCTCGAGGCCGATCAGGACGTCCACGCGGAAGCGGGCGCCCACATCGCCCGGGAGTATCTCCAGTCCCGCACCGACTATCCCGAATCGTTTATCCAACAGGTCTGTGCCGCCGTTGCCGATCACTCCTACGAGGGCGATCTCGACGACGTTCCCCTCGAGGCGCAGTGTCTCATGGAGGCCGATCTCCTCGATAAGGTCGGTGCCAACGGGACGGCGCTCATGCTCCTCCGGATGGGGTATGAATCCCGGACCCACATGGACGCAAACGAGATGGTCGGCCGAGTGCTCGAACGCGGCGAGGACGCCGTCGACCGAGTCCGATCCGAGACCGCCGAAAGCATCGCACACCAGCGGATCAAACGCGTCCGATGGTTTAAGGAGTGGCTCGAAGGGGAAGTCGCCGATATGGAGCCGGTCGATCCACTCGACGGGGACCTACCGTAGAAGAACGCCGAGAAGGAAGTACGCTCCGAAGCCGGCCAACACGACGGCGCTCCCGTAGGCGACGACCGGCGCGAGCGTCTCCGTCCGCGACTCCGCAGTCGTGAGAGCGGCGGGAAAACCGACGATCCAGGCCGCCACGCCGCCGAACAGGCCGACGACAAGCGCCGGATGTCCGGTTTCGACGACGACGATCCCGGCGAGGCTATCGTTCACGTGCGAGAGCACGTCGGTCCGGCCGGGCGTCAAAAGCCCGACGCCGGCGGTGAGCCAAAAGAGGATCTGATAGGGGTTGCTCAACGAGAGGACAAAAGCCTTCGAGAACCCTCGACTCTCGGGGATCGACGCGCTGCGGAACTGTCGTCTGGCACCTCTGGCCGCCCCGTAGGCGAAATACAGCATCAACAGCCCGCCGACGAGAAACATCGCATCCCGCAGTCGCGGGAGCCGCCGAATGAACGTGACGGCGCCGGCGAGCGCCAATCCGAAAAAGAGCAGATCGGCGGTCATCGCGCCGAGGCCGGCCCTGAAGCCCGCTTTCCATCCCCGAAGGACTGACTCCTCGGCGATGATCGCGTTCATCGGCCCCGGCGGGGCGGCGAGCGCCAGCCCGAACGCCACGCCCGCAACGAGAGTCACGAGGACCGTCATCGGCGCTGGATTCCGACCAGCCGAACAAAAGCGTGACGACCGGGGCGGACGTTCACCCGTCCTCGAGCCGAACGTCCGGTAACCGTCGGTTCATCGAACCGATATCGGCACAATCACTATATCAGACCCAACGGAAAGGCGGACTCATGGAGGGGACGATCCGCGTGCTACACGTCGACGACGATCCGGATTTCGCGGATCTGACCGGAACGCTCCTCGAACGCGAGGACAGTCGGTTCGCCGTCGAGACGGAGACTGCCGCATCCGACGGGCTACACCGACTCGCCGAGACCGAGTTCGACTGCGTGATATCCGATTACGAGATGCCGGGGACGAACGGGATCGAGTTCCTGGAGGCCGTTCGCGAGACGCACCCGGAGATCCCGTTCATACTCTTTACCGGGCAGGGGAGCGAGGGAGTCGCGAGCGAGGCGATCTCCGCGGGTGTCACCGACTACTTTCCGAAGCGGAGCGGCACCGAACAGTACGAGATTCTCGCACACCGTATCCGAAACGCCGTCGAACAGCGCCGGACCGCGCAGCGTGCCGCCACGCTCGATCGCGTCAGGACGCTTCTCACCGATGTCTCCGCAGCCCTCGTCGGCGCCTCGGGGCGCGACGAAATCGAAACTCGCGTCTGTGAGATAATCAGCGACGCCGACCCCTTCCGGTTCGCATGGATCGGTGAGGTCGATGAGACGACCGACCGGATCGAGCCCCGGGCCTCGGTCGGGATTCAGGAGGGGTATCTCGAGGAGATCACGGTCACCGCCGACGAGCGTTCGACCGGACGGGGCCCGGCCGGGCGGGCACTCGGCCGGGAAGACGTGGCGGTCTCACAGAACGTACAGTCGGATCCCGATTTCGAACCGTGGCGTGAAGCCGCCCTCGAACGCGGGTTCCGGGCTGTCGCCGCGGTTCCGCTATCCCACGAAGGGACTGTCTACGGACCGCTCGCAGTCTATGCGGACCGACCTCACGCATTCGACGAGACCGAACGGGAGCTTCTCGCCGAGCTCGGCGATAACGTCTCTCGGGCGCTTTACGCCGCCGAAACCAGATCCGAACTCGAGCGGACGAACACGCTCGTCTCCACGCTTTTGGACGTGCTCCCTGTCGGGATCCTCGCCGAGGACGCGGATCGGAACGTCCTCGCGGCCAACCGACGCCTGCTGGAACTGTTCGACGTCCCGGGATCGCCGGCTGACGCCGTGGGCACGGACTGCCGACAGTTCGCGACCGAGGTAAGCGACCTCCTCGAGGAACCGAAACCGTTCCTCGATCGGCTCGACGAACTCGTCGCCGAACGCGACCCGATCGGAAACGAGACGCTGGCGCTTTCGGACGGCCGAACGCTCGAGCGAACCTACGAGCCGATCGAACTCCCCGACGGCGACGGTCATCTGTGGGTGTACCGGGACGCCACCGACCGAACGGCCCGCAAGCGAGAACGCGAGCGGCGGACCGAAGAGCTCGAGACGCTCACTACACAACTGGAGGCCCAGTACCGCTATCTGTTCGAGGAGACGCCCGTGATGGTCGTCGTAACACGCAACCGGGACGGCGTGCCGGTCATCGACGACTGTAACACGCTGTTCGCCGAGACGATCGGGTACGATCGGCAGGCGATCGTCGGGCGCGAACTCGCGACGTTTTACACCTCCGAATCGACCTCGGAACTGCTCGACGGTGGCGGTTACGAACGCGGTCTCGACGGCGAGTTCGATCGCGAAGAGCGCACGCTTGTTAGAAACGACGGTGAGACGATCGATACGGTCGTTCGATCCGTCCCACGTCCGAACGCCTTCGGGAACATCGAGGGAACGATCTCGCTGTATATCGATGTCACCGAACGGGAGCGAATAAAGCGCGAGCGGGACCGTCTCGAGGAGTTCACCGAGATCGTATCGCACGACCTTCGAAACCCGCTGAACGTCGCCGAAGGCCGACTCGAACTCGCCGAACTCGAGTGCGATAGCGAACATCTCGAATCGATCGACCGGGCGCACGATCGGATGCACACGCTCATCGAGAGCCTGTTGGCGTTGGCCCGGAGCGGCGAACGGGTCGACGAAACGGAACCGATCGATATCGCGGTGACCGCAAAACGGTGCTGGGAGAACGTCGAAACGGGTGATTCGACCCTCACGGTCGCGACCGATCGAACGGTCGAGGCGGACCCGAGCCGGTTCGGTCAACTGTTCGAGAACCTGTTTCGGAACTGCGTGGAACACGGCTTGACGAGCGGTCGGGCGGGGTCCGACGACAGCGTGGAACATGGTCGGTCATCAGTGACCGTCACCGTCGGTGACTGTTCCGATACACCCGGCATCTACGTCGAAGACGACGGTGTCGGGATCCCCGAACCCGATCGAGACTCCGTTTTCGAGAGCGGCTACTCGACCTCGGAGAACGGAACCGGCCTCGGCCTTCGGATCGTCGAACGGATCGTCGACGGACACGGCTGGGAGATCCGGGTCACGGAGAGCGACGACGGCGGCGCACGCTTCGAGATCTTCGGCTTCGACTCGGGCTGAGCGCGGTTCGGCCCTACTTCGTGCCGGACGTTTTTACCGCGGAGAGCCGCTCGAACTGGTCATCGGAAAGCGAGACGGCGGCGGCATCGAGGTTTTCCGTCAACTGATCGACCGTGCTGGCGCCGACGATCGGGGCCGTGATGTCGGGATGGTGAAGCTGCCAGGCGATGGCGACCTGCGCCGGCGTCGCGTCGACCTCCGCCGCGACGGATTCGAGAACGTCGAGCGCCGCGAAGTTCTCGTCGGTCAGATATCGGTCCGCAAACCGGCTGTCCTCGGCCGCGGTCGAGTTCTCGTGGCCGGCGTCGCCGCGCTCGTATTTGCCGGTCAGAAAGCCCCACGCCAGCGGGCTCCAGGGGACGACGCCGAGACCGTAATCCCGACACATCGGGAGGTAGTTCGCGTCGATCGCCCGATCGACGAGGCTGTACCGAGGCTGGGTGACGGTGAACGGTTCGTACCCCTCACGGCGGGCGATCTCGTTGGCCTTCACGATCTTCCAGGCGTCCGGTTTTCCCGAGGAGATCCCCAGATAGTTCACCTTCCCCGATTCGACGAACCCGTTCAGAGTCCGCATGAACTCCTCGGCCGGCGTGTCGTCGTCCCACCGGTGGCAGTACAGCAGATCGATGTAGTCGGTGTTCAATCGATCGAGACACGTCTCGATCTGCTGGCGGAGATGCCGTCTGTTGAGCCCCCGGCCGTTGGGATCGCCCGGCCGCCGGGGCCGGTGGATCTTCGTCGCGACGACGTAATCGAGGCGGTCTCGGTCCTCGAGCCAGTTGCCGATCCACTCTTCGGCTCGTCCGTCGCCGTATTTGTCGGCGGTGTCGATGAAGTTCCCGCCCGCCTCGGCGTAGGCGTCCAGCAGCTCGTAGGCTCGCTCCTCGTCCGTCTCGACGATCCCTTCCTCGTCGTAACGCTCCTCGCCGTCCACCAGCCGACGGCCGAACCGCCACGTTCCGAGCGACAGTTCGCTCACTTTGAGTCCCGTGTTGCCCAGTGACACTTGATCCATTGGTAAACCTCCGAACGGCCGCCGCCGTCTTAAATATCCGGTGTGGCGGCGCTCGCCTTTATCAGTGTGGCGACGGTGCTCCGGGCGAGTTCCCGACATACCGGACGGCCGATCGGAGTGAAGCGTCGACGGACCGTACGGGTAAGCCCCCCCACGACTAAAGCCGTGGGTTTCCGCGCTGCTACCGTTATGAACCGCCACACACCAACGCTTTTGACGGCGAGCCACATCGGGTTACACTGTCAGAGATAACGATTATGACAGATACCGATACAGCGGACCGACGGTTAGTCGAGGGATGGCACGGCCGGTACTTCGAGGACTTCGAGGTCGGTGACGTTTATAAACACCCCTTCGGTCGTACCGTCACCGAGACCGATAACGTGTGGATGACGAACGTCACGATGAACCTGAATCCGATGCATTTCAACGAGGCGTACGCCGCCGACACGGAGTTCGGCGAGCGCCTCGTCGACGGAACCTTCGTCATCGCGCTGGCGGTCGGGATGTCGGTCATCGACGTCTCGGTGAACGCGACCGCGAATCTCGGATACGACGACATCAGACACCACGCGCCGGTGTATCACGGGGATACGCTCTTCGCGGAATCGGAGGTGATCGCAAAGCGAAAGAGCGAATCCAGGGATCACGTCGGGATCGTCACGACGGAGCTCCGCGCCTACAACCAGGACGGCGAACTGGTACTGTCGTTGGAGCGAACACCGATGGTACTGAAACGCGAATACGCTGACCCCTCCGCCGCACGGCCTCCGGGCTGGCTTGAAGGGATCGGCACCACTCCGGAGGACGTGTCGTGACGAAGGAGGGCGACTGAGCGAATCACTGTCCCGACAAACGGCCGCGGAAGCCAAGCGAATCTCCCCCGGTAGACGTGTCGACCCCCCTTTACCGAAGTACGCCCGAGTGGCAGCAACACGGGCGATTGCCGAATTAACGCCATCGATCGCCGTCCGGACGTCCCCTGCACGCGCCTCGTCAGCGAACACTTCCGGCGCGACGACGCCCGATCAGATCCCCTGACTCATCAGCCTGCTGCGGACGATATCGGCGTCCTTGTTGCCGGTCGCCGTGTTGAGGACGACGACGGTGTCGTCGGGATCGAACGCGCCCTCGTCGGCGAGTTCCCAGGCGCCGGCCGTCGCGGTTCCGCAGGCGACGGACACCTCGAGCCCCTCGTGTTGGGCGACGGTCGCGGCGCTGTCGAGGAGATCCTGATCGTCGACGGCGACGCCCGCCCCACCGCTGGCCCGGACGGCTTCGACGGCCGGCAGACCGCCCGCCGGATCGGGCACTTCGAGACTCCCGACGACGGTGTCGGGATACTCCCAGGGTTCCGGATCGTCGCCCGATTCGACAGCTTCAACGATCGGCGCGCAGCCGTCGGGCTGGGCGGCGTACAGTCGTGGCGTCCCGGAGACGACGTCGACCTCGTCGAACTCCCGGGCGCCCTTCCAGAGTCCGGCGATCGTCGCCCCGTGACCGACGGGAACGACGACGGCGTCCGGCGCGGTCCACTCCAGCGCCTCGGCGATCTCGTAGTAGATCGGCTTCGTTCCCTCGTGTCGGAACGGCGAGTCGAACGGCGCGGCCGGGAACCACGTCTCCTCGTCGGCGGCCGGTAACTCCTCCCGTTCGGCCTCGTAGGCCGCCTTCGCGTCGTCGAACCGGCCCTCCACGACGCGCATGTCGCCGCCGTGGACGTTGATCATCGCCTTGTTGATGAACGTCGCCCGGCTCGGGACGAACGATCGCGAGAGCAGTCCGGCGCGGGCGGCGTAGGCGGCCGCCGACTGTCCGCCGTCGCCGGTCGTCGGCAACGCGAGCGTGTCCGCGCCGCTCCGGGCCGCCGCCTCGGCGACGAGCGCCAGTCCCCGATCGGTGACCGTTCCCGTCGGGTTGTGCGCCTCGTTCTTTATCAGAACTCGACCGACACCCAGTTCCTCGGTCAGCCGCGGCGCCTCGACAAGCGGCGTCGCCCCCTCGCCGATCCCTTCCGGGACGAACGGCAACAGTTCGCGGTGTTTCCAGCCGCCTGCCCGTGACTCGAACGCCTCCCCGTCGATCTCCCCGGAGAGATCGTACGTCGCATCGAGCGTGCCTTCACAGTCCGGACACCGCGTCGCTCCGTCTTCGGTGACCGTCCTCGCACAGTCCGTACAGCGAAACCCCTCGAAACTCGTCATGCCCGAACGTTCGATCGCCGACGGCAAAGCCCTGTCCTTCCCGGCGGTGAACTGGCTCGTATTCCCTCTCGGTCTTCAGGGCCACAGGCCCCGGCTCTCGTGTGCGGCGGCGATCCGCGAGAGCGCGACGACGTACGCGGCGTCCCGCCAGGTCACATCCCGTGTCTCGACCTCGTGTCGGACCGCATCCCAGGCCTCGATCATCACGGATTCCAGCTCCTCGTTCACCCGATCCAACGACCACGTTCGGTGGTTGATGTCCTGGACCCACTCGAAGTAGCTGACCGTGACGCCGCCGGCGTTGGCGAGGATGTCGGGGACGACCTCGACCCCTCGCTCGTCGAGGATCGAGTCGGCGACGAACGTGGTCGGCCCGTTGGCCCCTTCGACGATCAGATCGGCCTGGATGTCGGAAGCGTTCTCTTCGGTGATCACGTTCCCGATCGCCGCCGGTACGAGGAGATCGACGTCGAGTTCGAGCAGCGCCTCGTTGCTGATCGTCTCCTCGGCGTACTCGGTGACCGCCTCCGGTTCCTGCTCGTGTGAGGGGATCGAACGGGTATCGAGCCCCGTCGGATCGTACGCCGCCCCGTTGACGTCGCTGACCGCGACGACGGTCGCACCCCACTCGTCGAGCAGCCGGGCGGCGTTGGCACCGACGCTCCCGAACCCCTGGACGGCGACGGTCGACCCCGAGATCGGGTAGTCGTAGTACTCCAGGACTTCCCGGCCGATGATCGCGACGCTCCGTCCGGGTGCCTCCTCGCGACCTTCACTGCCGCCGACGGCGGTCGGTTTTCCCGTCACCACGGCCGACGTCGTTTCGGCCTCTTGGACGCTGTAGGTGTCCATTATCCACGACATCGTCTGTGCGTCGGTCCCCATATCCGGCGCCGGGATATCGGTTTGCGGACCGATGACGTTGCGGAGTTCGTTGGTGAGACGGCGTGTCAGCCGCTCGGTTTCGTCCTCGCTGAGATCCTTCGGATCGACGTTGACGCCGCCTTTCGCCCCGCCGAACGGGAGATCGACGACCGCACATTTCCAGGTCATCCACATCGCGAGCCCCATGACCTCCTCGCGGTTGACGTCGGGGTGATACCGGAGTCCGCCCTTGAACGGACCGCGGACGCTGTCGTGTTGGGCCCGGTAGCCCTCGAACATCTCGACGGTCCCGTCGTCCCGTTCGAGGGGGACCCGAACCTCGTGGACCGCCATCGGGTACGTGAGCCGTTCGACCACGTTCGGATCGACGTCGACGTGCGTCGCGGCCTGTTCGAGCTGGTGACGTGCGGTTTCCAGCGGCGTTTCCGGTGGCTGTTTGACCTCTCCGTTTACTGATGCGGTCTTCTGAGACATCTTATCTGAGTAGGTTATTCGAGCGATTTCGCGCGGTTCTGGAAGTCTCCTCCGCACTCCGAACACGTCCCGGGGTGCGTTCCGGCCTCGACAATCTTCCCGCAGTGGAGACACTCGTACTCGGAGGCGATCTCCGCCGTGTCGTGTTCGATGTCGTGCCCTGTCGGCATACACCCCCGTTGGTGGTACAATTATATAAATATTAATAGTATAATGTGTATATATCTCTATTAATATTTTGTGGGGAGATCACGCCACCGTCTGCGGATGCCGGCCCCGAAACGGACGGAAACCGGTTTGTCGGACCGCTCCGAAGCCGAGGTATGTACGTCGTCGTTGTCGGCG
>CAZWZX010000024.1:0-5169 GCA_964638655.1 uncultured Natronomonas sp.
CTACCGGCAGTTCATCGCCCGATACGAGGAGATCACGGGCGAGGACGCGGCCTCGCTTTCGGCGTGAGCTACCAGGCGTTCTCGAGGACCGCCTCGAGCTCTTCGGCCGTCGGCTCGAGTTCTGCGGGCGCCTGCGGCATCATCCAGTCGTTCATCGTGAACTCGGCGAGGGCGGGGATGTCGTCGGGATCCGATCCCTCAAGTTCGCCCGCGCGCTGGGGGATATCCATGCCGTCTCTGACACGCGTGACCTCCGCGACGACGTCGTCGATCAACTCCTCGCTGTCGGGGTCGACGCCGAACGCCTGGGCGACCTTCCAGCGGACGCTCGGGACCTTCTCGAGGACGTATCGGAGCGCGTGCGGCGCCATCACACCGTGAACGTGGCCCTGCTGGACGGGGTAGCGCCGCGAGAACGCGTGGCCGAAGGCGTGGATGACCGACGCGCGACGTTCGTACTGAACGAGGAGGATCCCGAGCACCGCCCGATCGTAGGCGACGGGATCGTCCTCTGAGAGTTTCGGCAGCGACGTCCGGAGGTGCTCGATCCCGTGGATCGACGTCGCGTCGCTGAACGGCGTCCCTTCGCGGGCGTAGAGGTTCTCGATTCCCTTGTCGAAGCCGTTCATCGCCGAACCCTCGAGGACGCTCAACGGCGAGGTCTCGAAGGCGGCCGGGTCGGCGACGTTCGCGATCGGCATCGCGTCACAGCCGATCGTGATCGGCTGGCCGCTCGGGGATTCCTCGGCCGTCAGCACGACGAGCGACCCGCCGGAGGAGACGTCGGCGCCGGCGAAGGTCGTCGGGATCACGACCGTCGGGACCACCGGTTCGGCGTCGTCGAGCCCCTCGAGTGTCCCCTCGTGGGCGGCCGATTCGATCTCGGCCAGCGTTCGACCGTCGTCGGCAAGCGCGGTCGCCTGTCGGGCGATGTCGAGGCTGCTGCCGCCGCCGACACCGACGAGGACGTCCGCGTCGGTTTCCTCCATCGCCTCGACGACTTCGAAGGCCGTCCCGACGCGTTTGGCCGGCGTCGTCCCGTCGAAGACGCCCGCGAGACGGTCGCCGAGGCCCGCCCGGATCGGATCCATCAACTCGTCGTTCGCGCCGACGTTCGATCCACAGACCACGAGGGCACGCTCAAGACCGTGCTCCGCGAGGATCGATCCGAGGTCGCCGAGCCGGTCGCGACCGTACTCGATGTCGCATCCGCGATACGTGAACGAAAACTCCGATGGGCTCTGTGCCATGTCGCCCAGTGTGCGGGCATTCAACTATAGTGTTGTGTGTCGTGTCGGTCGTCGCCTGACAGGTCGGAGGCTACTCCTTTGGAAGCCGGAGCGCGAGCAGTATGACCGCGAACATCAGCCCGGCCAGAACGAAGTATCCCTCGTCGAAGAAACCGCGGTCGGCGATCACCCCGAAGAGGACGGGCCCGGCCGCCCCGAGGGTCGCCGACGCCGTCCGGACCGCGCCCAGCCCGGTCCCGCGGATCTCCTCGGAGAAGGCCTCCGAGAGGAACGACTGAGTGATGGCGCCCGAACCCAACATCGTGCTCACGAGCGCGGTGATGACGACCAGTGCCGGGAGCCCCTCGACGATCGGAAGGAGTGCGAACCCGACGACCGGACCGGCCAACACTCCGACGAGCGAGCCGCGGGCGCCGATCCGATCGTAGGCCGCGCCGGCGGCAGGTTTGACGACGACGCCGCAGGCGAAAAACAGGCTGAAGAGCAGTGCCGCAATCGAGGAGGACAGACCCTTCTGTTCGACGAGATACGTCGGATACAGCCCGGTAAACGCCTGCCAGACGAGGATGTACAGAAAGAGGATGAAGACGAAAAAGAGCATGTTCCCCGCTCGAAGCTCCGAGAGCAACTCCCCGAGGGCGTTCCGGGAGAGCGAGTCGCCCCCGTCATCGGTACCGGTCTGACGCGGCAGAACCACCCACAGCCCGATCGCCGCGACGAGCAAAAGCGGCACCATGAACCCGAGCCCGAGTTGCCAGGCGACGACGACGGCGAGCGTGCCGGCGATCGGCGGCATGACGGTCTGTCCGAGATCGCCCGTTGCCATCGTCACGCCGAGCGCGCTGCCGACCCGGTCGGGGTACAGATCGGTGAGGATCGTGATCCGGGCGACCGGATACAGCGACTGACCGAAGCCGACGAAGGCCGTCGCCGCGAACAGCGCGAACGCCGTCGGCGCGAGAAGCACCGTCGTGACCGCCACCGCGACGACGAGCGCGCCGGCGGTCATGACCGAGCGTTCGCTGTATCGATCCGCCAGCATGCCCCCGGGAAGCTGCCCGAGCGCCGAGCCGAGCCACAGGACCGTCACGAGCAGACCCGCAACGGTGAGACTGAGGCCGAATGACGCCCGGAAGTACGGCAACAGAACGGGATAGATCATCCGCGTGCCGAGGAGCATCCCCCAGGCGCCGGCGATGACGATCAGCGATCGGCCGGTTCCGCCGTCCCAGAGCGCTTTCGCTTCCCGCCCGACCGCGGCGAGGACGTTCATTCGGGACTCGGGGGGTTACCCGTCGGTTGTGATGTTCCGGCTGGAGGGATACTCATCGAAGCGTTCTCGGCGGAGAAACATTCGATCGGTATATAATTCATTTCGTCTCGGATCGGAGACAACTTCCCCTCGGTCCGTCGCTCGGCCCCGGGACGTGACCGCAACAATTATATTACGATACGTTAATATTAGTAATCGCTAAAATATGGCGGAGAACCTCGACGGACCGACGGTGGAATCGACGTCCCCCCTCAAGGACCCCTGCTGTGAGGCCGAACACGACCTGAGCGAGGGCGAACGTGCGGCCGATATCCGGACGCTTTCGGCGATCGGAAACGGGACGCGGTACGAGGCGCTTCGGCTGATCGCGTCGGCCGACGACGGCGTCTGTGGCTGTGAGCTGGAGCCCGCTCTCGGTGTGAGCCAAGGCGCAGTCAGCCAAGCCCTCTCGAGGCTGTACGCCGCCGATCTCGTCACGCGTCGCAAGGACGGACGGTGGCGCTACTACAGCGCGACACCGCGGGCCGAACGACTGCTCGACGTTCTCGACGAAACGAGGGGACCCGACGATGAGTAACGACACCACATCTCCGGACGCCGGAAACGACGGGATCGACGCGGACGAACAGCGACAGATCGTCCGGGAGCGATACGGCGATATCGCGAGCGAGGATTCGAGTTGCTGTGCGGGGACGGACGATCCCGACGAACAGACGCGTCAGCTATACTCCGAGACGGATATCGACGGCGTCGCGCCGGGGGCCGATCTCGGATTGGGCTGTGGGAACCCGACCGCGATCGCGAGCCTCGAAACCGGCGAGACCGTGCTCGATCTCGGCTCCGGCGCGGGCTTCGACTGCTTTCTCGCCGCCCGGGAGGTCGGCTCGGACGGTCGAGTCATCGGCGTCGATATGACGCCCGAAATGATCGAAAGAGCCCGCGAGAACGTCGACAAGAACGATGCGGACAACGTGGCGTTCCGACTCGGCGAGATCGAACACTTACCGGTCGCCGACGGGACCGTCGACGTGATCATCTCGAACTGCGTCGTGAACCTCTCGCCCGACAAACCGCAGGTGTTCGGGGAGGCCTTCCGGGCGCTCCGGCCCGGCGGGCGGATCGCGATCTCGGACGTCGTGTTGACGGCGGAACTGCCGGCGGAGGTGCGAGGGGACCCCGAGTCGTTGTCCGCCTGCGTCGCCGGCGCGTCGCGGATCGACGATCTCGAATCGATCCTGCGGGAGGCCGGGTTCGTCGACGTCTCGATCACGCCGAAGGAGGACAGCGAGGAGTTCATCCGCGAATGGGACGACAACCGGGATCTGAGCGAGTATCTCGTCTCGGCGAGTATCGAGGGACGAAAGCCGAAAAGCGAATATAGTAATCGGTAGAAGTCGATGCAGTTCTCCTCGCCGTTTCCGGGCCGGCGGCTCGTCGCTGGCCGATCGAACGCGAGAAGTGAGTAAATAGCTCTACTGACCACTATAGCTCGGAGCCGACGGGACGGAACGTCAATCGAAGGCGTCGGGATCGAACCCCTCGACGATCTCGACGCCCGAGGAGGCGCCGATCCGTTCGGCGCCGGCCTCGAGCATCTCCAGGGCCGTCTCGAAGCTCCCGATCCCGCCACTGGCTTTGACCGGCAGATACGACGCCATCCGTTCGACGTCGTCGACGGTCGCACCTCCCCCGGAAAACCCGGTCGCGGTTTTCACGAAATCCGCGTCGGCTGCGACCGCGAGTTCGCACGCCGCCTCCAGTTCCGAGGCCGAAAGCAACGGCGCCTCGACGATGACCTTCACCGGCACTGGAACCGACGCGACGACGCGTTCGAGTTCCAGCCGGACGGTCTCGGTGTCGCCGCTTTTCAGTCGGCCGACGTTCGCGACGACGTCGATCTCCTCGGCGCCGTCCATCCACGCCCGTTCGGCTTCGGCCTCCTTGCTCGCCGGCGCCGTCTGCCCGTGCGGGAAGCCACAGACGGTCACGATCGTCGTCTCTGGGGCGTACTCGGCCGCCTCCGCGACGTGACACGGCGGCACGCAGGCGTTCATTCCGTGACGATCCGCCGCATCGAGGACCCTCTCGACGTCCCCGAGCGTCGTCTCCGGGCCGAGGACGGTGTGATCGATGCGGGCGGCGAAGTCGGCTCGATCCATGGGGAGGGATAGAGAGCCACGGTTATAAATCGGCGCCACGGCGGCTCGCCGGTGGACGATCGAAGCTACTCGTCGTAGGTGGCGATCTCGACGAGGTTGTCGTCGGGATCCCTGAAATACACCGACGTGATCGGCCCGACGGCGCCGGTCCGCTCGACCGGCCCCTCGATGATCTCGACACCCAGTTCCGCCAGCCGCGCTTCGACGTCCTCGATCGGCGTCTCGGTGGTGAGACAGAAATCGCCGCCGCCGACCGTCGGGCGATCCGCGACGAGATCGATGTCGTTGTCGGTCGGATGGACGTTGATCTTCTGGTCGCCGAAGCGAACCGCCCTGCGGTCGTCGCCGAACGTGACGGTCTCGGCGCCCAGCTCTTCGTAGAACGCACACGTCGCTTCGACGTCGGAGACGGTGATGACGAGGTGGTCGATGCCGGTAAGTTCCATAGGTCCCGGTTCGGCGGCCCCCTACAAAACACCACAGGCCG
>CAZWZX010000024.1:5179-18768 GCA_964638655.1 uncultured Natronomonas sp.
ACAACGGCGGCCCTGTTGAAACGCTCATAAATTGATAGAGCGTTGGTGTTTCACCTGCCGGTCTTATCGATATATGACCAGTATATAAGCTATGGCGGCTAAACATCCAGCTATGTCAGACAGAACGCGGTTCGCATTCAGAAGTGGACTCGTCATTGGCGTTGCGTCGGTTGTGCTGGGCATCGGTGCTTGGGTCCTCACCGACTTCGCCAGTATGACGGCACTCATCCCCGCTATCTTCGGCATTCTCGTCGTCGGGGTCGCCTCTGTAGGCCGAGAGACCGACCGCGAGCGTCTTGCAGTCTATGGGATCGGTGTACTGGGAGCATTAAGTATCCTGGGCTCGCTACGTGCAGTTCCCGACATAATCGCGTTCGCAACCGGCGAAGCGGTTGACTCCGCTGTCGCCGTGGTTTCTCAAGGGTTCATGATCGTCCTCGGTCTTGTACTGGCGGTCCTCGCAGCGCGTGCAGTGTTGGCGGATCGTTGACCGCGCGCTGGTGCCGCGTTCGAGCGTTCTATTCAACGCGCGACTTCTCTCAAGTTAGAGGGGTTCAACGGAGCCAAAACAGCGAACTCGGATCGTCTCGAAGCCATTCGTACGGGTGACTGGCGCGTATCGCCTACGCCCTCCAGCAGTAGTTACTTTGGTATCGATGCACACAGAGAAACCATGTGAACCTCTCCGGGGTCAAGCCCCGGAGCTTCCGGCCTCGCGGAAGGAAGTTCCTGCTTCAACGACGCACTTTGCATCCACGGCCTCTCGCTGAGGCGTGAACGTAGGGAGCGCAGTCTGCACAGGCGTTGATTCGGAGCGTCCCGCCCCTAACTGCTTGAGTCCGCGATAGAGAATATTCTTCGCCGCGTTGAGGTCGCGGTCTTCCGTATGGCCGCACGCTGGACAGGAGTGTTCGCGTACCCAGATTGGCTTGGCTGTTTCGACACCACACACAGCGCACTCTTTGGTTGTTCCTCCCGGCTTCACCGTTTCGACGTGTGTGCCGTGTAGGTCAGCCTTGTACTCCAGCAGTTCAATAAACTGCGACCACGCGGCATCCTGCTTGTTCTTGGCGTTCTGGCTGGTTTCCAGCATCGGTTTCACATCCAAGTCTTCGACGGCCACGAAATCGTACTCTGTGACAAGCCACGTAGTGAGCTTATGCTGGTAGTCTCGCACCTTCCGCTTGATTTTTCGTTTCGCTTGGGCGACTTTCCGGCGTTGATTTTCCCAGTTGGCGGAACCGTGTTCTTTCCGGTCGAGTTTCCGCTGTTCGCGTGCGTAGCGGTCGTACTCATCGGACAGGTCGAGTGTATCAACGGACAGGTTCTCCGAAGTGTGGATGTAGCTGGTGATACCAAGGTCAACGCCCACGCAGTCTTCCGGTTCAATCTCACTGAGTGGCGGCTTCTCGGGGGTGTCTTCGACAGTGGTGACGAGTGAGACGTACCATTCACCGGTTGTTTCTTTCTTGAGTATGACCTCATCAATCTCGTCTGCTGGTGGGACGTCGCGGTCTGCTCGAATTTTGAACCAGCCAATTTTTTCGAGTCGGAGTCGCACGAATCGGTCGTCGCCCGTGTTGTGATCCACGTTCCAGCGACGGGGTTGATTGTACGACACCGACCGAAACTCACCGTTGCCTTGCCACTTCAGACGACCAACGTTGTAGCCCGCATCTCGGCGTTCTTCGAGCGTATCAAGGTCTCTATGGATTTGACTAATGGCCTGTTGAGCGGCATGTTGTGACGGCTCTGAGAATGTCGGCCAGCGGTCTGTCCAGTCTTTGAGTTTGCTGTGTTGGTCGTAGTCAGATGGCCGCTCGTTGTAGTCACTGCCGTAATAGTCCCGCACGGCATGGTTGCGAATCTGCCGGAGGATGTCGATGTGGGTCCACGCTTCGCTCGCCACCTCGTCGGGCAGGTACGCGCGGAAGCGAAGCGTGCGGTTCATCGGTGTTAGTCGAGTTTTGGTTAGTCGAGTTTTTCGACGGTGAGTCTCAGTTGGTCGCCTTCTTCCAGATCAAGGGCGTCTCGGACTTCTTCTGGGATCGTGACGACACCCCGTTGTCGCAGTTTCGGGTAGCATTCCATCTGCCCCATACTGATTTATACAGATCCAATCCGTATAATGCTGTCGGCTTCACCCCCGGGGCAGTCGCCTCGACCGCCTGTACACAGACATTCTCGTTCCAACTGACGGAAGCGCCGGAATGGAGCGAGTCGCCGAACATGCGCTGGGTATCGCTGAGCTGTGTGGGGCGACAGTTCACTCGCTGTACGTCGTCGACGAGACCGCCTATCGGACGATCCCCGACGACGCCCGAGAGCAGGTCCGTGACACCTTGACGGATGACGGGGAGAGTGCAACGAAAGCGATCGCCGAACGTACGCTCGAACGCGGCCTCGAAACGCGGCGGGAAGTCAGGTGGGGAAACCCCGCAGCGGCGATCATCGCCTACGCTATCGAGAACGAAATCGACCTCATCGTGACGGGAACGCGCGGAAAAACCGGGTTCGAACGGTACATGCTCGGAAGCGTCGCGGAGAAAGTCGTCCGAAGCTCACCCATCGCCGTCCTCACAGTCAACATCGGCGATACGGACGAACTCCTGGCGGACGTCGAAGGGCTGATCGGTACGTAGCTGACCGCAGACGCACTCGATTCGACGGTCCATCCGGCGACGGCGACGACCCGGAGCGATAGAAACGCCTTTCCGACCGCACGGATTCAGAGCCGATAATGACCAGCGTCAAGCAGTTCCGGGTCGAGAAGGCGGCGAGTGCCGACGAACTCGGAACGGGCGCCTTCGTCTTCACTGACGATTACTCGGTGTTCGACTGGGGAAAGATGCCCGACTCGATCCCGAACAAGGGCGCCTCGCTGTGTGCGATGGGGGCGGCGAACTTCGAAGCGCTCGAGGCGGCCGGGATCCCGACGCATTACCGCGGCGTCGTCCAAAGCGGAGCGGTCGTCGATCTCGGCTCGATCGCGTCGCCACCGAGGGAGATGGCGATCGATCTGACGCGGGTCCCGGAGTTGCCACACGAGGGCAGAGAGTACAATTACAACGCCTACCACGAGGCCGCGGGGGAGAACTATCTGATCCCGCTGGAGATCGTCTTCAGGAACACCGTCCCGATCGGCTCCTCGCTCCGGTCGCGGGCCGATCCCGAGGAGTTCGGTCTCGAGAACGACGAGTGGCCCGACGAACCGGTCGATCTGCCGGAGCCGGTCGTCGAGTTCTCGACGAAGTACGAGGAGTCGGATCGGTATCTCTCCCGGGAGAACGCCGATTACGTCGCCGGGGCGGCAGACGTCGACGAACTCGAGTCGATCGGCCGCGAAGTCAACGAGATCGTCACCGAGAGGGCGGCCGACGCCGGGCTGAAACACGAGGACGGCAAGATCGAGTGCCTCTACTTCGACGGCGAGATCCGGGTCGCCGACGTCGTCGGCACCTTCGACGAGAACCGCTTTTCCTACGACGGCCAACAGCTCTCGAAGGAGGTCGTCCGGCAGTACCACAAACGGACCCAACCCGAGTGGGTCGAGGCGGTGTCGGCGGCGAAAAGCCGAGCGAAAGCAGAGAACGTCGCCGACTGGCGCGAACTCTGTTCGGACGAGCCCGAACCGCTCGAGGAGCACGTCATCGACGCGGTTCGCGATATGTACACCGCGGGGACGAACGCCTACCTCGGTCGGGACCTGTTCAGCGCGCCGTCCCTAGGGGTGGCGGTAGAGACTATCGAAAGCCTGTAGCGACCGCCGTTGGATCGGGTCGGGTCACCCTTCCGGCTCGGAGACCGCCTCGCCGAGCCCGTCGACGGGGCGATCCGGCAGCATCTCCGAAACCGAATTCGGCAGTCCGAACTGGTAGTCGTCGGGGTCGGCGTCGTCGCGAAGCTCCGTGCGGCCGTGATAGACGGAGACGGCCGTATCGAGGTGGAGCCGAACGGCCTCCAGAAGCGCCTCCGCCTCCAGCGGCTGACCCCGGCGCTCGAGATCCTCGACGGACGCCCCCGGAGGGGCGCCGAACGCCCGCTGGGTGATGATCGGTCCCTGATCGAGATCCGTCGTCACGTAGTGGGCGGTCACGCCGGCGATGCGGACGCCCTCCTCTCTGGCCTGTCGGTACGGTTCGGCGCCGGGGAAGGCCGGCAAGAGCGACGGATGGATGTTGATGATCCGATCCTCGTACCGGAAGACGACGTTCGGGCTCAAAATCCGCATATACCGGGCCAGAACGATGAGATCCGTGTCGTACCGATCGAGGAGTTCGAGCAGCCGTTCCTCGTCAGGCGTGCCCTTCTCGTCGCCGATGTCGTGGAAATCGACGCCGTAGTGCTCGGCGAGCGGTTCGAGGTCGTCGTGGTTACCGATGATGACGCTGATGTCGGCGCCCAGTTTACCGTCGGCCCACGCCTCGAAGAGCGCCTCCAGACAGTGTGACTCCTTGGTGACGAGGACGGCGATCGTCCGCGTCTCGCGGTCGGCGGGAAACCGGACCTGGATGTCGACGCCCAGTTCGTCGCCGAGTTCGGAGAGCGCCTCCCGGAGTTCCGTCTGCGTACACGTCATCTCGGCGGTGTCGACGGTCATCGTCATCCGGAAGACGCGGTCGCGGACCGCTTGATCGAGGTCCTCAATGTTGATGTCGCGCTCGAAAAGCAGCGTCGTGACGCGGGCGATGAGCCCGGTGTCGTCCTCGCCGACGACGGTGATCTCGGTGTACTGTCGGCTCACGGGCGCCACCTCCGGCGGAACGCGATGGGCGGGTTCATACTAGGGTGTGGGAGAGCGGCTTTCAAAAGAACGACGTTCCGCGACGGCGGCGGAACGGACTGTGTCACAATACGTTTATAATATTTATGTCACTTGTGGTCGGCGCGAGCGGTTCGAACAGCCGTCAGACAACCGTATGACGATCGGTTCCGAGAGGGGAAGATACGGCATCGGGATTTTTGTATCAGAGCGACCACATACGGGTAATGGGATTCAGCTGTCTGCTCGGACACGACTTCGGCCATCCGGAACACGAGCAGGAACGGGAACGCCACGGGGAGGAGGTCGTGCTGACGACGCGGGACGTCAAGACGTGCCGACGCTGTGGGGCCGAACAGGTGCTTACCGAGAACACGGCCGTGATGAAGCGCGATGCGGTGCCGGCGGCCGAAGCGCTCGCGGCATCGACGACGGAGGGAACGGCCGAAGGCGACGATGGGGACCCGATGACAGATGGGATGAGCGTCTCGGATTCGGAGCGAACCGACGGAACCGTCCCCGAGATGCGTCGGAACGAGCGGACCGAGGCGGTAGCGTCTTCGAGTGACCCGAATCCCGACCGGGCGACGACGGAGCCGTCGGAAGGCGCCGAAACCGGCCGGGAGAGATCGGAACCGGAAGTCAGCGACGGTCGAATCGAATCCGGATCGGAACCCGGCGACGGGATCGAACCCGAACCGGGGGTCGGCGCCGGAACCGAAACGGATCCCGAACCGGATCAGAGACCGGAGGTCACCGACGACGCGGTGATCCTCACCGACGAACCGGAAACGCGGGACCCGATGGAGTGGCCGACGTTCGAGGACGGAACCGAAACCGGACGGCGAAGTACGGCCGCCGACGGCGGCACGACCCTCGCTGCGGGTAGTGACCCGGCCGTACTGCACTGTGATAACTGCACGTCGACGTGGCGTCCGGACCGGTCCTCGCTGCTGTCTGGCGATCCCTGCCCGCGCTGTCGGTCGGCCTACGTCGATCGTCGACCGGAGTGAGACCGTTCCAGAAGGCGGATTTTCCAGTCGGAACCACCGCGGCCGGAGCGGCAGCCGTCGGCTCAGTCTTTTTCCTCACGCTCCTCGGAGAGGTGTTCCCAGAGTTCGACGCACCCACATCCTTCGGGGACGTCCGAGAGGTGGTCCGGATCCGTCCCGTTGTCGCTCTCTCCGGACGCCATCTCAACACCACTCCTCGTACTGGTGAACCCGAGCGGGGTTCAGCGACTCGGGGGCCCGATCGGTTCCCTCGTAGTCATCCCAGTGTTCCCGTTTCGTGATCGTGAGGCCGGCCTCCGGATCGAGATCGCGAGGGATAACCCCCTCGACCTGATTACGGTTCCAGGCGGCGAACGCCTCCATGGCCTCGGATCCGTCGAGTTCTTCGGTTTCGAGTTCGACAGCCGCAGCCTCTATGGCGTCACTCCCGCGTTCGGTTCGCGGGAGGAGCGTGGTCTTGCCCTCGGGGCTGCCGATGTTTCCGGCGGAGATATCGGCGGCCTCGCCGACGGCGTCGGCACACTCGGCACAGCCCCGCAGCGCAGCCCCGTCGAAGGAGTCGATGTCCTCCTTCAACAGTCGGTCGCCCGATTCGTCGGTTGCAGTCAACGCGTCGCCGACGATCGAGAGCTCCCCGACATCCTGTGGATCGACACCCGCCGCGAGGAGGCGTTTCCGCAGCCGTTCGTAGGCGAAGCTCCGGGTACAGACGAGCGAGATCGCCAGAGCGATCGGGTCGAGTTCGTCGTCGTACTGCAGCCGGTCGAGCGCGGCGGCCCCCTGAACGACACATGGGGTTCCGACCAGTGCGATATCGGGATCTTCGAGGTCGCTCTCGGCGACGAGTTCGTCGACTCGACCCAGTTGCATCGTCTGGTTGTAGTTGCTGCCGGCGCTTTCGAGTAGCTCCGCACGGCTGGTCGCGAGCGTCGCCTCCCCTTTCAGCGGATCGTCACCGTCCCCGACGACGACGGCACCGTCTATCTCGCCGGCTTCCAGTAGCCCGGCCAAAAGCGCCGTCACGGCGCCACCGTTTTGGCCGGTGTGGCTGTCGGCAGCCTCGGCTACGTAGGCGGTGTTCGGGGCGCTACCCGCCAGTTCGTTCAGCCGCTCGTAGCGGAGGCCGCTGCGGGGACAGAAATCCCAACAGCGCGAACAGCCGGTACACATCCGTACGAGGGTCGGCCGACCGGTCTCGGGATCGATGCCGATCGAGTCCGAGGGACAGGCCGCCGTACAGCTTCCACACTGCACACAGCGGTCGGCCTCGATGACGGCCGAATCGAGGGTTCGAAACCAAGTCTTCTCGGCCGGTTCGCGGCTTTCGGCGATGCGATCGCGTGGATCGGTCCCGACGCTCGGGACGCCGGGTGAACGTTCGCTCGACATCAGTCCGCCTCCATTGGTTGTCGGTCGGTTCCAAGAAGCCCATCGAGCCGCCCGAGGTCGGTCCGATCGACCCACTCGGCGAAGGGCTCCCCGTCTGTGCGTTCCTCGGCGAAGCGAACCAACAGTCGCTTGATCGCATCAGGAGCGGAGTCGACCGGGAGGCTTCCCGTTACCCAGTCGACGAACCGGCCGGTGCCGAGATCACCGCCGAGACCGACGTCGACGGCCTGACTCGACCGCTGTTCGTCGCGATAGGCCTCCCCCCGCGTGCCGATATCGGCGATCTGCGGCTGCGCACAGGAGGCCGAACAGCCGCTCATGTGGATCCTGACGGCGTCGGGGAGTTCGGTCGGATCGACGCGGTCGGTCGACTCGAGCCACCCGTCCAGTTCCGTCGCGAGTCGGTGACCACGGCTTTTCGTCTCGATGACGCCGTATTTGCAGAACTCCCGCCCGGTGCAGGTGACGATTCCCCGGGAGAACGGGCCGGGATCGGGACGATACTCCTCGAGGAGCGGCTCCTCGAGCAGGGCGTCGAGAGCCGCCCCGTCGACGCCCGGCACGACCAGGTTCTGGTTCGGCGTGGTTCGGAGCTCTCCGGAACCGTACCCGTCGGCGAGATCGGCCAACTCGATGAGATCACGGCCACGGAGCCGCCCGGTCGGAACGTTGAGTCCGACGTACCGTCGGCCGTCGGCCTGCTCGTGGACCCCGACGTGGTCGCCGCGGTATTCCGTCGTCAGCGACTCGTCGTATGGCTCGAACTCGAAGGGGGCGTACGTTTCGAGTTCCGCACGGAACCGTTCGAGACCCCACTCCTCGACGATGAACTTCAGTCTGTTGACGGCGGTGTCGAGATAGCGGCCGTGCTCGATGAAGAGATCCGCCGCGGCCGTCGAGAGATCGGCGACCTGATCCGGTTCCACGAAGATCCCGAGATCCGTCGCCGCACGCGGTCCATCGGAGAGCCCGCCGCCGACTTTCACCGCGAAGCCGTCGCGGCCGTCCTTGACGGCCGGCGTGAACCCGAGATCCTGTATCTCTGCGCGACCGCAGTTCTCGTGACAGCCCGCCACGCTCACCTTCAGCTTCCGGGGAAGATTGGCGTACCGCCGATCGCCCTCGAAGGTGTCGGCGATCCCGTCGGCGATCGGGCGGACGTCGATCGTCTCGTCGCCGAGGCCGGCGGCCGGACAGGCGACGACGTTCCGCAAGGTGTTGCCGCTGGCCTGCAGCGTCGTCAGCCCGACGGATTCGTAGCGATCCCAGATCTCCGGGACGTCCTCGGCTTCGATCCAGTGAAGCTGGATCCCCTGACGGGTCGTGATATCGAGAAAGCCGTCGCCGAAGATCGGGTTCTGCTCGACCCCACCGTGTCCGGGCGGCGCGGTCGCGAACTCCTCGGCGATCTCACCGACGGTGCGGGCCTGTTCGGCCGAAAGACGCCCGCCGGGGACCTTCGTGCGGAGCATGAAATAGCCGTCCTGTCGGACTGTGTACAGCCCGACGAGGTGGAGGCGGCTGAACACGTCCTCGCCCAACTCGGCGGGCAGGGCGTCGAACCCCTTCGGTGCGACTGCCCGAACGTCCTCGTATAGCTGTTCGGGGTTCCATTTCGGGGATCTCGCCCGGATCCAGTCGGTGAGCGTCCCCTCGTAAAACGTGACGGAGCCGTAGCCGAGCGCGGAGAGAACCGCGTAGACGTAACTGAGGCGACGGGCGGTGTTACAGTACAGCACGACGTCGTCGTCGGGATCGAGGCCGCGCTCGGCGAGGGCTCTCCGCAACTCGACGTCGGGTTTCGGGCGGCCGGTTTCCGTATCGACGAGCGTCTCCGGATCCACCCGGACGGCTCCGGGTAGGTGTGCCGCCTCGTACTCGTCGGCCGTCCGTGTGTCGACGAGCGTCGCCTCGCCCTCGATCGCCGCTTCGACGCGTTCCCGACTCGCGAGTGCGCCCTCGCGTAGATCGGCTGTCCCGTAGGTCGTCGGTGTCGGCTCCGCCGGTTCCATCTCGGATCCGTACGACCGTTGCCACGTTTCGACGTCGCCTTCGAGCAGGTAGCGGTCACCGCGGTGGCCGTAGACCGACGCAGTGAGGAGCACACGGGCGGCCTCGACGCCGTTTCGGTCGTCGTAGACCAGCAGATCGTCGTCGGGAGCGATCCCGGCGTCGCCGAACGTCGTCTCGACGGTCTCGGCTCCCGGAAGCATTCCGGGAGCGTCGCCGTATCGGTCCCGTAGCGTACCGAACGGGACGTTTACCGCACCCGGAATATGTCCGAGCGACTCGTACTCGCGTGGAGACCGGACGTCGACGGGGGTAACCGATTCGAGGTTCGCCTCGACCCATTCGGGGCCGACGATCGACACATCGAGCGTCATCCCTTCGAACACCCCACAGGACCCGACACGAGCCGAGCGTGAATGACGGCTGGCCGGGAAAGGAACGTCAGAATTTCGGTGCTGTATCGCTTCATCTCGTCTCCGGAAAGCGGCCCCGGAACTATCCCCGTTCGGGATCGGGAAACGATTTCCTCACCTTCCTGATATACGCAATTCGGTACCGCTACCGGATCGGCGTACGGCACCACGAGACGGTGGTGTTTTAAACTCGTCTGTGGGCAAAAAACTGGATTCAGACGCTCAAATGCTCGATATTGAAAATATCTCGATGTCGGAGATGCCGGATTTTTTTGCTGACAAAAGGGAAGAATCGTGTACAGATATCGCCACACATGACAACTCGAGCGAAGTTAATCGGGCGCTTCCGGTGGCTTCGGCGGAGACGGTCGCCGACCGAACTTCGAACGTACCGGCGTCTGCCGTCGAAGCTACCGCTTGACGTCAGCGTATATACACGAACCTGCATACTGCGGGTAACCCACAACCGTTTTCACGCACGAACACGCCCCGATACATATGACCGCCTACACCGCGACCGTCACCGTCCGGCTGAAGCGGGGCGTGCTCGATCCCGAGGCCGAAACGACCAAGCAGGCGCTCGAACGGCTCGGGTTCGAACTCGAGGGGCTCCGTTCGGCCGACCGCTTCGAGGTCGATCTGGAAGCCGACGACGCCGACGACGCCGAATCGCGGGCCAGCGAGATGGCCGATCGGCTGCTCGCGAACCCGACGATCCACGACTACGACGTCGAGGTCACGGAGGCATAGATGCTCGCGCTACCATCCATGACCCCAACGCCCGGCTCACCCACGGGGGGATCGCCGTGACCGTTGCGATCTCTATGACCGCACCGCTCTGCGCTCCCATGGAGGGATCGCCGTGACCGTTGCGATCTCTATGACCGCACCGCTCTGCGCTCCCATGGAGGGATCGCCGTGACCGTTGCGGTCATCCGCTTCGGCGGGTCGAACTGCGACCGCGACGCCGTCCGGGCGCTGGAGCATCTCGGCATCGAATCCGAAATCGTCTGGCACAAGGACGGCCTCCCCGACGATCCCGACGGGATCGTCATTCCCGGTGGTTTTTCCTACGGCGATTACCTCAGAGCCGGCGCGATGGCGGCCCGGACGCCGATCCTCGAGGAGGTCCGGGCGGCCGCCGACGCCGGAACGCCAGTCCTCGGCGTCTGCAACGGTGCCCAGATCGGCTCCGAAAGCGGGCTGACGCCCGGCGCGTTCACCACGAACCGGAGCGCCCGGTTCCAGTGTGAGCCGGTCCACCTTCGCGTCGAGAACGCCGACACTCCGTGGACGGCGGCCTTCGACGCGGACGACGTCATCGAGGTGCCGATCGCCCACGGCGAGGGGCGCTTCGAAATCGATGACGACCACCTCGAAACCCTCAAGACGGAGGACCGGGTGCTCTTTCGGTACTGCGACGCCGACGGGAACGTCACCGACGCGGCCAACCCCAACGGCTCGAAGGACAACGTCGCGGGCGTCCTCGGGGCGGACGACCACATCGCGGTGTTGATGCCCCACCCCGAGCGGGCCACGCTCCCCGACATCGGCCCGACGGACGGACAGGGCGTACTGCGGGCGTTCGAGTGATCTGACGGGCAGATACCGCGAGTCGCGCCGCCGACCTCAGTTTTCGTCCTCGATCACCCGTCCGGTCCAGGTTCCACGGAGGAAGTACCCGAAGACGACAAGCGCCATCAGGACGTTCGCGATCGCCTCGCCGTACCAGATTCCGGTCGCCCCGAACCCGGCCGGAACCGCGAGGAGATACGCGAAAAGCGATCGGAAAAGGATGAAACCGACGAAGGCGAAAATCATCGCGGTACGGGTGTTGCCGCTGCCGCGGAACCCGCCCTGCACGATATAGAAAGCGCCCAGAAAGACGTACGAGACGCCGACGATGCGGAGGTACTCGGCGCCGATCGCCGTGACGGTCGCCTCGCCCGTCCCGGAGATGAAGATTCCGACGATGGGGGCGGCGAGGAGATAGATTCCGACGGTGAATAGGGCAAGACAGGCCGCGATGATCCCCACGGCGAGGTTCACGCCTCGCTGTGCGCGCTCGAACTGCCTGGCCCCGAGGTTCTGGCCGACGACGGTCTCGACGCCGCGGGCGAGCCCCAACGCCGGCAGGATGACCATCGACGTGATTCGCGTCCCGATCCCGTAGGCCGCGACGGCGTCGGCGCCGGCGATGGCCACGAGCGCGGTCAGGATCGTGGTGCTCAACGCACTCGTTGAGATCTCGACGCTGGCGGGCGCGCCGATCCGGAAGAGTTTCCGAACCGTCCCGAGTTCCGGACGGAAGTCCGAGGGCGATATCGAAATCCCGACGGAGCCCGACAACAACAGCCAGACACCGATGACCGCGCCGATCCCCCGCGAGAGAATCGTCGCGAACGCCGCCCCTTGGACGCCGAAGCCGGCAAAGCCCGTCAGATCGAACAGCGCCGATTCGAGCCCCTCCAGTCCGACCCACCCGAAGAGGACGTTGTCCCGGAAGCCGAGGATGAAAAACGGGTCGATGAACACGTTCAACGCGACGCCGAAGGTCATGAGATACAGCGGCGTCCGCGTGTCGCCCCAGCCCTGTAGCAGCGACTGAAAGACGAAAAAGCCGAAGATGAACGGGATCCCCGCGAACATCGCTCGAGTGTACTCGACGGCTAACCGGTGCTCCTCTGAGCCCGGGACCGCGCCGACGAGTTCCAGAAGCGTCGGCGCGAGAGCGAACCCGGCGATCGAAAACAGCACGGAAACGCCGAGGACGACCGTGATCGTCTGGCCGGCGACGTGGGCCACGCGATCGACGTTACCGGCACCTTTGTGCTGGGCGACGAGCACCGTCCCGGCGACCGAAAAGCCAAGCGAGAGGCTGATGATCAGAAAGACGATCGCCCACGAGAACGAAAGCGCCGCGACCGCCGGCTGCCCGAGGCGGCCGACCCAGAACGTGTCGGCCAGGTTGTACCCGACCTGCAACACGTTCGTGAGGACGATCGGGATCGACAGCACGACGAGCGGTTTGAGCAGGGCTCCGTCGGTGACGTCGACCGCCCGATCGGACGACGGTGAGCGGCTCATGCGAGGCGTGAACCCCGGATCGGATGGCAGAATCGCCGACCGTCGTCACGAACTCTCGTCTCGCTGGAGGGCTCCCTCATACTGATTGAATGTTCATTTAACGGGATAACGGTTGTCGTTCGACAGTCACGGAGCGATCGAAGAGATGAGAGCGGAGCGGTGGCTACTGTGGCTCGGCGAACGCGAGCACCGACCGCGGGTTCTCGATCAGGATTCGATCGATGACGTCGGCGTCGACGCCGCGTTTTTCCAGAAGCGGAACGACGTTCTCGAGCACGTGTGCGTATCCGAACCCGCCGTAGGCTGTTCGTTGCAGTTTCGTGTACACGTCGTGTGAAAAGAGCAACCGATCCGCGTACCCGTCCTCGATGAGTTCCGTGACGAACGAGAGCCGCTGGGCGTCGGACATGTACGCGTCGCCGTACTGATCGAGCGACGCCTCCATCCCCCACAGGTCGTACTCGAGGTAGGCCCCGCGTTCGGCGAGTTCGCGCTGATAGGAGAGTTCCTCGAAGATCGTCCGGTCCATGTGTCCCATCACGACGCGTTCTGGAGCGAGCCCCTCCTCCTCGACGAGATCGAGCAGTTCGAGACACCACCGGGACGTCGGGTACGTCCGGTCGCGCTGGCTGTGTTCGGTCCGGCCGGGCGGATGAAAGCTCACGGAGGCGCCGGTCCGCAACGCCGCCCGGGCGGCCGCCCGCGTTACCTTCCGCTCGGCCTCGTGGATGTGACCGCTGAGGCCGATCTCGCCGATCAACCCGGCCCGGACATCGGTGTCGTCGATGCCGTTCTGGACGTCGTCGACGAACTCGTCGGCGATCTCCGCGACGCTCATTCGGTCGATCCGCTCGGGATGAACCGGACGGACGTAGTGGGCGGTGCCGTGAACCACCGTCACGCCGGTCTCTCTGG
>CAZWZX010000025.1:0-18529 GCA_964638655.1 uncultured Natronomonas sp.
AGTTCACTCGTGACATGAAATCTGATCGCCCCATCGGGAGCGTAACTGATCGGGACGGATGGGACTGGAACAAACGGCAGGCCGAACGGAGATCCGACGGTAGCTCGGGAGAGCCTTCTGATTACCGACGAGACGGGTCTCAAAGACGGGCCCATCCGGAACGCGACGCGACCTCAGAACGTGAAATCAAGCGCCTCGAAGCCGAGCTCGAACGGACGGAGGAGCGTCTTCAGTCCGTCATCGATCGCTACGAGCGCCTCCTGAAGAGAAAGAACCGACAGTTAAACGATCTAACTCGATCGGCATCGAAACCCGAAGAACAGTCGACGAAAATATCGAAAGTTTGTCAATACTTCACTGATTGCTGAGATCGAACGTTCACTGCAACCGACTGATTTTCGGCGATGAACGTCTCCTCCGTGTTCCGCACGCTCATCCGTATTAACACGAGAGCCGTGGGCTCTTCCCGAGGAACGGTCGGTACGCTCCGGCGCTTATCGATGATCCGTTACGGCGGCCCGTATCAGGCGGTCAACGGATCGATCTCCTCCGTCGCGTACCAGAAGGGGTGTCCCTCCGGACACTCCGTCCGGTGGACGGACCACTCGCCGTCGTGTTCGATTTCGCGTTCCTGTACGAACGTGACTTTCTCGTCCGCTGTCAGCTCTACGATGGAGAAGTTGATGTGTTTCCCACACCGCGGGCAGGCAACGATCTGATCACTCATACTATACTGAATGTTATCAAGCGTCATATATTTTGGGGAGCTACTTCGAATATTGGATGAAAATACCGGAGTGAAAGAACTAAACACTCAAAAATAAGCTATCAAAACCTCTGTATGTCATATATAATCTTTTCTATGTTTAATTATAAACGAAGCATCGGGTTCTGCGGACATAGGGTCGAGACGAACGGAATCTTTAGGGTGATCGTCTCAGTACGAACGAACCCAACAGAACGTGGAACCCCTGTATCTCACCGGGATCGCGCTGTCCGCCTTCGGCGCGTTTCTCTTCGCCCTCCAGAACATCATCGTCCGACTCGCGACCGACGAGGGCGATGTCGGCGACGCCGTCGTCGTCGTGATGGGGACGAACGTACTCCTCGTCGTTCCCCCCGCGGTAGTGTTCTATTATCCGACGTACGGTCTCTCGTGGCTCTCGGCGAGCGCCTTCGCCGCGGCCGGCCTTGTCGGGTTGATGCTGGGTCGAATCTGTCTGTACGGCGGAATCAAGGCGATCGGCGCGAGCCGAACGACGCCCGTCGTGTCGGCGTCGACGATGGTTTCGGCCGTCCTGGCGATCTGGATCCTCGGGGAATCGGTGACGATCGCCCACGGGATCGGGATCGGACTCATCGTCGTCGGCATCGCGGTCATCTCCTGGGTGACGGCCGCCGACTCGGGACCGAACGTTTCCCTCCGGGAGACGGGGCGATCGCTTCTGTTGCCGCTCGGCGCGGCGTTCTTTATCGGTGTCGAGCCGGTTTTCGTCCGTATCGGGCTGGACACCGGAACGCCGATCCTCGTCGGCCTCGCCGTCATGATGGCGGCTGCCTTCATGGGCTATGTCGCCTACCGACGGGTTCGCGGTCACGTGATCACAACACCCTCAAAGAGCCCGCAGATGCGCTGGTACGTCGCCGCCGGGGTGACGAGCGCGGTCGGGCTTCTCACCTATTTCGCGGCGCTGGAGGCGGCACCGGTCGTGATCGCGATCCCGATCATTCAGACGGCCCCGCTCCTCGTGATCGTGTTGTCGGTCCTTTTCCTCCCACAGCGACTCGAACGAGTGACGTGGCGGTTGGTCGCCGCCGCCGTGATCGTCGTCGTGGGGGCCACGCTGGTCTCGCTGTCGGGCTGAGCCACGCCCGTCGGCGAGGGACGCTACCGGGACGATCCGGCCTCGACCGTCCGTTCTGCGACCTCGAGAAGCGTTCCCCAGGTGTTCAACGCGGCCCGGAGCGCAACGAGATCGTCGGCGTCGACCCCGACGGAAAGCTGCGATCCCTCGCGAGAAATCGATGCGGTCGCACGGCCGCCGTCGATCTCGCCGAGTTCCTGTCCGACGGCTTCGGCGACGAGTTCGGCGGTGTCCGGAGTGTCGTACTGAAAACGGATCTCGGCGGTGTGCACGCGACGTTACTGGACGTCGACTTCCTTGATGTCGCGGCTGCGCTCCTTCAAGAGCACGCGGTGACCGCAGTACGGACATCGGATGCCGCCGTACTCGTCCAGTTCGACGTCGCGCTTACAGCGGGAACACTTGTAACTCATCGGTATCGTTACTCTTCGTCGCCGATCGCGGCGCGGATGGACCGTTTGACGGTCTTTCCGGCCGGGGTCTCCGGGCGGTACGCGCCGCCGGTGAAGGTCTCGCCCGTCTCCTCGTTGACCCAGATACCGGTCCCGACGCGTTTGACGTCGTCCCCGTCGACGGTCGCGTTGTTCGTATCGTCCTCGATCTCCGCAACGCGGCGGCGAGCGACGCGTCCGTAGCGCGCGCCGAAGCGGCCGGCACTCCCGGTTTTGCCCTTCTTGGCCATAGTATCGTAGTATCACCCCGGCGAAGGAATAAACCCCACGTTTTGCGTCGATCGCCTCGGGCGGATTGACGGACAGTCGGACCGGGTCAGCATGGCCGCTACCCGTCCAGTTCCGAGTCGCCGAGCGCCTCGTTGAGGTCCGCCCGGACGTGTTCGCCGAGTTCACGGTCACCTGCCGTCGTGACGATCCGGTTCTCCTGGACGCTCGACCCGTCCCGAATCAGGAGTCGGACGTTGCCGTGTTCGTCCGCGCGGGTCGCCTTCGCCCGAACCCCGGTCCGCGATCCGGAGCCGCCCGCGTCGATCGGCCCGGGGATGATCTTCTTGACGTGGGGGTGTTCGGCGACAGTCTGGATCGCTCTGCGGCCGTCCCGGCCGCCGATGAGCGTGGTGTGGCTGCCGCCGAGTTTCTCGGCAGCCGTGGCCTCGACGACCTCGAGGGCCGGATCACCCCGCTTTCGACGAACGGCCTCGATCGGGTCGTCGTCCTCGATCCGATAGAAAGGGTATCTGAGTTCCCTACGGGCCGCGTTGATCACATCTCGGTCGCCGGTCGCGTAGACCTCCTCCGGCCGTTTCCGTCTGACTTCGTCGGCGATCCGCCCTGCGTAGTTCCGGAGTTCGGTCGGAGCCCACCGCTCGTCCGTCTCGGGGTTGGTCGTCACCGTCCGTTGGCCGACGACCTCGTCTTCGAAAAGCGTCGTGACAGTCGCCCGCTCGCGATCACACTTGATCACGACTGTGTCGGCGTTTTCGCTCCGACAGACCAGGCAGTAATCGCCCGGCCGATCGAGCGGTGACGCACAGCACCGACACTCCATGCCAGAAGGAAGGCGACGGACGCCGATAAGCGGGGCGGTTCCCGACGGACTCACCTGCCCGCAATCGGACGGCCGTATCGGGCACCTCCCAAGAGAGCAAAAAAGGCGTTCACGGGAACCATCGGAGTTCTACAGGGGAGAAGGCAGAGCGCCTCGGGGCTGACCCCGAGGCAGTTCACTACATAGCTCCGTTCGAATCGGCGGCGAGTCTGGCGCTTGCGACGATCGCTTGCCCGTACGAGAGGCCGCCGTCTCCCGGCGGTACCTGCCCGTGGGCGAGATACGAAAAGCCCGTGTTCCGTACCCGCGTTCGGATCCGCCGATCGATGGCGGCGTTGTACGCGACACCGCCGGTGAAACCGATCGCATCGACATCGCGTCCGGTGGCCGCATCGATCGCGATTTTCGAAAGTCCGTCGGCGATCAGCCGCTGGGCCGTCGCCGCGACATCGGCGTCTGAGTGGGTTTCGAGGAGGTCGGCAAGCGTCCCCATCGCCGCCCGGACGTCCACGACCTGTTGGCCGTTTTGTAAACGGGTGGGCGGATCGACGGCGATCGGTGTTCCCGGCCGGGCAAAAGCCTCGAGTCGCATCGCCGGCTCACCCTGATAACGGCGTTCGGTACAGATTCGACACAGCGCTGCAGCCGCGTCCAGGAACCGACCGGCACTCGTCGTCGGTGGACTGTTCATCCCGGCTTCGGTCGCCTCCAGCACCGCTTTTGCGGCTGTTTCGGAATCGACCGTGCCGGTATCGGTAAGCAGGTCGCGTGCAACCGTGGGTCTCCGATCGCGGAGGAGCTCGGCGGCGACGCGCGCCGGTTCTCTGACGGCCGCTTTCCCGCCCGGCAGTCGAAACCGTGAAACTCCGCCGACGCGTTCGTACGATTCCAGGTCGGCATCGAGTACTTCGCCGCCGCGGATGACGCCCTCGGGACCGTAGCCTGTTCCGTCCGCTGCGACGACGATCGCCCGTTCGCGCCCGTGTTCGGCCAGGAGTGATGCGGCGTGAGCGTGGTGATGCTGGACGGCGATCGAGCGCTCCGGACGTTCCTCGGCTATTCGGGTCGTCTCCATGTCAGGATGCTCGTCGTGGGCGACGACGGCCGGTTCGACGCCGAGTATATCGAGCAACCGTGCCGTCGCATCCCGGTGAAATGAGGCCGTTTCGGGATCGGAGATATCGCCGATGTGCTGGGACGGGACGACCGATTCACCCCTGGTAACTGCCACAGTGACGTCCGATTCACCGCCGAGGGCGATGACCTCGCGACTGTCGTCGGGGCAGACCGGCCGGTCGAGCGGCTCGGGGACGTAACCTCGAGAGCGGCGCAGTGGACGCATACCTTCCGGAAGGGCCCTGTGGACGCTGTCGTCACAGCGGTTCTCGATCGGCCTGTCGTGGACCAACGCGGCATCGAGAACGTCATCGAGGTCGAGAAGCGCCTCGACAGTCGTCGCCATCGGTTCGCCCGGACGGTTCGCGCTCGTCATCACGAGGGGATCGGAACGAAGCGTACCGAACAACAGGTAATGGAGCCCGCTGTAGGGGAGCATGACGCCGACAGTTCCGATTCCGGGTGCGATCGCGTCGAGCCATTCCGCGCCGTCATCCTTCGGGAGCAGTACGATCGGGCGGCGTTCGTCGAGAAGGGTCTCCGGATCCGTGACCGTCGCGTATGACCGCGCTGACTCGATCGAGGACGCCATCGTCGCCAACGGCTTTGCAGGTCGCTCAAGCCGTTCTCGGAGCCGCTCGACGGCGGCAACGTTCCGGGCCCGACAGGCGAGATGGGAGCCTCCCGCCCCCTTGACGCCGACGATCGCACCCTCGTCAAGTCGTCCGGCGGCCGCCTCGATCGCGTCTTTCCCTGTTGCGACCGTCTCCCCGTCGGCGGTGACGAATGACAGCGACGGCCCACAGGTAGGACAGGCGATCGTCTGGGCGTGAAACCGACGGTCGGTCGGATCCCCGTACTCGGACGAGCAATCTCCACAGGGTGGAAACGCCTTCAGGCCAGTCCGTTCCCGATCGTACGGGAGCCCATGGGTGATCGAGAACCGCGGTCCGCAGTTCACGCAGGCGGTCGCCCAGTATCGGTGGAACCGCGACCCCTCATCGTGGATGTCATCGAGGCACGCCGAACAGATGGCAGTATCTGGTGGGACGAGGGCTGATTGCCCCTCGGCGTCGGCCGAGTCTCCGATATCGAACGAAGATTCCCCAAGGGGAGTGGCGGAATCGACCGAGACTGTCTCGATCCGCGATAGCCGGGGTGGGTCGTTACGGATAGTCTTGAGAGCGCGCTCTATGCCAGCCGGCGGGCCCTCGAGCCGAATATGAACGCCTTCGTCGGTGTTTTTAACACTACCGGCAAGCCCGTGCTCGGACGCAACTCGGGCGACAAACGGGCGGAATCCGACACCCTGGACCGTCCCGGTTACGATGACTGAGACGGCAGTACGATCGACCTGACGGTTGCAGTCGCGCTCAGTGGCCATCGCCTCGTGTGCCGTGGTCGTGGCTTCCGCGTCGTGCTTCGAGTCTGTCCTGGAGTTCGTCGATCCCGTCACCGGTCGCCGCGCTCGTGGTGAGTACCGGGATTTCCGGCGCGATCGATCTGACGTCTCTCCGCATTCGTTCGACATCGGTGCCGACAGCGTCTGCAATGTCGGTCTTGTTGATGACGGCGATGTCACACGCCTGAAAGAGGATCGGGTGCTTGCGGACGACGTCCTCACCCTCGGTCACACTGACGACGACGACCCGGAGCGTCGCCCCGAGCGGGAAATCCGCCGGACAGACCATGTTCCCAACGTTCTCGATAAAAAGCGTGTCGAGGCCTTCGAGGTCGAGTTCGTCGATCGCCTCTCCGACGCGCTCCGGGTCGAGATGGCAGTCCTTACCAGTTGTCACGTCGATAGCCCGGACGCCGTGTTTTCGATACCGGCGCGCGTCGTCGTCACCCGCGACGTCCCCGGCGATAACAGCGGCCCTGTGTCCCTCCGATCGGCGATCTAACAGTACCTCGACGATTTCGGTCTTCCCGCTTCCGGTCGCACCGAGGAACTCGGCGGCGAAGACGTCGCTCTCGTGAGCCAGCCGGTCGTGGATCGACGCCGCCTCCTGCTCTATGGCCGCGAGGACATCGGCGTGAGCGTCGGATGCTGTCTCCGTCCCGTGTCCGAACCGATGGGTGCGGAGGTCACCCAGCAAGCGATCGATCGCTTCTCGAAGCGTCAGTTCAGGTCGGCCGTGTGCGTATCTCATTGCTCTCGAGCCGTTTGATCGGGGATATCGATAGTTTTGACACGACACTCCTTGCCAGCAGTCAGCGACAGGCGGGTGCCACAGTCCGGACAGCGAAGCGACGGAACACACCCGACAGCTCCGTCGATCGACCCGGTCGGGCCGGACCAGCCACACTCGCAGGTTCCAGCCGGCTCGATCCGGTCGAACTCGACAGTCGCGTCGGAAGCGATCGTCTCGTCGGCGATCGCCTCAAGACAGAACCGGAGCTGGTCGGCGGCGAGATGAGTCGCGGTTCCGAGTTCGATGGTCAGACAGTCGATTCTGTCGGCGCCACGCTGTCTGGCGGCATCGACTGCGGTTTCGAGAAGTCGGTTTGCGACGGTCATCTCGTGCATACTAGCAGATCCGTGGGAGCGGTTGGCCGCTCGGTTCCGTGAGATACCGCTCGCCGATCCCGGTATCGACGACAACACGTCCAGCGTGTTCGGAGACAGCCTCACCGATCAACTCGGCGCCGTCCGCGCCAGCAGAACGGACCGCAGAGAGGACAGCCTCTGCATCGGCAGCCTCAACGCCAAGCACCATCCGTCCCTCACAGGCGATCCTGATCGGATCGAGCCCGAGAACGTCGGCGACCGTCTCTGTCGCTGGGTCGATCGGGACGGTGCGTTCCTCAAGACGGATGCCAACGTCGCTGTGCTCGGCAAACTCGCTAAGCGCGGTCGCCAATCCGCCGCGTGTCGGATCGGTCGCCGCAGTGACCGTCCCGGTTGACATCGCCGCCGCGACGAGGTCATTGACCGGCGCGGCATCGCTTTCGAGATCGGCGTCGAAACCGAACGACTCGCGTTCGGCGAGCAGCGCGACGCCGTGATCACCCACCGGCCCGGTCAGGAGAATCCGATCGCCGGCGGAGAGTCCACCCACAGTAAGCTGACTGCCGTGTTCGATCCGGCCGACGCCGGTCGTGTTGACGACGATGCCGTCGAGATCGCCGCTCGGTAGGACCTTCGTGTCTCCGGTCGTGATCGGCACTCCTGCCGTCGACGCAGTTTCAGCCATCGAGTCCAGCACCCGCTCGATATCCGTGACCGGCGTTCCGGCCTCGACCACGAGCCCACAGGTGAGCGTGACCGGCTCCGTCGTCCCCATCGCCGCGAGGTCGTTGACCGTTCCGGCGACGGCCACGCGACCGATATCGCCACCCGGGAAGAACGGTGGATCGACGACGTGAGTGTCGGTCGTCACGACGAGTGAGTGCTCGCCGGCCGGCAGGACCGACCCATCGTCCAGCGCCTCGAGCCCGACTCCGCCAGCCAATTCGCCGGTCCCGAATCGGGGAACGACGGACGACGACAGCAGTTCACGCATGCGCTCGGTACCGGCCCCATGGGCGGTGGTGATCCGCTGGCCTTCCTCGACCGTCTTTTCGATTCCGTCAGTCATGGCGACCGATCGCCTCCGAACTCGCGTGCGATTCGGCACGGTCCCTCGTCGCTCACCATGCACGCCCCGACCGGATCGCCCGGCGTGCACTCCGTTCCGAAGAGTTCACAGTCCGACGGCCTCGCGTGTCCCGCCATGATATCGCCGCAGAGACAGTCGGTTTGCCTGCCGTCGCTACCCGGTAGATCGATTTCGAATCGCTCCAGCGCATCGTACTCCGCATACTCCGGGCGAATCGACAGGTTTGCACCGGGGACCTCGGCGATGCCGCGCCACTGGCCGGAGACACGCTCGAAGACGTCCCAAAGCGCGGCTGTTGCGGCCGCGTTACCAGTCTCGCTCACACAGCGAGGGTACGCGTTCGTGACGGTCGCCGAATCCTCGGCGATCGCTTCGACCAGCTCGACGAGCCCATAGAGCACGTCGAGCGGCTCGAACCCACCGACGACGACTGGCATCTCATGGTTTCGGGCGATCGGCTCGTAAACGTCGGTTCCGGTGATCGTCGCCGCGTGGCCGGCTGCCAGAAATCCATCGACCCGAGTATCGGGCCGGGCGGCGACAATATCCATCGCCGGCGGAACGTACTTGTGTGCCGAGAGCACCGAGAAGTTCGACGGCGGATCCGCACGGAGTACGCTCGCGGTCGGTGCTGCCGTCGTCTCGAACCCAACGGCGAAGAACACGACTTGCTCCTCAGTCTCCTCGGCGATCACGACTGCCTCGTCTGCACTGTAGACGACACGGACGTCCGCGCCGGCGTCCCTCGCGTCGGCGAGGCTTCCGTCCCGGCCGGGGACGTCAATCATATCACCGTAGGTCACGACGGTGTGGCCTGCCTCAGCGAGTGCAACCGCTTCGGATATCTCGGCGCTGTCGGTGACACAGACCGGACAGCCGGGGCCCATCGCGACGGTGAGTTCGTCGGGCAGAATACTCCTGATCCCGAACTCGGCGATCGTCTCCTCGTGGGTGCCACAGACGTGGACGATCCGAACCGGATCATCGAGACTCGCTACGAGATCTTCGAGCCGATCCCGGAGAGCGCTCGCCCGGTCGGGGTCGCGGAACTCGAGTTCTGTCAGTCCATCCTCCGGTTCGGTGGTTGGATCGGTAGCAGTCACGCCCGATCACCCCGTCCGTCGCCGGTCGCAGTCCGCGGACTCGGGACTTCGCCCGAACCGCCCGGAGCAGAGCCCCCCGAATCACCAATAGCAGACTCGTACAGTTCGATCGTCCGTTCGACCTGCGCTTCGGGGATTTTCCGGATCGCGAACCCGGCGTGGGTGAGGACGTAATCGCCGACGTCGATATCCGCTCCGACGATGTCGATGCGGACGTCCTTCTTCGCACCGCCGAAATCGATCGTCGCCTCGATGCCGTCGATCGATTCGACTTCGCCGGGGATCCCCAGACACATCACCGACCACCTCCGTCGGCGGCGTCGCCGGCCTCCCAGGGATCCTGCGAGAGGAGCCGCTCCGGCCGGAGCCGCCCCCTGACACTATGCCCCTTTCGTTCGTGTTCGTCGACCGCGTCGGCCTCGATCTCGGCCTCGCAGTCGACACAGTACCAGGTCGCTTGCATGAATCGGTCACCACCCTTCGGTCGGTCGCCGCGGCGTTCGGCTTCGATCGCGGCCGCCAGATCCGGGACGATCCGGTCTATCGTCGGGCTCAGTCCGATCGTCGGCTCGATCGCCGCCGGAACGACACCGACGACGACGACGTGGTCCGGCAGGTCGTACGCGCTCCCGCAGCTTCGGGTCGCCGAGGCGAACGTGAAATCGTGCATCAACACCTCGGCCGGGGAATCCTCGTCGTCCAGCCGGACGCGGTGGATCGTTCCCGGCGGGCCCTCGGCGTCGATGGCGTCGACGACGACGGCACGTCCCGCGCCGTCCATAGCTTCCAGCGCGAGCAGTGCCGTCGTGCCGACGAAGGTCGCGTCCGGTTTTTTGTCAGAGGTGCCCTCGAGTTTCCGGATGACTTTCCTGGCAACGCCATCGTCGCCCATTGTCGGGTTCCCGACGCCGACAACGACGGTCATCATCCGCCACCCGGGGCGTGAGGTTCGACGGTCGTTTCGAACGATTCCGTCCCGTCGTGGACGTGGACGCCACAGCCGAGACACGGATCAAACGAGCGGATCGTCCGCATCACGTCGATCGGGTCGGAAACGTCGGCCACTTCGATCCCCTCGACGGCCTCCTCGAAAACGCTCGGATCGCCCTCGTCGTCACGGGGGCCGAGGTTCCAGGTCGTCGGCGTGATGAGCTGATAGCCCGTAACTTCGCCGTTCTCGATATCGACCCAATGGGAAAGCGCACCCCGGGAGGCACCCCAGAAGCCGACGCCGCGTCCGGAGAAATCGTCGTCCCAGCTCGCGGTTGTCTCGCCGGTTGGATCGAGCGCGTCGAGCCACTGGAGGACGTACTCCCGGACCAACAGAAGTTCCTGGACGCGGGCCGCCAGCCGGTTGAACGTGTTCGACGACCGGGGGCCATCGCCGAAGGTCGCTCTGAGATCTCCGGGGTCACGCTTCGCGGCGATCAACCGCGCCAGAGGTCCGGTCTCCATCGAATCTCCCTCGAACCGGGGGGCTTTCCCCCACGAGTACGCGTCCGCTTTCTCGGGGGCCGGTTGTGGCGGCGGTGCGTCGGCTGGCGAACCGCCGGAGTCGTCGGTGTACCAGGCGAAGCCGACGTCCTCAGTGATACCGTCTACGAGTTCCTCGCGCGTCGGCCGGGTAAGCCTTCCCCCACGGTAGATCCCCGGCGGCAACACCAGCGAATCGTCGCCAGTCCCGTAGAACATGCCGTTGGCGTAGAACCGCCCCGGTCCGACGCCGAACCTTTCGGCACCCGCTTCGGCGGCCCCAACGAGCACCGAGCAGACGTCGTACAGGCCCATCGCCGAGTCGGTCGGCCCCGCACGATCGCGGGCCCGCTCGATCGTTTCCTCGAGCGCTCCCGTCGGGCCGAGCCACTCATCGAGTGCGGCGATCGTCTCTCTGACCTCCGCAATTGTTTCGGGGTCGGGGTCCGTGACGACGCCACCCGGGGCGTAGGTGAGCGGATGGGGTGCCCGCCCACCGAACTCCGAAAAGCCCTGCAAGAGGCGACGCTGGTGTTCGAGAGCCGTCCGGTAGCCGTCGCCGTCGACCGGGTCGAGCCGGTCGAAGCCGGTGTCGGCAACCGAGTCACTGTAGTCCGGGCCGGCGAGCGTAAAGAGGTGGATCGTGTGGTTCCAGAGGAGAAACATCCCCTCCATGATGTCTCGGAGCAACCGACCGTTCTCGGGGACGGCTCCGAACACGCCAGCCCGTCGGGCCGCATCCTCGATCGCGAGGATCGACGCCTGCCTGTGACAGGTGAAACAGACACCACAGACCATCTGTGTCACCTGCGGCACGTCGGACGGCCTCCGTCCGAGAACGATGTTTTCGATCCCCCGGAACATGTTCATTTCACTTTCAGCGCGAACGACCCGCCCCTCCTCGACGGTAAGCGTCGTGCTGTGGTGTCCCTCGATGCGCGTCGTGGGGTCGATCTCGATTTCTGGCATACGTGCTCAGTAGTTCGTCATCGATCGGCGTTCCAGCTGACCGGTTCATCGTCGGTGTATCTGCTGTACAGCCAGAGCAACGGCGCCAGGGGTAACAGCGGCGCAAGCACGATGACAGCCATGCAGGCGAGAGCGAGCCCCCCGGGTCCCGTCGACGGCCCGGGAAGCATCGCCCCGATATCGAGGCCACCGTCCGACCCGGAGTCGCCCCGGAGCGCCGTTTTCTGCGGCGCTTTCTTTCCTGTACCGTCGTCGTCTCTAGTATTCTCGTAGAAAGGGCTGAAGCGGTCCCAGAAGGCCGGCTCGACGCAACCGATGCAGGGCGCACCGACGTTCCGACAGACAGTCGTCCCACCGTTTCGGAGCCGCATCGATCCATCACAGTGGGCGTAGACGCCGGCACAGCCGACGTCGTACAGACAGCCGTCGTCGCCGGGTTCGGGGGCGAACTCGAAGCATTCGTACTCCTCACGGAGCTCGCAGTCGTCGTGAACCAGCGGCTCGAAGAGCGGTAACGGCCGATTGTACTCGTCGAGGACGATCCCGTGGCCGTTGAGAACCGTTGCGAGCGTCAGGATGAGATGCTCTGCGTACAGCGGGCATCCGGCGATGTTGACGACCGGCATCCCGCGATCGGTGGTAAAGCTCGGACCGAAAATTCCGCCGGCTTCCCTGCCGTCGAACTGTACACCCTGAGCACCGGTCGGGCTCTCGCCGACGTCACCGCTGTCGTACCGCCCTGCCGCTGGCAGCCCGCCGAAGGCTGCACAGCTCCCGGCGGCGATAACGATGTCTGCGCGCTCGCCCAGTTCGATAACCCAATCGAGGACCGGCTTCGGTCTACCTTCCTCGTCGACACCGAGCGTCGCCGCACGCGGGATCTTGGTCGGGATCGCACCCTCAACGATGAGGATGTCCGGCCCCTCGCCCAGCGAATCCATCGCGGCTTCGCCGGCAGAGACCATGAGCGTCGAGTGGAAGCTGACCTGCTCTCGGAGTTCCGAGAGCGTCTCTTCGATCGCCGGCACGTCGTTTTGCAGGAGCGACATCGTACAGCCGGAACAGCTCTGGCCCTGGATCCAGGCGATATCCGTCGACCTCTCGATTCCCAGTTCAAGCGCCGAAACGATCTCGTCGCTGTACTCGGACGCGACGGTACCGGCTTCCTGTTGGTTCAGAAGCCGGAGGAAATCCGGACCACTGTGTGACGGTTCGTGTTGATGCTGGCGTGCTGGCTCTATCGACATCGTTTGCTCCGCAATGAACGTCCGGCGTATCGCCCGCTATCGGCCGTTATTGCGCGTGAAAGTTGTCGTTTCAGTGTACTCAACAGCCAACCATTAAATAGAGCCCATTTAAAAACCGGTGCGAGCCACGCCGGGATCGATCGCCGACGGTTCAGTTCAGATCGTCCGGATCGGTTTTCAGAAATTCGCGAGCGAAAACGGTCGCGTAGCTCCCTTTCGGCAGCGCAAACCGAAGTGTGAGCGGATCGGCGTCGAGTTCGAGGTCGGTCGAGACGCGGATCGCCCGACGCGTGCCGTCCGACCCGAACTCGCCCGGCAACTCGAAATCCGACCGTTCGAGGCCGAGAGCGGAGAGCACCTCATGTGTGATCTCGGCCGGTTCACCACCCCCGAACGTCGTGTCGGTTCCGACCAGCGGTGCGGTGACGAACGCCCGATCGCGCTCGCAATGACGGGTGATCGTCCGAATCTGTCCTTCCTCGACGGTTTGTGTGCTGTCAGGGTCCGGGAGCCCGTCGTCGTCAGCAAAACAGACGATGTCGCCGGCAACCGGCCGGTCGAACGGGAGCCCCCTCCGTAGCCGGGTCGAGAGGATCCGGTTGAACGCGTACGATTGGGCCGCGTTTGTGAACATCCGCTGGAGGTTCGTCGGTAGTCGCTCGAGTGCCGCCCGGTGATCCCCGGGTGTATCATCGCTTTCCGCCAACCGGCCGGCGATCGCCCGCTCGAATCTGAGCCCGCCCGGCAGGATCTCCGACGCGTCCGACCACTCGCGGCTCGTTTCGAGCCGTTCCCGGGCCGTCCGGGTTCGCTCCGGCTCGCGATCGCTCGCCTCACAGACGTACCGGAGGGCCGCCCGCTCCCAGTCACCATCGAGGATGGCGAGACCAACCCGGTGGGTGATCGGCCGCTTCGAGCCGAACCGCTGGTGGCCGAAGTAGTTCGGGACCGCAGCGGTTTCGCCACCCCCGAAGGTTCGTAGCTCCTCGGCGATCGGTTCGGCGTTGTCCGGGCGGACCGGATCCCGAACGACGAGTTCGAACTCGTTACCGATCAGATCGCCGAAAAGCACCGGACGGCCGGCACGGCCGAGCGCTTCGATCTCGGCGCCGTCGAATTCAGGAAGCGTGTTCTCCCCATATTTGATCGAAAACAGCTGTGTCGTGACCGCGTGTTTGTCCTTCGTGCCGGCCCACGAGACGCGCTCGCGGCTCACGCCGAGGCTGTTCGAGAGCGCCGACGCGAAGTCGTTCGTATCCCATTCCCGGAGCGTCGCACGGAACACGAGATGCGGATAGGAGCCGATCTCGGCGTCGATCGGACGGAGGTCGGCACCGAACGCTTCCCGTTCTCGGACCCTGAAGTCCTCGGGTCGGTCACGCAGCCGACCGCCGATGCCGTCGGTCTCCGAGGCGTAGTACTCGATGCCGACCTCGGCCTCGAGCGGGTGTGATTCGCGCATGCGGTAGCTGTGTGGCCGGCGGACAAGCCGTTTGTCCTTCCATCCGGCGGGTGAGTGGACCGAGTACCGGTCGATCGTCGGAGGCTTTTATTCCGTTGGGTCGAACGCTCACCTGTGTCCGATCGGATCCTCGTCTGGCATCGCGACGACCTTCGTGTCAGGGATAACCCGGCTTTGGCCGCCGCAGCCGAGGACGGTCGAGCCGTCCCGCTTTTCGTTTTCGATCCCCGGTTCTACCGAAGCCGCCGCGTCTGTGACGGCCGGCTCGAGTTCCTGCACGAATCACTCGCGGAACTGGACGACGCGTACACCGAACACGGCGGGGAGCTTACGCTCCGTCACGGCGATCCGAAGGCGGTGCTCCGTGAACTGCTCGATGAGGGAATTGTCGACCGTATTCATCTGAACACGACGACGACAACGGGGTACGCCCGCGAACGCGACGGGGCGATCGGAGGCTGGGACGCGGTCTCGATGTTCGGCGAGGACGGTATCGTTCGAGAGGGACCCTCACGGGAAGCGTGGCAACAACAGGCCGAGGCGTACTTTTCCGGCGACATCCACGATCCACCGACGGTCGTGGGTGGACCGTTGGGAGAGCAGGTATCGATCGAGGAGATCGAATCGGAATACGGAATCGACTCTGAAAAGCGGCGGCTCCACCGCGGCGGCTGCCGGCGGGCGAGAACTCGGTTGGAAACCTTTACCGACCGCAGCGACGAGTACATCGGCGGTATTTCTCCGCCGGCAGCCGCCGAAGAACGGACATCGCATCTCTCCCCCTACTTCAAGTTCGGCTGTCTCTCGTTGCGGGAAGCCTACCAGTACGTCGACGAACACGCTTCCGACGGCCGGGCGGCGGAGCTTTTCGAATCGCGGCTGTTCTGGAACCGGCATTTCACACAGAAGCTCGCCGACAACCCGGACGCGACAAAACACGCGGTCAATCCAGTCTTCCATGGGATGAACCGCTCGACACACGACCGGGACCGCGTCGAGGCCTGGAAGGCAGGAAAGACGGGGTTCCCGCTCGTCGACGCGAGCATGCGTGCGCTGCGGGAAACCGGCTGGCTAAACTTCCGGATGCGGGCGATGTGTGCGACGTTCTACACCTACATCCTCCGGTGTTGGTGGAAGGTCGGCGCGGACTGGTTCTACCGGCATCTCATCGACGCCGATCCCGGCATAAACTACCAGCAATGGCAGATGCAGTCCGGGTTGGTCGGCGTCCACCCGTTGCGCATCTACAACCCCCGAAAGCAGGTCAGAGAGAACGATCCCGACGGCGAGTTCGTCCGGAAGTACGTCCCGGAGCTGGAGCCGTTCCCGGACGAGCACCTCGATCGACCGGAGAAAGCGCCGCTGTCGGTACAGGCCGACTGCGGCGTCAGGGTCGGCGAGGACTATCCGTACCCGATCGTCGATTTCGAGCGGCGCAGACGGGAGGCCCAGGAGGTGTGGGGCCGACTCACCGATCGGGCGAAAGAGGCGCTCGAGGACCCGGGGATCCGCCGACGGGCGTCGTTTTCGGGCGGTCGTGACCGTTCCGGATCGGATCCCAATGACGGCAACGGGCCGCGAGGGGAACGACAGACCGGCCTCGATGATTTCGGCGCCTGATCGCGATCCGCCGGAACGGTCGGATCCGCCGTGACGGAATACCAAACGTCTTTTCGCTCGGGCGAGAAACCCGCGTGTGCATCTTTTTACACCCTTCGAGTGTCGGGGCGTGACCGCCCGAAATCGCGTTACCGTCTCGCCGATGTGTCAGTACTCCTGTGAGGACGAGGACGGCCTCGCGACCGACTGGCATCTCGTTCACCTCGGGAGCCGGGCGAGCGGCGGTGCCGGCATCGTGATGACCGAGGCGACCGCCGTCACGCCGCGCGGGCGCATCTCGCCGCAGGATCTGGGCATCTGGAGCGACCAACACGCCGAGGCGCTTCGCCCGATCACCGAATACATCGAGTCACAGGGCGCAACGTCGGGGATCCAACTCGCCCACGCCGGTCGAAAGGGTTCGACGTACCGACCCTCCGAAGGCGGCGGACCGGTTCACGACGGTTCGGGCTGGACGCCCGTCGGGCCGACGGCCGATCCCTGGCCGGCCGACGAACCCCTGTCAGTCGAACGGCTCGATGCGGACGGCATCGATCGCGTGACCGAGGCGTTCGTCGACGCGGCGCGCCGAGCCGTCGACGTCGGCTTCGACGTCCTCGAGATCCACGCCGCCCACGGCTATCTCCTACACGAGTTCCTCTCGCCGGTGACGAACACCCGCGAGGACGAGTACGGCGGGAGCTTCGAGAACCGAACCCGACTCCTCAGGGAGATCGTTACCGAGGTCCGTGAGGCGGTGCCGGAGGGGACGCCGGTCTTCGTCCGGATCTCTGCGACCGACTGGCTTCCGGGTCGCGAATCGTGGGCCGTCGAGGATTCGGCCCGCCTCGCCGGCGAGTTGGGGCCGCTCGGCGTGGATCTCGTCGACGTGAGTTCGGGCGGGATCCATCCGGACCAACAGCTCCCCGACGCGGGGCCGCATTATCAGGTCCCCTACGCCGAGCGCGTGGCCGAGAGCGGGACGCCGGTCGGCGCCGTCGGCAAGATCACGACGCCGGAGGGCGCCGACGAGGTCGTGCGGAACGGGCGTGCCGATCTCGCGATCGTCGGTCGGGAGCACCTCAGGGATCCGTACTTCGCGATCCGGGCCGCGGAGGAACTCGGACACGACGCGCCCGTGCCGAGACAGTACACCCGCGGTTTCTAGCGTCAGTACAGGCTCAGATCGCCGGTGACCTTGTCGACGACGTTCTCCGCACCCGGTCCGACGGCGAGTGCCGTCACGGTTCCCGGCTCCAGTTGCGTGTGACCTGCATCCCTGACGAGCGCGTAGGGAAGTCCCTCACGACGGGCTTCGTCGGCCAACTGCTGGAGCTGTTTTTCGCCGCTCCCCTTCAGAACGATCTTCTTCTGTCCGCCGGATTTCCACTCGTTTCGGGCCGAATCCCCGGCGTTTTCGTAGGCGCTCAACGAAGCGTGTGCGACCTGGGCGGCGAGCTTCCCGTCCCCCATCCCGATATCCGTCCTGGCGACGATGGCCTGTTTCATACGCCACCTGACCGGGCGAGCGCCGTGAACGTTCCGACTATCCGAATTCGTCCCGCGCGCGGTGTTCGCTTATCAGCTGGTCGATCTGGGCCCGCTTTCGCTCCTGTTGACGTTTCTCGGCGCGCTCGCGCCACTCGTCGATCACCGCCTCGATTTCGCGCTCGCGAGCGACGGCGAGTTCGTCGACCTCCTGGATGGTCACGTCGTCGGCCGACCCGACGGGAACCTCGTGCTCGAAGAGGATCTCGTCGGCCTGTTCGGAGAGTCGTCCCGTCCGGAGAACGACCCGGGGGTCGTACTCGGCGAGCAGTTCCGCGGTCCGGCGGCCGGCACCGCTGGCGTCCCGCAGGTAGACGACGTCATCCGGTGCGATCCCGTATGATTCGTCGGCCCGCTGTATGGCGCCGGTGGTGAACTGCTCGATCGGTTTGACGGGAACGAGGCCGCTCTTTTTTTCCGCCACGTCGGCGAAGTTCGAGTGATCGAGCTTCCACAGTTCCTTGAGCCGCTCGAGTTTCCCTTCGAGAGCCTCGTTTTCCGACTCGGCGTCCGAGAGCTCCCGCTTGAGCCGATCGTTTTCGCGCTCGAGTCTCGTCACTTCTCGCCGTTCTCTGGCGTCCCGACGCTCCTCGCGTCGGGCTTCCGAGAGCTCCGATTCCAGTTCCGCGATCCGTTCGTCCTTCTCCTCGACGGTCGTTTCGAGTTCGTCGACGTGTGACCGGAGCCGTTCGACCTGGTTCTTGAGCCGTTTGATCTCCTTTTCCTCCTGCGTCAACTCGCGGGGATCGTGCGTTTCGGTCCCGTCGTCCCCCTCGTCGTCGTCACCCATCGCGTCGATGACCGTCTCGACGCTTTCCTCGCCGGCGACCACGCGGGCGATCACCTCCCCGCGCTCGAAGTTGGGCGGAACTTTCGCGCTGATCCGCTCGAACTGGTCCTCGTGGTCGTCGAAAGCGAAAAGCGCCGCCGCCATCGCGTCTCGCTCGTGATCGTTCTCGTAGGCCTCCTCGCGGGTCCGGTGGAGCTTTCGATCGATCGCCAGGTCCCGACCGGGGATCCAGCCGGCGGCGTCGAAGCTCCG
>CAZWZX010000026.1:0-18190 GCA_964638655.1 uncultured Natronomonas sp.
AAAGAGCGATCGAAACGAACCGGGGAGACGGTACGGCGGTAGTGTATCCCTGTCACTCGAATACGAATCAAATCATACGATGTCCCATCCGGCGGATCGAGGCTTTTGATCCGATACGGGGTGGGGGTACGTAATTAAACGATGCCTCCACTGGCGTGGGTTTGGCGGGTATAGGTGACTAATACTGCACGCTTGGCCGATACCGTTGTCAGCCGATATCCAGATGGCCCCCGCGGCTCGCAGACGGCAGATGGCGTGGCTTTTAGTTCGCCCCTGCAACAAGAGTCGTTGGCCCAGAAGTGGACGTCGGCTGTAAATGCCAACCTCTATCGGGATAACTATACTCTTCGATTATCGGAATACAGGGGTCGCTTCGGGAGGCTATCGACGGTCGCGGGCCGTAGGCCCGGTGTTTCCCAGCCGTCCGAACGGCTTCCCGACCGGCATCATGGACGGTGACTTCCCGGACTCTTTGGATCATCTGGTGCGCTTGAATGCTGCGATCCTCCGTTTCGCTGTTTGTCCAGGGACGTATAAACTATATGCTGCTATACAAAAACACCACCCTGCATCCGCCTCCAAAAGGACAGCCAATCTGGCGTGTTTAACGAGTACGGGCCGTTATGTGGAATATTTCCGATCACGATTCACAGCTTCTCGATAGTAGCACCGACATCGGAGAGCACATCGAAAAACGAGGGAAAAGAAACGTCGACGTCTTCGGCACCCGCGATCGTCGTGTCGCCGTCGGCGACGAGCCCAGCGACGGCCAGAGACATGATGATTCGGTGGTCGTCGTGTCCGTCGAGCGATGCCCCCTCGAGATCACCGCCGTGGACGACGAGTTCGTCCTCGTGTTCGTCGACGTCGATCCCCATCTTTCCGAGCTCCGACGCCATGGCCGCGACCCGGTCGGTCTCCTTCAGCCGAACGTGCGCACAGTCGGTGATCCTGGTCGTTCCCCCGGCAGCGGCGCCAAGCACCGCGATCGTCGGGAGTAGATCGGGGGTATCAGCCACGCCGACGTCGATGCCATCTAGCTGGGACTTCTCGACCTCGATCCGACCCGCGGTTCGGTCCCACTCGATATCTGCGCCCATCGATTCGAGAACCGAAACGATCGCGGCGTCTCCCTGTGCGCTCGGTTGGGCGCCCTCGACGACGAGCCCCTCTTCGGCGGCGAGCGCCCCCGCCGCGAGCAGGTACGACATCGACGAGAAATCGCCCGGAACGCGGTACTCGCCGCCGGCCGGCTCGTAGCGTTGGCCACCCTCGACGGCGAACCCGTCGGCCCCCGACGATCTGATATCCGATCCGTCGCCGCCCAGCACCGTCGCCTCGATGCCATATGCCTCCAGTACCTCCAGGGTGATATCGACGTAGGGAGCCGATTTGAGTTCGGTCGTGAGTTCGATCTCGATCCCGTCTTCGGTGACGGCGCCGGCCATCAACAGGCCAGTGATGTACTGCGATGAGACGTCCCCTCTGATTTCGGTTTCACCCCCCTCGATTCCGCCGCCGACGACGATCGGTGCCTGTCCGTTCCGACGCGTCGATTCCGCCCGTGCTTCCAGCCCTTCGAGAGCATCCAAAAGCGGTCCCTGGGGGCGGGACCGAAGCGACCCATCACCGGTCAGAACGGCGAGCCCCTCGACGAGCCCGGCGGTGGCGGTCGTCAGCCGCATCGTCGTGCCGCTGTTCGCACAGTCGATGACGTCCGACGGCGTCTCGGGATCGCCGCCGAAGCCGGACACCTCGAACGAGTCCTCTGTCTGTGACGTTTCGCCGCCGTAGGCTTCGACCGCCCGTGCCGTCGCCGCCGTATCGGCGCTGAAAAGGGGATCCCGGACGACCGCGCTCTCGGCGTAGCCGGCCGCGAGGATGGCTCGGTGCGTGTAACTCTTCGATGGCGGTGCCCGCGCGGTACCGCGAACCCGTGACGGGAAGATCCGAACGTCCATGTTCGCCGTCTCGCGGGCCGGCAGCAAATGCCTGCCGGCTCGGGTAAGGGCTATGTGTCCGCCGTCCGGTGTTCCCGTATGGATCTCTCCGAACTCGACGCCTATCTCGAACGGAAAGGCGTCGACGGATATCTGATAGAGGCCGACGGCGAGAACGCCAACCAGCGGTATCTGTCGGGGTTCACTGCACCCGATCCGTTCGTGACACTCTACACCGGCGAGGTGCGGCTGTTGGTCTCCGCGCTGGAGTACGGTCGCGCGAACCGGACCGCCCGCGCCGACAGCGTCGAGCGACACGCCGACTACGATCACCGTGCGAACGTCGCGGAATACGGCTCGACAGCGGGCAAACACCGAACACTTGAAGCGTTCCTCTCGGCGCACGACGCCACGAGCGTCGCGGTTCCCGAGACGTTTCCGCTCGGGACCGCCGACGGGCTCCGGGAGCTTGAGGTGACAGTTCGTGCAGACACCGACGGTATCGTGGAGTCGATCCGTGCCACGAAGACCGAGACCGAAATCGAGCATATCCGAGCGGCACAGCAGGCAAACGAGACGGCGATGGCTCGAGCCGAAGAACTGCTTGGAGAAGCATCAATCGCCGATGGGGAACTTGTTTACGACGGCGAGGTGCTCACCTCGGAGCGTCTCAAGCAGGCGATCGAGATCGATCTGCTCCGGAACGGCTACGCGCTCGATGATACGATCGTCGCGTGCGGATCGGACGCGGCCGATCCCCACGACCGCGGTTCCGGCCCACTCGAGGCCGGCGAGTCGATCATCGTCGACATCTTCCCCCGATCGAAGGAGACGGGATACTACGGCGATCTGACGCGGACGTTCTGCGTCGGCGAACCCTCCGAAACGATCGAGGAGTGGTACGATCTCACTCTCGACGCACAGCGGGCCGCCCTGGAAACGATCGAGGCCGGTATTCCCGCAAGTGACGTCCACGACGCCGTCTGTGACGTCTACGAGGGCGCCGGGCTCCCGACGCTTCGGGCCGACGAGCGAACCGAAACCGGGTTCATCCACACCACCGGCCACGGGATCGGCCTCGATATTCACGAGTTCCCGCGTGTCTCAAGCCAGGAGACCGAACTCGAAGCCGGCAACGTGGTGACGATCGAACCGGGGCTGTACGATCCCGCCGTCGGCGGCGTGCGGATCGAGGACCTCGTCGTCGTCACCGAGGACGGCCACGAGAACCTCACGGAGTACGGAAAGGAACTGCGTATCGATCGGTGAACCGATAGCCGAACGACCGTTTCCTCGAGAGGTTGGGAGCGAACACCTTTTGAACGCCCCGAAGTAACCGGGGGTATGCAACTGCTGGTCGTCGGGGCGGGAGAGATGGGTCGGTGGTTCGCCGGCCAAAGCGGTGCCGACCGGATCGCCTTCGCCGACCGTGATCCCGAGATCGCAATCGAGGCGGCCGCGGAGCAAAGACGGGCGGAGACCGTCCCCCTCGACACCGAGGAGACCTTCGATGTCGTCTGTCTCGCGGTGCCGATGTCCGCGACTCCGGCGGCGATCGAGACCCACGCGAGACGGGCCGGAGAGGCCGTCGTCGACGTCTGCGGTGAGATGCGCGACGCCGTCGCGGCGCTGGAAACCCACGTCGAAAGCGAAAACAGGGCGTGTGCGAGCTTTCATCCCCTCTTTTCGGCGTCGAACGCTCCCGGAAACGTTCCGGTCGTGGTCGTCCGCGGGGGCAGAACGATCGATCGAATCCGGTCGTCGCTCGAGGCGTCCGGCAACGACGTCTTCGAGACGACGGTCGAGGAACACGATCGGGCCATGGAGACCGTACAGGCGAAAGCGCACACGGCGGTGCTCGCGTACGCGCTCGTGGCGGAGGACGTCGACTCGCGGTTCCAGACGGCGCTCTCGGAGCCGCTTTCGGAACTCGCGGAGGGGCTGACGGGCAATACGCCCGACGTGTACGCGGAGATCCAGACGCGGTTTGACGGTAGCGCGTCGGTGGCGGAGGCTGCGGCGGAAATCGCGGCGGCCGACCATGGTACGTTCGTCGATCTCTACGAGGAGGCCGGCGAATGACGGACGGGGATGGGATCGTCGACACGGCGCGGTATCTCCGAAACGTGCGACCGATCGATCCCGAGGAGATCTACGAGTACGTCGAGGGACAGCCCCACCCGGCGGTCGTCAGACAGACGCTCCGGGAGAGAGCGTTCGAACTCGGGCTCAGAGAGCGCGATGACGGGACGTTCGTCCCGATCGAGGAGGGGCCGATCACCCCGGAGTTCGAGGGCGTCACGGAGTTCCCGGAGGTGTACGCCCGACGGTTCGAGGAGTTACTCGTCGAGCGATACGGCGCTGGATGGCCCGAAAGCGAGGCGGGCGATCGACTTCGGGCGCGGATCGACGAACTGAAAACCGAGTACTTCGCCGACGAAGCGGTCACCTACGACGAGGAGACCGCCTTCGCCTACGCGCTGTATCACCTCCCCGATTACTACGCGGCGATCCAGTACGCGCTCGACGAAGCCGGTCGTGACGGGCTGTTGTCCCGCCGGCTCCGGATCCTCGAGGTCGGAGCCGGGACGGGCGGGCCGGCCCTCGGAATCTGTGATTACCTTCCGGAGGAGACGATCGTCGAGTACGACGCCCTCGAACCGAGCGCGGCGGCCGGGATCCTCGAGTCGATGCTCGGGACGACTCGAAGCGGGTTCGTGTCGACAGTCGTTCGCGAGACCGCCGAGGCGTTCGAACCCGACGGCGAGTACGACCTGATCGTCTTCGCGAACGTGCTCTCGGAGCTCGGCTCGCCGACCGAAACCGTCACGCGGTATCTGAAATCGCTTTCGGCGGACGGGACGCTGCTCGCGCTTTCGCCCGCCGAAGAGCGAACGGCGACCCGTCTCCGAAAGATCGAGCGGGCGGTGCTCGATCGACGCCCGGACGTCACCGTGTACTCGCCGACAGTTCGGCTGTGGCCCGATGAATCCCCCGAGGATCGCGGCTGGACGTTCACGCGGAAACCCGACATCGAACCGCCGGCGTTCCAGCGCCGTCTCGACGACGCGGGAGCCGGGGACGGAACCTATCTCAACACGACGGTCCAGTTCGCGTATCTGTTGCTCAGAACCGACGGCGAGCGCGCGATCGAGTACGATCCGGATCCGGTTCGGGTCGCGAAGATGGCGGAATCGGAGCGTCACGTCACCGAACGGATCGACATCGACGCGCTGAAGCTGTCGCCGGATCTCTCGGAACCGGACGGCAATCCGCTTTTCAAGATCAGCGACGGCTCCGAACGGACCGACCACTACGCCGTGTTGACCCGTCGATCTGCACTCAACGCCGACCTCGAGTCGGCCCCCTACGGCGCGTTGCTCCGTTTCGAGAACGTTCTGGTGCTCTGGAACGACGACGAGGGGGCGTACAACCTCGTCGTCGACGGCGAGACGGTTGTCGATCGGCTCGTCTGAAGTCGGCCCCGTTACGCTCCCCATCCAGTAACGGTAAGATCCCTCGCACGGAACCCAGTGTATGAACGCTGCGGCGACCGTCCGTGCCTACTACGCCGCGCTCCGGGCGGGTGATCCACTCGTTCCGTTTTTCGCGTCCGAGGAGACGACGGTAAAGTTCGGTATCGGCGAGCGGCTGACCGGCTACGCCGAGATCGGCGAGGGCCTCACGGCCCAGACGGAAACGACGGCCGAGTGGCGAATCGAGAGCGATCGACTCGTCGTCACCGAACGAACCGACCACGCCTGGTTCTCCGACGACGTGTTCATGGCCTGGAGAGATCTCGAAACCGACACGCGATACGAGTTCGAGACGCGCTGGAGTGGCACCCTAGAAAGACGACCCGACGCGCCGTGGGAGGGTCGCGGGCCGGCAACTCCGTGGCGGTTCGTCGGAATGCACGTCTCCACGCCGGGGGGAACCGAGTAGTGGTCGATCCGATCTCGGACGCCGAGCGGGACCGGACGCTGCGGCGGGTGAAACTCGCGGCGACGTTGCTCGTCGGACTTTCGGCCGGACTCACCGCCGTCCACAGCGGTGGATCGATCGAGGCGATCGCGGTTGCCGGTCTCGGCGGGACGGTCGTCGGCGCGGCGCTCGTCTGGTATCTGTTCCCCGACGCCGACACGCTCGCGCCGGCATCGAACCGTCGCTATCGTCGGTGACGAACGCGGGGCTCGGAGTTACTGCTCAACTGCTCGAGTGGTTCCCGACGCTGTCCCGCGTCGCTGTCCCGTCGGACAGATCGGCGACACAGTGACAGCAGAACTGAAACGACGGGTCGTTCGGGGTGCCGCAGGTCGGACACGGGATCTCCGATCGCCCCTTCGGTTCGTCGTTTACGCTCCCCTCGGGTCGGGTAACGAGGGAATCGGCGTCATCGAACCTCTCCGGTGATCCCTCCTCGGAGTCTTCGCCGAGCAGGTACCGCCGATAGAAATACAGCGCAAAGAGGGCGTGGAACCCGAGCGCAATGACGAGTATCAGGGCGGTTGCGGTGAGTTGGTCCATGCTTAATGTGAACATACGCCCCGATATTACTTAGTCGTTCCCCGGAACGGTGCCGTTCCGTCCTCAGACGGGGCTATCGGTTCGAAAGCATTCGCATGCCGCCGAAAGGCGGATACCACTGCGATACCGAATCCGGTCAAGCGGTCGTACGAACAGTTATCCGTCCGCTGTCTGTACGGTGTGTCGATCCATGTCAGAGACACCGATCGACGTGTTGGTTCTCAGGAAAGGCGCACACGGGCTGTCGGTCGATCCGTACGCCGAAGAACTGCGGCGACGGCTGCCGGATCGTTCGGTCCGGGTCGCCTCGACGCCCTCGGAGGAGCGGGAACTGATCGGGAACGCGGCGGTCGTGACCGGCGTCTCGATCGATCCGGACGTGCTCTCCGAGACCGAACGGCTGCGTCTCTTCGCCTGTACGTGGGCCGGGACCGGCCACCTCCCGATGGCGGAACTGGGGCGCTCCGGCGTCGCCGTCACGAACGCCTCGGGGATCCACGCGCCGAACATCGCCGAGACCGTCGTCGGGCAGGTTCTGATGTTCGCCCGCCGGCTCCACGAGGGCTGGAGGCGCAAGCGCCGACGCGAGTGGAGACACTTCCGGATGGACGAACTCGAAGGGAGCACCGTGACGGTCGTCGGTCAGGGGCCGATCGGGCGGGCAGTCATCGAGCGGCTGGAGGGTTTCGGCGTCGAGACGATCGGCGTCCGATACACCCCCTCGAAAGGCGGCCCGGCGGACACAGTCATCGGCTTCGAGGAGGATCCGTTCCACGACGCCCTCGCGGAGACGGAGTATCTCGTGCTCGCGACGCCGCTCACCGAAACCACCCGGAGGTTGATCGACGAGGCCGCCCTCGAGACGCTCGGTCCCGACGCCTACCTCATCAACGTCGGTCGCGGAAAGCTCGTCGAGACCGACGCGCTGGTCGACGCCATCAGATCGCAGTTCCTCCGGGGTGCCGCCCTCGACGTCACCGATCCCGAGCCGCTGCCGGCCGACCATCCGCTCTGGACGTTCGAGAACGTTCTCATCACCCCGCACAACGCCGGCCACTCGCCGAAGCATTGGCCCCGGCTCGCCGAGATCGTCGCGGGTAACGTGCGGTCGCTGGAGGAAACGGAGTCGGTCGAAGAACTCGAGAACCTCGTGACAGCGCCGGACGAATAGCGGTTCAACCCGTTCGGCGATCGGACGGGACGTTCGGCCGTTCGGAAACGTATCGACGGTGGGACTGGGATTCGAACCCAGGAGGCCAAAGGCCATCTGCTTTCAAGGCAGACGCAATAGTCCACTCTGCCATCCCACCAGACGGCGGCTTCGGTCCGGCGTTCCCCGCACGGTCCGGTCCATCGGCGCTCGCGGCCGGCTCGATCCGGTGTCCTTGCGGGTACATCACGACGTCCGGGCCGGAAAAAGTTGAAGCTATCGTTCTCCGCGTTCGGTTTCGGGGCCCCGAGAGGGTTCGTCCGTCCCCGCGACAGCCGAAGGCACTTCCGGACCGCTGTCTATCGTTTTATGTTCCACGGACCCGACAGGGTAGCTATGGGATGTACCTTCCTATCGTACGAGGATATCTCGGGCGCTGCGACGGTCGGCGAGCACGTCGAGGCGGTCCGATGGGCGTACCGTCAGCGCGGTGAGGGAGCCCCGACGGCCCCGCGAACGTCGCTACAGAGCGACGACCCGCCGGGGCTTTTGAACAGCTACATCGCGATCCTCCCGGAGACCGGGGTCATGGGCGGGTACACCTACTCGGCCGGGTTCGGCGACGAGGACGCGTGGCTCATGACGCCGCTTTTCGACACCGAGTCCGGGCGGCCGATCGGGCTTCTCGACGGGGCGGCGCTGAACACGTACAAGACCGGCGCCGCCGGCGCGGTCGGTATCGACGCGCTCGCCAGGGAGGACGCACGCGTGCTCTCGGTGTTCGGAAGTGGGGCGCAGGCGTACGGACAGGTCCTCGCCGCCGCCGAAGTGAGAGATTTCCGAGAGCTGTACGTCTACTCGCCGACCCCGGAACACCGCGAGAACTTCGCGGCCGCGATGGAGAGAGAGACCGGTATCGAGGCCGAGGCCGTCGGTTCACCCGCCGATGCGGTCACGGTCGCCGACGTGATAGTCACCGCCACGACCGCATCGACCCCGGTGTTCGAGGCGGATCAACTCCGACCCGGGACACACATCAACGCGATCGGTCAGTACGATCCACAAAAGCGCGAACTCCCCGGACAGGTCGTCCGTGATGCGACGTACGTTCCTGACCTCCGCGAGCGGGCCTTTCAGGACGCGGGATCGTTCCTGCTCGCTCGCGAGGAAGGGCTCGTCGACGACGATCACATCCACGGTGAACTCGGCGACGTCCTCGCCGGGACGGTCCCGGGGCGAACCGATCGGGACGAGATCACGATCTTCGACAGCGGCGGAACGGCGCTCGAAACGGTCGCCAGCGCGGCGCTCGCGTACGAGAAAGCCGTCGAAAAGGGATCCGGGACCGAACTTCCGTTCACGCCGGCGAGTGAGGGGTACGAGGGGAAGAAAGGGAACACGGCGGAGGAGCTGTAATCCGGACGGATGACGCAAAAATTTCACCCGAAACAGCCGAAGGGAGACGACATCGAGTCGGCGATCGGCGCCTACGCCGCCGGCTTCGATCTCGGGACGGTTCCGGAGGATATTCGGCGCCGGGCCAAACTCGTGTTGTTGGACACGGTGGGCGTGAGTATCTACGGCTCGAGCACGGACTACATCGGGACAGCCGTCGACACGGGAACGGAGATGGGCCTTTTCGGGGACGGTCGAAGTACGGTCTTCGCGACCGGAGACGGGGGCTCCGTGTTGGCGGCGACAGTCGCAAACGCCGCCGGAGCGACGACCCTCGAACTCGACGAGGGGAACCAGCGATCGGGCCATATGGGCGTCCACACCGTTCCGCCGGCGGTCGCGGTCGCCGAGTCGGTCGGGGCCACCGGGACGGAGCTGCTCGAGGCGCTGGTGTTATCGTACGAGATCAGCGCGCGGGTCGGAGACCTCAACCGCCCGCTCTCGGGGTCCCTCCATCCCCACGGGCTGTGGGCCGCCTTCGGCGCGGCGGTGGCCGCCGGAGCGTTACACGGTTTCGACGCCGACGAGTACGCGAACGCGTGTCGGATCGCCGCCAACCCACTTCTCGGCACCCACTGGGCCGCGGCGATGGAGGGGGCGACCGTACGGAACTTCTACACTGGGATGACCTGTCAGCACGGGTTGACGGCTGCGATGTTGGCCGCCAGCGGCGTCTCGGGGATGAACTCCTCGCTCCGACGGCACCTCCTGTCGCGGACTGCGAAAACGGAACTCGAAACCGAGGACGTCGCCGCGCGTTTCGCGACGCTCGAAGAGTCGTATTATCTCGACGGGAGCTACTTCAAGATGCACGCGGCGTGTCGGTACACCCATCCGCCGCTCGACGCGCTCGAGGCGATGACCGAAACGGATCCGATCGACCCGGAGTCGATCGACCGGATCGTCGTCAGATCGTTCGAGTCGGCCGGAATGTTGGACGGAACCCGACCGCACAACCGACTCGGCGCGAAGTTCAGCGTTCCGTACGCGGTCGCGGCGAAACTCTGTCGCGGCACCTCCGGCGTCGACGCCTTCGAGGCGGGGACCCGTTCGGATCCGTCCGTTCGGGCTCTCGCCGAACGCGTCGAGGTCGTCGTCGACGACGAGTTCGAGCGCCGGAAGGCCGAAAACGACGACTGGGGTGCCGAAGTCGAGATCCGGTTCGAGGACGGGAGGAAGCGTTCCCGAACGGTTCTGAACGCGCGCGGCGGTGGCGAGAAACCGTTCACCGAGGGGGAGGTCCGTTCGAAGTTCCGTCGTCTGGTCGGTGACGTCGCTTCGGAGCCGGTGGTGACCGCGATCGAAGAGCGTATACTCGGTATCGAAGCGCTCGAGGACGCGACGTCGCTGTTCGCGGAACTCCGCTGAACCGCGGCTGAGGCGACGGGAACCGCCCGACTACGCCCGAATGACTTCGCCGTAGCCCGGTTCGGCGACGACCTCGGTGCCGTCGAAGACGACCTCCCCACGGACGAGGGTTTTTGTGACTTTTCCGGTGAAGGTTTCGCCGTCGTAGGGCGTCACCGTCGATTTCGACCGGAGATCGTGTCGATCGAGCGTCCAGCGACGCTCGGGATCGAACACCATCAGGTCCGCGTCGGTCCCCACCTGAAGCGTCCCTTTCGCCGGCGCCAGCCCCCAGATCTCGGCGGGGCGGCGACAGTGCATCCGGATCCACCGATCGTAGGTGAATCTCCCCTCGTCGATGAGCGTCAGCATCGCCGGAACCTGCGTTTCGACGCCGACGAACCCCGAGGACGTGTTCCACGTCGACTGGAAGGGGTCGTCCATCCCCTTCTCGGCGTCGGTGTACGGCGCGTGATCGGTCGCCAGACAGTCGATCGCACCGCCTTCGATGCCCACCTCGAAGAGCAGCTCCCGTTCGGCTTCGGTCCGCAACGGCGGGTTGACGCGTCCGGCGCTCCCGACCCGTTCGAGGTCCTCGACCGTCAACTGGAGGTAATGCGGCATCGTCTCGGCGGTGACGTCGAGACCGCGGTCCTTCGCGCGGCGGACGATCTCGGCGCCCGAACCGGACGATTCGTGGAACAGATGGACCGGACAGTCGGTGTGTTCGGCGAACAGACAGATCCGGGAGATCGCTTCCTGCTCAGCGATCGGACCGGCGGCCCGGGCGTGCCAGATCGGGTCGTTCTTCCCCTCGCGTTCGTACTTTTCGCTGAAGTGGTTCACGATCTCGCCGTTTTCCTCGTGGAACCCGACGCGGGCGCCGAAGGAGGCGATCTCCTCCATCGCCTCCAGCAGTTCGCCGTCGTTCGGGCTTCCCCACGCGTACTGTCCTCCGCCCCCGCTCATGAGGAAGCACTTGAACCCGACCGCGCCGGCCTCGTAAAGCGGCTCGAGCTGATCGACGTTGTCGGCACCGACGAGTCCGTACGATTGGGCGTCGACGACGGCGTCCGATTCGATTATGTCGTACACGCGCTCCAGCCGCTCGGGGCGATCGACCACGGGGTCGGTGTTCGGCATCGCGATCAACGAGGTGACCCCGCCCGCCGCGGCGGCTCGGGTCACGTGCTTCCAGTCTTCGCGGTGTTCGTCCCCCGGCTCTCGTGTGTGAACGTGGCAGTCGACGACTCCCGGGGCGATACACTGCCCCTCGACGTCGTAGACGCGGTCGGCGTCGGGGAGTTCGTCGTCGTACCCGACGGCGACGATCGTTTCGTTGCGGATCGCGACGCCCATCCCGGAACCGATGATACCGTCCGCCGTTACCACCGTCCCGTTTTTCAGTAGTGTATCCGCGGTCATAGATACCCACCCTTCCACGTCTCGAAGTATATATCGGTCGGTGTGTCCGACGGCGGATCCGGCCGGGCGAACGGGTTTCGCCGGCGATGTGTCCGAGGGGCGGCGCCCGTTTGCCTCGAGATTCGCATTTCGGACATACTTATTTATTGCCCCATACCAAATATTCATATATGGGTACAATCGCCTGCCCGGTCTGTGCCGAGACCGGTCGGATCGGTCTGCCGCGCGATGCGACGATCGAGTCCGTCGGGGAGGAACCGCCGGTCGAACAGAACCCGAAACACGGGAGGAAAACGCGACAGGTCCGCTGTCCATCGGGCCACGACGTCTACGTGACGTTCCGGACCGAAGCGGCTGCGAATCTCACGCAGTGACGGTCGCGCTTCGGCTCCGGCCCGCTTTCTTCCGTTCACCGCGCGATTTCTCGGCAGTTATTTCTCTTTCGGACACGGCGATCGGATTCGACGGTCCGTGAGTTCGGACGGTTATCGAACCGTCAGTCCGCTCCGATCGGCCGAAACGACGAGGTCGCTCCGTTCGACCCACGCCGATAGATACGGGGGGACGACCGCCTCCGCTCGCCGGCGCGTCCGGACCGCGACCACGATGTCTGCCAGATCCGCGGCGGTCCCGAGGAACGGCTTCTGCTCCGTGAAACCGACCTCTAACCCCGCATCGAGGGCCCGATCGGTCAGCGTTTCGACGGCCGGCGGGGCATAGCAGTTGGCGAAGTCGATGGGTTCGGCGAAGGCGGCGTAGCCGACCCGCCCGCCGGGTGCCGGTCCCAGTACGACCGGCGAGCTGCGGAGTTTCATCGCCGCGCTATCGATGTCCGTCCGGGCGAGGAGGGCCGCCTCCGGGCGGGCGATGCCGACCGAACCTACCTCTTCGACATTCAACAGATGCGTGGCCGTGTTTCCGGCCCGTCCCGCGAAGCTCTCGCCGAGTTGTACCTCGAACCGGACCGAATCGACATCGACGACGTCGGCGAGGACGTCCCTGAGTTCGGCCTCCGGATCGGCGTCACCCTCCACGGCGTCGGCCGACCGGTAGTTCACGAGGAGTTCGCCGCCGCTTCGCTCTGCCGCGAGAACCGTGTCTTTCAAAAGCGCTTCGTACAGTTCCGCGGCATCGGACGGTGAAAGCGGCGTCTCCTCGACGAGCGATCCGAGAACGCTTCCCGATCGGGGCGGATCGGCCAGGACGGCGACGGTGGTCATACACCGCATTGGCGCTCGTCACATATCGGCGCTCCGAAAGCGGCTTCCGGGGACCATCGTCCGGCGAGGAAAGCCTGACCGAGACGGTGACATTTATATCCCGGCGAACGGATCCTCTGCCATGGACCGGGTCAAGCTTCTCTCGGGCGCGTTCGTGATCCTCGTCGTTCTCTGGAGCGCCGGGTCGACCGTCGAACTGTTCGCGACGACGTTTTCGATCGGACCGCACGTGACGGCTTCGCTCGCCGTCGTGGCGTTTCTCGGGGTCGTTTTGGCGGTGACAATTCTCGCGGGCGCGAGAAGCCGCCGGTGGCTCGAAAACCCCGACTCCTACTGGTGAGTGCATGCGGGGCGTCGCCATCAACGTCGGCGCGAACACGAACGAACCGGGGTTTCGGGGGCCGATCTTCGCCGACGGGCGCTTCGAGTACGTTCCGATCCCCGAAACCGAACCCACACGCCCCGACGTCACTGTGCCGACTTACGCGGACCTCGACCTCGAAACCGACGTCGGATCGGTCGCCGATACACCCGTCCATCTCGATCCGACGTTCGACGGCGTTCACGGCTGTCGTTCCTACACCTACGGCGACCCGCACGGGGTCAAGGCCCGCCCGCTTCTCGAACTGGGGGCCGGCGATTACGTCTTCTTCTATGCGACGCTTTCGACAGCCGAGGACGATCCCGCCGGGTGGATCGCCCCGGAGTGGGGCGCCTACGTCGTCGGACAGTTCCGGCTCGCGAGCGATCCGATAGACGGTACCGACGGGCTCACCGAACGGGAACGCTCCCGTTTCCGGCACAACGCCCACCTGAAGCGCGATCCCTTCGACGCGATGGTGTTGCTGGAGGGCGACCCCGATGGGTCCGAACTGTACGACGTCGCCGTCCCGCTTTCGAGCGCGACGGCGGGCGTCGACGCGAACCGGCTCGTCACCGAACTGTCGAGCGATTCCGGGAAGGGCCCGTGGTGGCGCCGGCCGATGCGCTTCGATCGCCGTGGGACCGAAACCCTGCTGGAGGTCGCCTCGGATCGCGACCGCGCCTCGGCGTTCGGCTAGTCGGGGCTCCGGACTCGCTTCACTACGCTTGCGAGGTCGCAACTCACATACTTTTCCGCCGTCGGCATCTGAACGTGCGTATGCCCGATCAGGCACTCGTCATCGGCGGCGCTCGGTCCGTCGGCCGTCACACCGTCGCCGAGTTTCTCGGGGCCGGCTACGAGGTCACACTCTTCGATCGCCCTTCCCACGAGAACCCCTTCCCGGATCGCGAGCGGGTCGATCACGTCGAGGGCGACCGCGGAACCGAGGCCGATATCCGACGCGTGGGGCTCGATCTCTCGCCCGACGTCGTCGTCGACTGTCTCGCGGATAAACCCCGTCACGTCCACGCCGCGACCGACATCTTCGCCGATACTGACGCGTACGTCTACGTCTCCTCGGGGGACGTCTACGCCGCCGAGCAGGTTCCGAAGCGGGAGGGCGAGACACCCCTACGTGACTGTCCCGTCGAGGCGGCGACCGACGACGGCCCGGAAACGTACGGCCAGCGGAAGGCCGAGGGCGATCGGGCGGTGTTCGCCGCCGCCGATCGCGGCGTCAACGCGATGTCCGTCCGTCCGCCGGACGTGTACGGGCCTCACGACGACGCCGGGCGGTTCGGCTACTGGATCGATCGGGTCCGGAACCACGATCGAGTCGTCGTTCCCGGCGACGGGACGAACCTCGGACACCTCGCCTTCGTCGGGGACGTCGCGAGCGCGATCCGGACGGTCGTCGAGAGCGGAACGCCGGGCGAGGCGTACAACGTCGGTGACGGACACGTCCCGACGCTCGGCGAGTGGGTCGAACTGCTGGCGGAGGCCTGCGGAACCGACGTCGAGCCGGTGTTCGCCAGCGATCGAGAGCTCGGTGCAGTCGATCTCTCGCTCGGATCGTTCCCGCTGTATCGGTCGTATCCGAACCTGCTCGAGACGACGAAGCTCCGTTCGCTCGGATGGGCGCCGACGCCGCGGGAGGAGGCACTCGCGGCGATGGTCGAAGCCCACGGGAAGTCCGATCGAACGGGACGGGACGAGGGGCCCGACAGAGAGACGGAAGCCCGACTCATCGAGGTGCTCGCGACGGTCGCTTGAAACGGGGAGCGATATCCGAACGCGCGTCGAAAGGGTATAAAGGGAGCTCTCCGCACGCTTCGGTAGATGCCACAGCCATCGTTCACCGACCCACTGCCGACGTTGGGCCAGCCGGTCGAGGAGCTCCCGACCCCCGCCGTCGTCGCCGATCTGGACGTGTTAGACAAAAATATCGAGACGGTCCGGGAACTCGCGGAACGACACGACGTCGACGTCTGCTCGCATACCAAAGCGCACAAGAGCCCGGCGCTCGCGAGACGGCAACAGCGTGCGTTCGACGGCGGCCTGATGTGTCAGAAGCTGAGCGAAGCCGAAGTGATGGTCCGACACGGGCTTGAGGACCTCCTGGTCGTCTGTCCGGTCGTCGACGATCGAAAGCTCGATCGGCTCCGTTGGATCGCCGACCGAGCGGATCGGTTCGCGACGACGGTGGACGGACCCGGGAACATCGATCCGCTGTGCGATGCCGCCGGGCGACACGACACGACAATCGACGTGATTCTCGAGATCGACACCGGGCTCGAACGGATGGGGGTCGAGCCGGGGGGCCCTGCCCGGGCGATCGCCGAACACGTCCGGACTCGACCGAACGTCGAGCTCGCGGGGATCCTCGGCCACGATTCACAGGTGACCTACGGTGCCGAGACCGAGTCGGAATTCGAGGCCGGCTGTCGGGACGTCGTCGAAAAGCTGGAGATGACCGTCGACGCGCTCGAGGACGCCGGGATCGACCCCGGCCGCGTCATCAGCGGTTCGACCGCGACGGCGCCGTACGTCGCGGAAGCCGACGTCGTGACCGATATCGATCCCGGCCGCTACCTCTTCAACGACGTCGAGATGATCGAACACGCGCCGACCGTCTCGGCCGGCGACTGCGGGATGACGGTCCACACGACGGTCATCGCTCGCCCGACGTCCGATCGGGCCATCGTCGATGTCGGCTCGAAAACGGTCTCGTTTCTCGGCTCACCGCTGCCCGTCCCGAAAGATCGGGACGACATCGAGTTCTTCGATAAGTCCTCCGAACACGGCTACGTCGACGTGAGTGAGTCTGAAGCGTCGATCGAGGTCGGCGATCGACTCGAGTTCATCGTTCCGAACCTCTACGGTGCCGTCAACCTCCGGGAGACGATTCCGGCCGTTCGAGACGACCGCGTCGAGGAACTATGGCACGTCGCCGCCCGCGGGAAGGACAAGTGATCGTGGCTACAACCTCTTCTGCGGACAGCTGATTGTCGAAAAAGCAGTGTGACTACTTGATCGAGTCCATCATCGATCGAAGTTCAGATTCAATTTCCACCATCTGATCCGACTCCCAATTGAACCGTTCCGCTATCCCCTCGTCAGTAAACCGGAGTGAAGCTCGTACGTCACGGTTCCGGTCATGTTGGAGGAGGGCGAGAGCGTACGCGAGCATCTGCGGTCGATAGTGTTCCGCGAGCTCATCCGATGTCGTAGCTGAGAGGTCGTTGGTCTTGTAGTCGATTATGTGGAATGCGTCTGGCGTGACGAGCAGCCGGTCAATATCACCGACAATCCGCGACTCATCGATTCGAGCGACAACAGAGTACTCGTCGTAAACCTCCTGAAGCTCGGTATCGGACTCGATGCGATCAACAAATTCGACTGCATCAGCAGCGTGGTTGACAGCATCACGGAGGTCCGATTCTGTCGGCTCCTCACCAGCCATCTGACTCAAACGACGGATCAGGGTGGTCCACTCGTCTCTCGGTGGACGAAGTTCGTTGATCCGGTGGACGACCGTCCCAAACGTCGTTGGACTCAGGCCGGCCGACTCCTCACGCTGAGAGTAACTGTGACCGTCTGGAGACGCATCCGCCACCGCATTCACGAGGGTCGTAGCCGCGATCCGTTTCGCCGGCGCTAACGACGGCGGTGAAGGAATCGAGATCTCCGGCGCTGAATCAACAAGGTCGTCGTCGGTGTACCAGTCTACTGGGCGCGGCGGCCTGCGAACAGTATAGCTGGCTCCATCTATCTCACCACGGGCCTGTCCGTCACGAACCGCCTCGGCGACGAGCGCTCCGTCGAAGAGGGCCGGCTGTAACCAGTCGCGCCACCGGTCTGCGTCGTCGAAGGCCGCTGGCTCGCCGAGTTCGATTGTCCCGGAATCGTCGACGTCGATGTCGTGCGTGCCGCAGAGAAGGAGGTGATCCCGCGTTCGTGTACACGCAACGTAGAGGAGACGTTTCGACTCCGCCCGCTCTTGGGGACGCGACTGTCGGTCGGCGTACTCGTGGACGGCCGTCTTCTCGATGGAGAACGCATCGCCCGGATTCGGCCCACCGACAGCCGGCACCGGCGGCGCGTCATCAGTTCCGTCTACGAGTCGAACGTAGCCATGGTCGTCGACGGAGCGGCCGAAGTTGAGGTCACCCCCGAGATCGGGGACGGTGACGATCGGGAACTCGAGTCCCTTCGCAGAATGTATCGTCATGATCCGGACACCCTCTGTGTCACCCGGAATATCTGCCTCCCCCTCACGAGGGTCGATCTCGGCTTGGCGGTCGATCCGGTGGAGCAACCCAGCAGCTGTGTGAACACCGTTCTCGCTCCAAGTACGGACCTGGTCGCGGAACTTCTCGACGTTCGCGACGGCCTGTCGACCGCGTTCATCAGCACTCACACTCGCCAGATACCCCGTGTCGTCGATCACCCGGGACAGCAGGCGGTTCCACGGGAGGACGCCATCTTCGGACGGCGTCGCACAGCCGCTGAGGGTCCGCCACGTCGTGAGGAGATCGAACGCGTCCGACAGCTGCGGGTCGTCCGCCTCGGCGAGCGCTTCCCACACTGAATCCGCCTCTGCGACCGCCGGTGCGAGGCGATCATCCGCGAATCCGAACAACGGCGACCGAAGCACACCGTAGAGGGAGACGTCATCCTGTGGGTCACCGAGTACCCGAAGCAGGTTCGTGAGCGCTTGGACCTCGGGCGTATCGTAGAACCCGACACCCCCAACGACAGT
>CAZWZX010000027.1:0-18129 GCA_964638655.1 uncultured Natronomonas sp.
CCAGTCGTTAGGTAGTCAGGCATTCAGTTTCTGTTCCGCCACTCCTTGGGCGAACTGTATCAACAATCTTCTACGGAAGAGCAACGAATGGTATATCCTATTTATAACATCTCAGCTGAACAACAAATAATTTCACCTCAAACAGTACAGATCAAGAGCAGGCGAGCGGTTAGACCGCAATCATAAGTGTGTATATATAAAATATGATACCTGAGTCCCCGCGAATAGAGTGATTCGCTTCACAGTCACAAAACTCATGCCAGACACTAAGCACAGCCCACAAGCGATTGAAAACGCTCGTTAGGACTTACATTACACCCAGTTACGAGGATCGATGCGATATGGTCATAGGTTACCACCGGGTTCAGCAAGCAGCCGCGAATCGTCCATATAAGGATTCAGCTACTCTTTCGAACTTCGTTGAGTTACCTCGGATCCGGATCCACGGCTAAACCGATGATGCCGACTCAATACCGGACGCCATTGGACAATAAGCGCCATATAAAACAAAGAGTAGCTTGACGATGGACGACACCGTTGCTGCGTTGACGGCCACTCGTTCGATCACCAACCGGAATTATAACGATCTCCGTTGTACGGACAGACGAAAAAATGACCACACACCCAGCCCCACTCGCCGAGGCGATCACGCGGCTCCGGAGCGGTGACCGATCGGTGCGGGCGTATCTCGAGTCGCGGTACGAACGGATCGACGAACGGGAGGCCGAAATCGAGGCGTGGGTGGGCGGACCGAAGCCGCGATCCCAACTGAAGGCGGAGGCCGAAGCGCTCGAAGATCGGCATCCGAACCCCGAGAACCGCCCGCCCCTATACGGCGTCCCGGTCGGGGTCAAGGACATCTTCCACGTCCACGGGCTTCCGACCCGGGCCGGTTCCGAGGTCCCGCGCGACGAGATCGTCGGCCCGCAGGCCGAGGTCGTGACGGCGCTTCGGGACGCCGGCGCCCTGGTCCTCGGGAAGACCGTGACGACGGAGATGGCGTACTTCCAGCCCGGGCCGACGCGGAACCCCCACGACACCGGCCACACGCCCGGCGGGTCGAGCAGCGGGTCGGCGGCCGCGGTCGCCGCCGGGATGTGTCCGCTCGCGCTCGGTTCACAGACGGTCGGGTCCGTCATTCGCCCTGCCGCCTTCTGCGGTATCGTCGGGTACAAACCCAGCTACGGTCGGATCCCGATCGGCGGCGTGTTGCCGGTATCGGAATCGGTCGATCACGTCGGGCTGTTCACGCAGGACGTCGCGGGAATGGAACGCGCCGCCGACGTCTGTGTGGACGGTTGGGAGGACGCGTCGGTCGGCCCTCCGACGCTCGGCGTCCCGGACGACGAGTACATCGAACAGGCCACCGAGGTCGGCTTGGAGCGCTTCGAGGCGAACGTCTCCTCGCTGGAGGCGGCCGGCTACGACGTCCGGCGCGCGGAGGCGTTCGCCGACATCGAGCGCGTGAACGAACTCCACAACCGACTGATCGCGGCGGAGACGGCGATGGTGCAGGACGAGTGGTTCGACGCCTACGGCGACCGATACGGGGAGAAGACGGCCGAACTCATCACCGAGGGGCTCGAGGTCCCGGCGACGGAGATCGGCGCCGGGAGACGGGGTCGACTCGAACTCCGGGCGGCCATAGAAGACCGGATGGACGAACGCGATATCGACGTCTGGATCACCCCCAGCGCTCCCGGACCGGCGCCCGAGGGGATCGACACGACCGGCGACCCGATCATGAACCTGCCGTGGACGTACGTCGGCCTCCCGGCGGTGACGGTCCCCTCGGGGCGCGTCGACGGGCTCCCTGTCGGCGTGCAGTGCGTCTCCCGGTTCGACGCCGACGAGAAGCTGCTGGCGTGGAGCGACTCGATCGGCGACGTACTCGCGGAATAGCCGACGAGGCGGCTTCGGTCCTCGAGCGGTCACCCGGACCGGATGGCGTGAACTGCGCCGTCGGCGGTCCCGAAATAGAGCCATTCCTCGGAGACTGCGGGCCCTTCCTGGATCGACGCGTCGGTTTCGAACCGCCAGACGTCGGCGCCGTCTCCGGGGAGGATCGCGAAGACGTTGCCGCTCGTCGAGGCGACGAAAACGTTCGTCGCCGTCGCCGCCGGACTCGCCGTGATCGGGCCGCCCGTTCTGTACCGCCATCGCCCGTCCGGATCGTCGCTGTCCAACTCGACCGCATAGAGGGACCCGTCGCTCGATCCGACGAAGAGCGTTTCGTCGGTGACCGCGGGGCTACCCTGTATCTGTCCGTTGACGTCGAAGCGCCACCGTTGATCGCCACCCTCGACGTCGAGCGCGTAGACGTGGTTGTCCCTGCTGCCGAAGTACACCGTCCCGTCGGTTACGACGGGCCCTCCGGCGACGTTCCCCCGGGTCCGGAACGACCAGCGTTCGGTTCCGTCGACCGCATCGAGTGCGTAGACGCTGTGGTCGCCGGAGCCGACGTACACGCGATCGCCGTCGCGTGCCGCGGCACCGAGCACGGAGGCGCCGGTATCGAACCGCCATCGCAGTTCCCCGTCCGATCGATCGACGGCGAACACGGCGTTGCTCACGGAGCCGATGTACACCGAATCCCCGTCGACGGTCGGGCTGGCGCCGATCCGACCGTCGGTGTCGAACCGCCAGGATTCAGTTCCGTCGGCCGCATCGAGCGCGTACAGATGGTCGTCGCCGGAGCCGACGTACACCGTTCCGTCGACGACAGCCGGCGTCGACGTGATCGGTCCGGCGGTCTCGAACGACCAGATCTCGGCCCCGACGTAGGGATCGATAGCGTACACCGATCCGTCCGTCGAGGCGATATAGAGCGTGTTTCCGGCGATCGAGGGGCTGGAAGTGATATCGCCGTCCGTTTCGAAGACCCATTCCTCGCCGATCTCCGTGTAGGGGCCGTCGATCTCCGGTGCGTACCCGGTGTTTGCCTCGTCGCGGGCGAACGTCGGCCAAGAGCCCGTCAGCGACTCTCGCTCCTCGTCCGGGATCGGCTCCCTGCCGGGCTCCTCGTCGTCGCCCATACAGCCAGCGAGCGCTACGCCGGCGGCTGCGAGCAGGGTTCGGCGCCTCACGACCGGATCCATGGCGTTTCTATCGGTCGGTACGGGTAAGAACCCCTCGAAGGCGGGCGAGCGAAGCCGATCGCCCGAAACAGCGGCCGACGTGATCACTCGTGTCGGTCACGATAGACAGCTATTTTTCTCTGGCAGACGCGCTCCCGGTATGTTCGTTTTGCTCAACCTGAAAGCGTATCCGTGCGATCCGGTCGAGATCGCGGCGATGGCGGCCGACGTGGCGGCCGAAACCGGGGTCAGGATCGCCGTCGCACCGCAGACGGCCGATATCGTCCCGGTCGCCGAGACCGGCGTCGAGACCTGGGCACAGCACGTTTCGGCGGTCGAGCACGGCTCACACACCGGATCCACGCTCGCCGAATCGCTCGCCCGTGCCGGGGCGACGGGAACGCTTCTCAATCACTCCGAGCGGCGTCTCCGGTTGGCCGAGATCGACGCCGGGATCCGCGCCGCGGAACGCGCCGGTCTGGAAACGGTCGTCTGTGCGAACAATCCGAGACAGATCGCCGCCGCAGCGAGCCTGAAGCCGGATGCGGTCGCCGTCGAGCCCCCCGAGCTCATCGGGACCGGAACGCCTGTCTCGAAAGCCGACCCCGATATCGTCACCGATTCGGTCGAAGCGGCGGGTGGGGACGTCCCGGTTCTCTGTGGAGCCGGAATCTCGACCGGCGAGGATCTCACTGCAGCCTCCGATCTCGGGGCGGAGGGCGTCCTCCTCGCGTCCGGCGTCGCAAAAGCCGACGATCCCAGAGCCGCGCTCGAAGCGCTGGTCGAGCCACTATAGTTCCGGCCACTCTTTGGCTGTCGCCGCCACCGTCGTTTCCCCACCGGTCGTCTCCGGGGGCGAATCGGATCGGTCGTCCCGTTTTTCCGTCTCGGAAACTGCGGTCTCGACGGAGGAAACGACGTTGGCGACCGTCGCTTCGTCCGGACCGTCCTCCGGCCTGAGCGGATCTGTCAGCTCGTCGCGAGCGAGTTCCGTCAGCGCGTAATCGTACTGTCCGCAGCCGACGTGTGAGATCAGCCCCCGCTGTCGGAGCGTCCGATTTCTCGCGTACGCGGGACCGCGGTCGCCGGCACCGCCGGCGGCTGCGTGGATGTCCTGGGGTGAGGCGGGGCCGCGTGCCCGATACTGACGGAGCATCTCGGTCGCGATCTCGTCGAGGTCGTCTATCTCACGCCGAAGCCGGGAAACGAGTGGGGCGTCCGCTGGCGGGTGCTCGGAGACAGGCCCGTCGCGAGTCTCAGTCGCCGTCGACTCTGTCTCTCGGGATCTCTCCGACCCTATTTCGGCGTCGGCCGAGACTGTCCCGTTCGATGAACCCTCGCGGTCGGGTTCCGACCCCCGGTGATCCGACCCGCCGTCGGCCGTTCCCTCGTCGGATTCCTCCTCCGTCGTCGCCCGCGTCGACTCCCACTCCGCCCCGGCATCCGGAACCGGTGGCGGTGTCGGCTCGCGCTCGCCGTTTTTGACCGCTTCGAGTTCGGCCTCGAGCTCGGGATCCCGACGAATTTCCCGGGAGGCGGCCTCCGCGAGTTCGCTCTGTCGCCCCGGAGCCGCCGAGAGCGGCCGACCGGTGACCTGCTCCATCATCGCCCGCGAGAACCGATCGGCCATCCGTTTGAGGTCCTGCGCTTCCGAGAGCTGTCGCTCGAGATCCGTGATGCGCTCCTCCTTTCGGCGTAACTCCCGCTCTAACTCTTCGATCCTGTCCTCGCGGCGGCTTTTTTCGTCGCTTATCTCCTGTAGCTCGTCGACCAGATCGCCGCTGACGCTTTTCAGCTCCGGCCGCTCGAAATCGTCGAGCCCGGGTGTCGCCCCGGCGTCGAAGGTCCGCTTTCGCTCGAACTGGATCCGCCGGATCGATTCGTTCCAGTCCGTCATCAGGAACCCCTCGCCCGCGTCCATCTCCTCGATCATGTCCGCGTACTCGTTACCGAGGATCCGACCGACGACCTTCGTGTCGTTGTTCCAGGTCAACCGATGCCAGAGGAGCCAGTCACACTGCGTGATGAAATCCTTCTTGACGTCCGCCGGGCGTTGGCTGATTCCGACGATTCCGAGGCCGTGTTTCCGGCCGCGTTTCGAGACCTTGATCAACATTCGACCGCACTCGTCGACGCCACCGCCTTCCGGGATGTACTCGTGGACTTCCTCGACGAGCATCAAAAACGGCTGTTTCAGCTTCTTTTCCTTGGCGAAGAGCTGCTTCGTCACTTCAGTCAGGAGCTCGCGGGCCTTCGATTCGTCGAGAAACGAAGACACGTCCAGAATGATCGGTACGTTCTGTTCTAAGGCGAGTTCGGCGATCTTCCCGGCGTGTTCGACGCCGACGCGGAGATCGCACTCCTCGTCCGCACCGACGTGGAGGATTTCGTACTCCTCTTTGAGCCCGTAGTACTCGCCGTCGATGTCGACGATGAGGATGCCGTATCCGCTATCGAGCAGCTTCTCACAGACGACGCTCGCGGAGTTCGATTTCCCGCTTCCGCTCTTTCCGGTTACGAATCCGCGTCCAGTGAGGACGTCGACGACTGGGAGATCGATCGTCTCCTCGGCGTCCTCACCGGTACTTACCTGTCCGACCGTGATCGTTTCCTCGCCCATCAACCGTGGACAGACGTCCGGAACACATAGTTCTCAGTCAGACGACCGTCGGACGATCCGCCACCGCGGAAATACATGGCGTGCAGCGAAGGTATATATCCGATCACGCGTCCAGACCCTCCGTGATCTGAGAACCGCCGGTGGTCGGTCGAGGCGGCCGCGCGGAACGCCGACACCGGACGTGGGGCACGTTCCGTCTGTTCGATACATCCGAAGAGAGACACCAAGGGGTATCTCTCCGCCGTTCGAGTACCGACGATCCCGGGATCTCAGGAGAACCGCGACAGGTCGGTCTGCTCCCGTCCCCGTCCATCCTTCGAGCACAACTTCTCGAACCGATCGGACCCCGTCCGGCCTTCATCGGTCCAGGCCTCGATCGTCGCCTGCTCGCGCTCGTCGAAAGAGAGATTCGACAGACGGACACCGAGCTTTCGAACCGAGTCGCTCTCGAATTCGGCGAGTAACTCGAGCGCCGTCGTCTCGATCAGTCCGGGGTCGTCGACCGGTCCCGAGAAAGAGTTTGCCCGAGTGTTCACGTCGAACGGCGGTTGAACGACCTTGATCCCGACCGTCTTGTACAGGGCGTCTCTCGCCGCCGCCCGCTCGGCGACCTCCATCGCGAGCGTTCGGATCCGCTGGCGTTTCCGTTCCGGATCGTCCGTGGCGTCGACGAACGCTGATTCGCTCGAGAGGCTCTTTGGCCGTCCTCTCGGCTCGACCGTCCGGCCGTCTTCCCCTCGGGCCTGTGCGTACAGATTTCGTCCCCGCTCGCCGAACGCGTCAACCAGCGCGGATCGGTCGGCCTCGGCTATTTCGCCGGCGGTTTTGAATCCCATCTCACGGAGCGCGTCGGCCGTAACCGGCCCGACTCCGTGTAGGGATTCGACCGACATCGGCGCGAGAAACGAACGAACGTCCCCCGGCTTTACCACGACTAAACCGTCGGGTTTCTCGGCGTCGGAAGCGAGTTTGGCCGTCGTCATGTCCGGGGCGATCCCGACGGACGCCGGGACGCCGACCGCCGATCGGATATCTCGCTTCAGTGACTCGCCGAACGCCCGTGTCTCGTTCCAGTCGGTCCCGTCGAGATCGAGGTAGGCCTCGTCGATGGAGACGTTCCGGACCGTCCCGGCGGCATCCTCGAGGATCTCCTTTACGCTCTCGCTGACAGATTCGTAAAACGTCATATCGACCGGCCGATAGACGCCTGCTTCGGCGGCCGTCTCGGACGCCTCCCGGCGAGGGAGTCGCTCGAGCGCTTCCGAGATCGGCATCGCCGACTCGATGCCGTGTTCGCGGGCCTCGTAGCTCGCTGTCGCGACGGCGCCGTGTGTTTCGCCCGGGTCGTACCCCATCCCCACGACGATCGGTTCCGATTCGAGATCGGGCTCGCGGAGCCGCTCGCAGGCCGCATAAAAGCAGTCCATGTCGACGTGACAGACCACCTGATCGGACGGCTCAACCCCCGGTAATCGAGCCATACTCGGACATCTCGCGCTGTCGGTTAGAACCTTCCGAGACCGAGGTGAAACTGTTCTGTATAACGTCTCGGGACGACGGCTGTCGGGAACCGTCCATTCGAGCCGAAGAAATTCCCGGAATACATATCACAGAGTCCCACAAAACGTGACATATAGAATGGCCGACGGAGATCAAAAGCCGACAGTCCTCGTCGTCGAAGACGAGCGAGCCCTCATCGAGCTATACGTCCGATGGCTGGAGGACGACTACGAGGTGTTGACCGCGACCGGTGGTGAGGAAGCGATCGAGCAGTTCGAGGAGGGGATCGATGTCGCGTTGCTCGATCGGCTGATGCCCGGAATGAGCGGCGACGAGGTGTTACGGGAGCTTCGGAAAGCCGTCCCGAAATGCAAAGTCGCGATGGTGACCGCGGTCGAACCGGACTTCGATGTGATCGGTATGGGGTTCGACGACTATCTGACAAAGCCCGTCGAACGGGAGGAGCTACTCGAGACAATTCAGCGACTGCTCTCCCGAACGGAGTTCGACGACATCGAACAGGAGCTGTACGCCCTCTCCTCGAAACAGGCCGCGCTCCGGTCCTCGAAGCCGAAAGAGGAACTGGATCAAAACGAGGATTTTCAGGGACTCCAAGCCCGGATCGAGGAGCTCAGGTCCGAACTCAACACCACGCTCCCGGACATGGACGACGACGAGTTCGTCGCCATGGTTCGTGACATCGAGGGGGATTCCGACGGTACTGACGGGTCATCGGGTGATCCGAGGTGAGCTATCGAGTCGATGGGATCGATTCGGCGACCTCGTTTGACGACGGTGTGAGCCTCCTTTTGACCGGCGGGTCGACCGTGACGAACCAGCGACTGCTTGACACGGTCGCACCGAGGGACGGGGAGCGGGCGATCGTCATCACGACGAACACCGGTGCGGAAACCGTCGTCAAAGAACTCGAGCGGCGTGGAGCCGATCGCGAACAGATCGGTATCATCGACTGTACGAACGCCGACAGCGAGATCGAAGGCGTTCCGGTCCGGACGCTGAACTCGCCGGGTGATCTGACGGGGATCAGCCTCGAGTTCGCGAAGCTGTTCGACCGGGACAGCGAGGACGAAACGGTCCGAGCGCGCGTCGGGTTCGCGTCCGTTTCCACGTCGCTCATGTACACGGAGCTCCGAACGATGTTCCGGTTCTTACACGTTTTCACCGCGCGCATCCGGTCGGGTGATATGTTCGGCGTCTTCTCGCTGGACCCGACGATGCACGACGAGAAGGAGAACAACACGATCCGGGCGGTGTTCGACTGTGAGGCCGCTGTCGACGGTGACGGAGACAGCCTCTCTGGGACCGGGTTCGAATAGCCGACTCGCGGCGATCGAAACGTCGTCTGAGATTACATCTCGATCCGTTCGACCAGTTCTCCGCCGCTCGTCCCCGTGTTGATGGCCACGATTTTCACGTACTCTTCCAGCCGGGAGCCGTTTAGCTTGTGCTTCAGGAGTTCGTCCACCTGGTAGACCCCGACCGCATCGGTCATCTCGATTTCGACCATCACGGCCGTCTTTTCGCCGGGACGAAGCGACACCCGGCGGATCGCCTGACTCGATAGCGTGTTGATTCCCCGTCGCCCGCGTTCGTAGGGGATGCGTGACCGACCGCGCTCCATGTCCAAGGCGTCGGCGAGTCGGACGACGCCGGCCTCCTCGGTGAGCGGTGTCTCAGTGCTGTGGTGACACAGGATCGCGTGGAGAATCTCGCCTTTGAGTCGAACCGTGTCTGCGGTGTCGTATCGCTCGATCTCCCCGAGGAAGCGATCGAGGAGATCGGCCGCGAGCGGGATCGAATAATACGAGTGGTCGTGGCGGTGGACGACGTGGCCGACGTCGTGAAGCGTCGCCGCGAGGGCGATGATGACCGCTTCGTCGGCTTCCTCGAGACCCTGACCGAGCGCGCCGTTGAACTCGACGCCGCCCGATTTCAACAGATCGTAGAGCCGAAGCGCGGCGCCGCGGACGATCTCGACGTGCTTTGACCCGTGATCGTTGTACCCCATCCGGGAGACGGGATTGACGTTCTGTGCCTCCAGATAGGCCCCGATCTCCTCGTCGGCGTCGATCCGCTCGAGAACGTCGTTGACCGGACCGTCCGGGAAAGCGTGATCGGTGCCGGGATCGTACTGTAACCGGCCGTCATCGTCTGTGCTATCACTCATACACCTACGGCGTGCGTCCGTCTCAAAAAAGTGTCCACAACGCGCCGTCGTTTCTCGGAGCCGGTCAGGCCGCGTCCGCGGCCGCCGTCTCGACCTCGTCGTAGTCCGGTTCGACGCCGGGATCGTCCGACACCCACGAGTAGGTGACGGTCCCGTCCCCGTCGATGACGAAGACGGAGCGTTTCGCGACTCCGGAGATACCGAGGTCGTCGAAATCCATGACGACGTCGTAGGCGTCGATGATCTCCTTGTTGGTATCGCTGACGAGCGGGAACGTGAGGTCGTTCTGCTCGGCGAACTCGCCGAGCGAGAACGGGGAGTCGATGCTGACCCCGTACAGCGATGCCCCGGTCTCTTTGAGATCGTCGAGGCGGTCGCGAAACGTCCGCATCTCCCCCGTACAGACGCTGGTGAAAGCGCCCGGGAAAAAGGCCAACACGACCGGGCCGTCGGAGAGCGCCTCCGACACCGTGATCTCGGTGATATCGCCGTTCGGCGTCCGCATCGGTGCAGTGAACTCGGGTGCCGTCTCGCCTTCTGAGACCATGAATACAGTACCGTCCTTGATCACCCTGTTGTTTTCGGTTTCCGACACCGTTTCACCGATCGGGGCGAAAGGCATACAAGTACCCGCGCGAACGACGATGTATGACAAAGCTGCTGTTCATCGGTGGGCTCGGTCCGCCGGAGCTGTTGTTGATCGCCGGTGTCTTGATCCTCCTGTTCGGCGCGAGCAAACTCCCGAAACTGGCCCGTTCGATGGGGTCGGCGACGGGGGAGTTCAAAAAGGGACGTGAGGAGGTCGAGGGCGAGCTCGAGGAGATCCGGGAGGGCGGCACCGAACCCGCAGAACCGGACTCGACACCGGACGTCGAGTCCGAAAGCGACGCCGAGGCCGAACTCGAGACCGATCGGGATCCCGAACAGACCGGAGCGTAACCGAGTTCAACCGTATATTTCTCGCCGTCGAGGAAAAAGCCTATAATCGAGACTTGGCTAATTTCCGATAGCAATGGTATTTACAGCCCCGCTGCAGTTCGGCATCCCCGGTGGACCTGAACTGCTCGTCATCCTGCTGATCGCCGTGCTGTTGTTCGGTGCGAACAAGATCCCGAAGCTGGCCCGCTCGACCGGCGAGGCGATGGGTGAGTTCCAGAAGGGTCGCGAGGAAGTCGAACAGGAACTCGAAGAGATGCGTGACGGTGTGAGCGCGGAAACGGAAGAGGCGGAAGACGATGAGACGGAGGCGGTCGACCCGGCCGAACCGGCCGATGAAACCGATCCCGACGTCGAATCCGAATCCGACGCGGAGGACGATGCGGACGCGGAGGACGACGGCGTCGAAATCGCGGACGCCGAAACCGAAGAAGAGACGGATAAATAAACGACGCTGGAGACGTCTGAACGTTCTGACCTCGCGGCGTCGTCAGCGACGGAACGGGACTTTTGCGTGTGATCCACGGAGTGGACGTGTGGCCTAGCGGATCAAGGCGAGAGGTTCCTAACCTCTAGATCGCGGGTTCGAATCCCGTCACGTCCGTCCTCGAGTCATCTCACCGCGGAACCGCATCAGCCGACCCGATCGAGCCATCTCCGGGGGTCGTCCAGCTCGTCGTTGCTCGGCAGTTTCTCCGGCGCTTCCCAGACGACCGCGGCGCCGGCGACGCCTCGCTCGTCGGCGACCGCATCGAAAAAGGCCTTCCCGCGCTCGTACTGCCGGCGCTTCATCCCGAAGCCGAGCAACCGCCGGACGATCCGCGAGACCGGGCCGACGTTCCGCCGCCGATCGTCGAGCTTCCGCCGCAGGTCCGCGTACTCTCCGTCGAAGGCCCGGTCCATTACCAGTTCGGCGTACCCCTCGACGGCCGTCATCGTCGTATCGAGTTCGGCGAGCGCGCTTCGGTCGAATCGGCCCGCGGCCAACTCGGCGACGGCCTCCTCCATACAGCGTTCCAGATGCCCGGAGAGCCACGGTGCGGTGCCGAACTCTGCGGCGTGGGCGACCTCGTGGAAGGCGATCCAGCGACGGAACCGATCGAATTCGACGTCGAGCGTGTCGGCGATCGAGACGATGTTCGGGTGCAGGAAGTAGAGTTCGTGATCGCCCTCGCCGAGCAACAGCGGATCGTACTGCCCGAGGACGTTGTTGGCGAGAAAGCCGAGCGTAACGGCCATCGAGCCGCTGTTGGCGGTGCGGGCGATCGATGGGACGAGCATCGCCTGTTCCTCGAGCGGACCGAGTAGCCGGCGAAACGTCTCGACGTTCGCGTCGATCCAGTGGTGGCGGTTCTGTACCTGGACCGTCCCGGGGATATCGAAATCGACACCGGACGCGGCTCGGATCCCGTCGCGGGCGTCGGCGACGTCGTCGGCGTAGCCGTCCCGGTCGGCCGCCGACAGCGTCAGATCTCCGGGATCGGTCGCTGCACGGGCGGCGGTTCCGACCGCGTTCCAGTCGACGGGGCCTTCGCCCTCTGAATCGGCGACGGCGAGGGCAGCACGAAAGAGACTCACAGTATCGTTAGCCGATCGTAGGACAAAGCTCTTCTGGGAACGACACCCTCGCCGGTGACGAGCGCGGTCCCGCTTGTCGGCATTACTCTTCCGGTCGGTCGATACCGCCGCCGGGATCGAGCTGTAACTCGTCGGCCAGCTCCCGTCCGGCCGCGGAGCTGATCCGTCTCTCCGCGGAGATCTGGTGGGCGTGTGTCCCCTCCATCTCACAGATCTTCGCCGCCCACGGCGCGATTCTGTCGGCCCCCTCCGCCGTCAGTTCCTGATGGGTCAACGTTTTGAGATACGTCGCGACGCTGATCCCGCCGCTGTAGCGAGCGACTTCGAGCGTCGGGAGGGTGTGGTTGGTTCCGACGGCCTTATCACCGAAGACGACCGGGGCGTGGTGACCGAGGAACGCGGAGCCGTAGTTCGTCAGCTCCGAGAGGAGGTCCCTGGGGTTCGCCGTCATGAGCTGTATGTGTTCGGGAGCCCACTCGTTCGCGACGTCGGTGGCTTTCTCGTGGTCCTCCACGGCGATCACTTCGCCGTTTTCGCTCCACGATTTTGACGCGATATCGCTCGTCCGAAGCGTCGGTATCTGCTCGTCGACCGCGTCCATCGTCGCGGTCGCCGTCTCGCGATCGGTCGTGATCAGCGCGGCTCGCGACCGTGGATCGTGCTCGGCCTGAGCCAACAGATCCGTCGCGACGAGTTCCGGATCGGCCGTGTCGTCGGCGACGATCAGGACCTCGGTCGGACCGGCGAGGAAATCGATACCCACGTGTCCGTACGCCTGTCGTTTGGCCTCGATAACGAAGACGTTGCCCGGACCGGTCACCTTGTCGACGCTCGGGATCGTCTCCGTCCCGTACGCCATCGCGGCGATGGCCTGTGCGCCGCCGGCGACGTAGATATCGTCCGCTCCGGCCCGGTCCATCGCGTACAGCTGTGCGGACTGCACGCCGCCGTCGGTTCCGGGTGGCGCACAGGCGATGACCTCGTCGACGCCCGCGATAACCGCGGGAACGATCGTCATCGCGGGCGCCGCCACGAGCGGTTTGCGGCCGCCGGGAACGTACACCCCGGCCCTGTCGACGGGAACCAGCCGCGTCCCGAGTCTGATCCCGTCCCCGAACTCCCCCTCGAACCCGTTGAGATGCTCGAACTGCGATTCGTGGAACCGTCGCACGTTCTCGATGGTGTTGTCGATCGTGCGCCGTTCGGCTTCGGTCAGATCCTCCGCCGCCCGCTCGATCTCCGCTTGGCTGACCCGAAGCGCTTCGCGATCTACCTCGTCGAACCTCCGCGTGAGTGCTCGGACTCCTTCATCTCCGTCCTCACGGACCGTGTCGATTATCTCCCGGACGGATTCGGTGACGTCCTGTGGGATTTCGAGGGACGCCCCTTCGGCCTCTTTGAGATACTCCGGTGGCATACGCTTTCGATACGCCCCGTGAAAATAAAAAGGCAGGTAACGGTGATCGACCGGCTCAGGTCTCGATTTCGAGAGCGGACTCTCCGTCATCCGAACCGTCACCGAACGCCTTCTCTCGGACGATGTAGGCGACGGCGACCGAAAAGACCAGACCGACGAGGAGCGCAAAGAGCGCCCCTCTCTTCGAATTCGAGTCCTCCTCGGGCATCTCTTCGCCGGCGACGACGTCCTTTTCGCCGTGGCTGTAGGGTGCGTTCGCGGTCAGGTTGGCGTCCTCGAAGTGAAGTTCGAGAAAAGTGAGTTCGACCATACCCCTCCTTTGTGGGGAAGAAACTTATACGCACCGTCGGGGATACCCGCCCGGCGAGTGTCGACGCGTTGTCGGGAGGTTAATGTGAGCCGACGACCGGAAGCCCAACATGGATACCGAACAGCGGGCGTTTCTCGACGATCTGCTCGCGCGATCGACGCCGTCGGGATTCGAGTCGGACGGCCAACGGCGCTGGCTCGAGTACGTCGAACCGCACGCCGACGAGATCCGCGTCGATGCCTACGGCAACGCGGTTGCAGTTTCCGAAGGGCGCGACGGTGCGCCGACCATTGCGGTCGCCGGCCACGGCGACGAGATCGGACTGATGGTCCGGGACGTCACCGACGACGGCTTTCTGAAGCTGTCCCGGATCGGTGGCTCCGACCGGACGGTAACCCGGGGACAACACGTCACGGTCCACACCGGCGACGGATCGGTTCCGGGCGTCATCGGTCAGGTCGCGATCCACCTCCGCGACCCCTCGAAGGAGGAGTACGACGATATCACCGAACAGCACGTCGACATCGGCGTCGAGGACGGCGAAACGGCCGAAGCGCTCGTCGACGTCGGCGATCCGGTGACGCTGCGGACGCGGGTGAGCGATCTCGATGACGAGCGCCTGGCGGCCAGGGGTATGGACAATCGAGTCGGGATCTGGACGGCGGCCGAAGCGTTCCGGCGCGCGGTCGATACCGACCCCGGCGCGACCGTCTGTGCTGTCTCGACCGTCCAAGAGGAGGTCGGTCTCAAGGGGGCGGAGATGGTCGGGTTCGATCTCGATCCCGACGCCGTCGTTGCCGTGGACGTCACTCACGCGACCGACGGACCCTCGTCGCCGGGCGATAAGGGAAGCGATATCGAACTCGGCGGTGGCCCGGTCGTCGCCCGCGGCAGCGCGAACCACCCGAAACTCGTCGAGGCGCTTCGAACGGTCGGCTCGGAGGAAGGGATCGACGTACAACTCGCGGCCGCCGGAACCCATACCGGAACGGACGCCGACACGTTTTATACCGCCGGCGGCGGGACGCCCGCGCTCAACCTCGGGATCCCGAACCGGTATATGCACACGCCCGTCGAAGTCGTCGACCTTGACGACCTCGAGGCGAGCGTGGAGCTCCTCGCTGCCTTCCTCGCGGACGCCGGGGAGTTCACGCCGTTCGAAAGCGGAATCCTCCGTTGAGAGAGCGGTTCCACCGGTGAACCGTCGCCGCATGCCGGTGCGTTTATCAGGTGCCCGCGCGCCTTTCCGGTATGACAAGCCGTCCGCTCGACGTTCTCGAGGAGACGCTCGGCGAGGAAGTTCTCGTTACGCTCAAAGGCGAAGCGACCGAGGAGGGCGTCCTCACCGGGTACGACCAGCACATGAACCTCGTTTTGGGCGAGGGAGACAACGTAACGATTATCCGCGGCGATAACGTCGTCTCTATACAACCATGACCGGCGCCGGGACTCCGAGCCAGGGGAAGAAGAACAAAACGACGCACGTCAAATGTCGACGCTGCGGCGAGAAGTCATACCACAGCCGAAAGAAGGTCTGTGCGTCCTGTGGGTTCGGCAAAACCGCCAAACGACGCGACTACGCCTGGCAGTCCAAACAGGGCGAATAGTTCCTTTTCCATCGGCTTTCGAGGTTTCAACAGCGACGCGATCGAACCGTCGGGCCCACCGGACCGAAAGCCGTCGTCTGCTGACGGTATGTCTTGACATCCCACGAACATATACATATCCGTGTATATATCTGTGCGAGAAAGACGCACGAGCACGCACGATGGAGTGGGTTTTTGTCGTTGGACGTTCCATGGACGTGTATGCCAGACGGGCGGCATTCCGACGAGCCGACTGAGAAATGCGGCGTAGTCGGCGTCTCACTCGACGAGCGGGACGCCGCACGACCGCTGTACTACGCGCTTTATGCGCTGCAACACCGCGGGCAGGAATCCGCCGGCATCGTCACCCACGACGGGTTCCAACAGCACAGCCACGTCGAGATGGGACTGGTCGGCGACGCCTTCGAACCCGGTGACCTCGACGGTCTGAAAGGGCCGAACGGGATCGGACACGTCCGCTATCCGACGGCCGGAAGCGTCAACTCCTGCTGTGCGCAGCCGTTCTCGGTGTCGTTCAAATCCGGCTCGCTCGGGTTGAGCCACAACGGCAACCTCGTCAACACCGCCGAGTTGCGCGAGGAGCTCGCCGCGAGCGGCCACGCCTTCACTAGCGACGGCGACACCGAGGTCATCGCCCACGAACTCGCCCGGAACCTGCTCGAGGCGGATCTGATCCGGGCCGTCAAGCGGACGATGAACCGGATCCACGGCTCCTACTCGCTGACGATCGCCCACGACGACACGGTCCTCGGGGTCCGGGACCCACAGGGCAACCGACCGCTCTGTATCGGAGAACTCGACGACGGCTACATACTCGCCTCCGAGTCGGCGGCGATAGACGTCCTCGACGGCGAACTCGTCCGGGACGTCCGTCCCGGCGAACTCGTCGTCCTCGAGGACGGCGGCACGGGGTTCGACTCCTATCAGTTGGTCGACCGCGAGAACACCGCCCACTGCTTTTTCGAACACGTCTACTTCGCCAGACCCGATTCGCGGATCGACGGGAGCCTCGTCTACGACATCAGACGGGAACTGGGCCGACAGCTGTGGGCCGAATCGGGCGTCGAAAGCGACGTCGTTCTCCCGGTTCCGGACTCGGGACGCGCCTTCGCCTCCGGCTACGCGGAGGCCGCACAGGCCGATGGGGCGGACGTCTCCTTCGCCGAGGGGTTGATGAAGAACCGATACGTCGGCCGGACGTTCATCATGCCGACACAGGACGCCCGCGAGCGCGCGGTCCGACTGAAACTCAACCCGATCAGAGACGTCGTCGAGGGAGAGACCGTCACCGTCATCGACGACTCGATCGTCCGCGGGACGACATCGACACAGCTCGTCGAGCTGTTGCGGGACGTCGGCGCCGAAGCGGTTCACATGCGAATCGGGGCCCCGCCGATCGTCGCACCCTGTTATATGGGGATCGATATGGCGTCCCGCGAGGAACTCATCGCCGCCGGCCGCGATACGGACGCGATCCGCGAGGAGATCGCGGCCGACTCGCTCGCGTACCTGTCGATCGACGCCATCGCCGAGGCGCTCGATTCGAGCCGAGCGGATCTCTGTCTCGGCTGTGTCACCGGCGAGTATCCCTACGATATCGAGGGCGAATCGACGGATAGAGACGTTATCCGACCCGAAATAAGCGGGGGGACGAGCGATCCCGGTGTCGTCGAATCCGACGACTGAAGAGGCGATCCGGAGAACACAGTTTATACCACCGGGAACACTAACCGAACTGTATGGCTATCCGACGGCTTCTTCGAGCGAGCGTTCCGGAGCCACGGCTGGCGAGTATCGCCGAGGAAGTCACTCGCCGGTTCGGGGGGTCTTCGGCGGCGTTCGAGTGTCTCGACGCCGACAACTGGCTTTCGGTTCCCTGTGTGGTCGACGATCGGTGGTTCGTGAAAGTCATCGCGGAACAGCATCTGTTGATGCACGCGCTTTTGACAACCGGCCGGAACATCGGCGCGTTCTCGTCGGGGACCGAGGGCTTTTTCGAGCGGTTCTCGACCCCGCTCGAGATGGCCGAACACGAGCTGGCGGCGACCGAGCGGATGCGCGAACTGGGCGTCAACGCGCCGGAGCCGATCGAGGCGTTCGAACACGATGGGTTCGGTGTGCTCGTCCTGGAGTATCTCCCGAACTTCCGGACGCTCGATGAGCTTTCTCCGGATCGAACGGAGTCGTTCGCGGCGGCGGTGTTCGAGAACCTCGCGACGCTGCACGACGCCGGGCTCGGTCACGGCGATCTGCGCGCCGAAAACGTACTCGTCGCGCCGAACGAGGCGGGCGTCGAGACGCTGTATTTCATCGACGCGACGCACGTGAGAGCGGAAGCGATCGAGGACGCCCGCGCGTACGACATCGCGTGTGCGCTCGCATCGCTCGCACCGGTTATCGGCCCTCGAACCGCCGTCGAGGCGGCCGCCTCGGTCTATCCGGTCGAGGACCTTCTCGCGGCGCGGGAGTTCCTCGATTTCGTCGGGCTTCGACCCGATCACGATTTCGAGACGACGCTCGTCAAGGGCGAGATCGAGAAGATCGCGGCCTGAAGCCGCTACTCCTCGACGTCCTCTTCGATGTTCTCCTCGATGAACTCGTGAGCCTCCTCGAATATCTCGCGCGGGCCGTCCTGTGTGATCGTGTTGATCGCCTGTTCGTAGTCGCGCCACTGCAGGTCGCGGTGCTCCGAGGAGAGCTCCGCGGACGCCTCGTAGGATTTCGCGATGAACAGGTGGACAGTCTTGTGGATGGTCTTGCCGTTCGCTTCGAACACGTAGTCGTAATCCTCTCGGAAGCCGTCTAACAGCCGGAAGTCCTCGATTCCGGCCTCCTCTTTCACTTCGCGGATGGCGGTCTGTTGGAGCTCCTCTTCGCCCTCGACGCCGCCTTTGGG
>CAZWZX010000028.1:0-11702 GCA_964638655.1 uncultured Natronomonas sp.
TTTATATAGAACCGCTGACGACATATCAGTGAACATGTCACAGCAGATGCGCCAGCGACGCGGACAGCCGCTTTTCATTCTCAGTGAGGACTCCGAACGCACCCGCGGCAAGGACGCCCAGTCGTCGAACATCACGGCCGGGAAAGCCGTAAGCGAATCCGTCCGGACCACCCTCGGTCCACGGGGTATGGACAAGATGCTCGTTTCGGACTCCGGCGACGTCGTCATCACGAACGACGGCGCGACCATCCTCCAGGAGATGGACATCGAGCATCCGGCGGCTCAGATGATCGTCGAGGTCGCAGAGACACAGGAAGAGGAGGTCGGCGACGGAACGACGACGGCCTCCGTCCTCGCGGGTCAGCTGCTCGCACAGGCGGAGGACCTCATCGACGACGACATCCACCCGACGACGATCGCCGAGGGGTATCAGGAAGCCGCGAGCCTCGCCCTCGAGGCGATCGAGGCCGAGACGCTCACCGACGATCTCGACGACGAGATCCTCGAGTCGGTCGCCGAGTCCTCGATGACCGGCAAAGGGACCGGCGACATCGACGCGAAATCGCTCGCGGAGACCATCGTCGGGGCGATCAGGCAGGTCCAGACCGACGACGGCGTCGACCGGGACGCCATCTCGATCCGAACCCAGACCGGCGCGGGCGCCTCGGCGACCGAACTGGTCCAGGGCGTCATCAGCGAGGAGGAACCGCTCCACGACGAGATGCCCACGAGCGTCGAGGACGCATCCATCGCGGTCCTCGATCTCGATCTCGAGGTTCGGGAGGCCGAGATCGACGCCGAGTACAACATCACGAACGTCGATCAGCTCAACACCGCGATCGAGGCCGAGGAGGCCGAACTCCGCGGATACGCCGAAGCGATCGCCGATGCTGGCGTCGACGTCGCCTTCGTCACGGGTGACGTCGAGGACATCGTCGCTTCCTATCTCGCGAAAGAGGGCATCCTCGCCTTTGACTCAGTCGACGACGACGAGGCCCGAGCGGTCGTCCGGACGACCGGCGCACGCACGGTCGGTACCTTGGACGATCTCGAGGCCGACGACCTCGGGAAGGCCGAGACCGTCCGCGTCGAGTCCTTCGGCGGGGGCGACCTCGCCTTCATCGAGGGCGGCGCCGCCGCCGAGACGGTCACCGTCTTCGCCCGCGGCGGCACCGAACACGTCACCGACGAACTCGAACGCGCGCTCGAGGACGCCCTCGACGTCGTCACGGCCGCACTCGATGCGGGCGGCGTCGTCCCCGGCGCGGGCGCGACCGAGATCGCGATCGCCGATCACATCCGGACCAGCGTCGCGAGCGTCGAGGGCCGCAAACAGCTCGCGATCGAGGCCTTCGCCGACGCCGTCGACGTGCTCCCGCGGACGCTCGCGGAGAACACGGGCATGGACCCGATCGACGCGCTCGTCGGCCTCCGATCGACCTTCGACGCCGAGGGACGGGCCGGCCTAATCAGTGAAGGCCAGTCCGGCAGCGTCGGCGATCCCCTCGAGCACGGGATCCTCGACCCCGCCGCGGTCAAACGCGAGGCCGTCGAGTCGGCGACCGAAGCCGCGACGATGATCGTCCGCATCGACGACGTCATCTCCGCGGAGTAAACGCGCGGCCCACCCGTTTTTCGCTTTATTTGGCCGAATAGATCGTTCTCCGAACGCCGAAGTTACATTCATACTGTCATTTCCGAAACCAGAGGTACCGTTGACCACGGACCTTCCGATCGGCCACAAGGGATATACTATCAGATGATTTTTATTTATACGTGAACAGACGAACCTACCTCGGAGGATTCGGCGCCGCCGTCGCGACCGGCGCGCTTGCCGGCTGTACCGGAAACGGGACGGACGGCAACGGCAACGGCAACGGAAACGGTGGCTCCGACGGCGAGGAGGAAGACGACGACACGACGGCGTACGGGCTGCTCTCGACCAGCGTCACCGACCAGCCGAACGATATCGACGATTTCGAGTCACTTCTCATCACGATCGAGGGGATCTGGGTCAAACCGGACGATGCCGACGACGATGAGCAAGCCCCCGATGACGACGAGGAGACTCCCGATGACGACGCGGAAGGGGAAAACGACTCTGAGGGGGAAGAGGAAGACGAAGAGGAGACTTCCGAAGACGACACCGAAGACGACGAGGAAACCGCCGACGGCGAAGACGTCGACGAGAGCCAGGGTCGTTACTACATCGAGTTCGAGGAGCCACAGGAGGCCGACCTCGTCGAACTCCAGGGGGACAACACCCAACTGATCGACGAGACCGAACTCGAGGTCGGCGACTACCAGTTCCTGCAGTTGAACGTGAGCGACGCGACCGGGACGCTCGAGGACGGCGGCGAGGAGGCCGTCGTCGAGACGCCCGGCAACGCGCCGCTGCAGTTCAAACACGAATTCGAGATCCGCGCCGAGGAGCGAACACGCTTTTTCGCCGATTTCGCGCCGTTCCGTCGCGGCAACGGCGAGTACCTCATCCGGCCGGTCGCCAGCGGAACGCGGGTCCTGTACGGCGACGAGGAGTACGACGGTGGCGACGATGAAGAAGAGACCGCTGACGACGAGGAATCCGGCGACGACGGGACGGACACTGAAGACGATTCGTCGGGCAACGGACCGCCCGACGATGCCGGACCCGACGGTTCGTATCGTATCGAGGCCTAGACACCCTCGATCAACCGTTCTAGCTGTTCGGGTGGGACGGCGCCGCGGGCGACGTGGCCGTCGTAGGCGAACGTCGGCACGCCGCTCACTCCCTCGCGTTTCGCCTCCGAAAATCGCTCTCGTATCTCCTCTCGGAGTGTCTCGTCTTCCAGCGCCGATCGGACCGCTTCGCCGTCGGCACCGGCCTCGACGGCGAGTTCGACCAGCAGATCCGGATCCCCGATGTCTTCACCCCGCTCCCAGAGCGCCGAAAAAACCGCCTCGTCGAACGCCAGCCAGGTGTCGTACTCGTCGTGCTCGCGCAGATAATACGAGACGACCTGCGCCGGCAGCGAGTCGACGTCGGTCGCGATCTCCTGTTCCATTTCGACGTCGTACGTTTCGGCGAGCCGTCTGACGTTCTGTCTCGCCTGCTCGAAGTAGGCGTCGTCCTTCCCGTCGTCGACGCCGTGATCGATCGACCCGTCCGGACGGCGCTTTTCGGCCCGGAGATCGAACGGCCGCCAGTCGATCCGGATCTCCGTCTCCCGCGTCCCCTGATACCGCGATAGCGACTTCCGCCCGAGATAGCAAAACGGACAGACGTAATCCGAATACACCGTCACGGTCGGCTCTTCAGCGTTCATAGGTGTCCGTACGCCCCACCGCTACAAAACGGTGTTTCACTCGTTCGCGGTGGACGCACACGGGGTCGGCAGGCGGTCGTGGGCGAGGTCGCTCAGAACGCCTCGACGTGCGGCCGGAGATCCATCTCCAGCGTCCACGACGAGCGATCCTGGGTCACGAGATGCCAATAGGAGTCGGCGATCGCGTCGGGATCGAGGAACTCCTCCTCGTCGCGACCGGTTCCGGAAGCCCCTTCAGGCGGCAGTATTCCACCGTCTACGACGACGTGGGCGACGTGTATCCCTTCCGGGCCGAGCTCTCTGGCCATCGATTCGGCCATCCCCCGGACGGCGAACTTCGCCGCGCTGAACCCGACGGCACCGTCACGCCCGCGGATCGCCGAGGTCGCGCCGGTGAAAATGACCGTTCCGTCGCCGTTTTCGAGCATGTCAGGGAGCGCCGCCTGCGAACAGAGCAGACCGCCGTAGGCCGATACGCGCCAGGCCGACTCGAAGGAGTCCGGCGAGATCTCCCGAATCCCCTTCCAGGACGCCCCGCTGGCGTGGTTGACGAGAACATCGACGGGGCCGAACGCCGATCGAACCGCCTCGAAGCCGGCCTCGACAGCCGCCGGGTCGGTGACATCGGCCGGAACGGCGAGCGCCTCTTCGCCCAGTTCGGCCGAAAGCCCCTCGAGGTATTCCTCGGAACGGGCGAACAGCCCGACCTGACAGCCCTCCTCGATGAACCGCTTCGCGATCGATTTCCCGAGCCCCGGTCCGACGCCGGCGATGACTGCAGTGCGTGTCATATCCTCCCAACGGACGCTCCAGACAAAACCGTTCGTACGCCGGGTTTTTGTCCGCCCCGAGCGACCGTCGGGCATGGGACGACTCGACGACCAGACGGTGATCGTCACCGGCGCGAGCCGGGGACTCGGGGCATCGATGGCGAAGCGGTTCGCGCGCGAGGGCGCGAACACGGTACTGTCGGCCAGAAGCGAGGCCGACCTCGAAGCCGTCGCCGAAGACGCCGCCGGGGAGACACTCGTGATTCCCGCCGACGTGACCGACGAGGCGGCCGTCAAGGCCCTCGTCGAGGCGACCGTCTCGGAGTACGGCGATCTCACCGGTCTCGTCAACAACGCCGCGATCGGACTGTTGAGCCTCTACGACGAGAAGCGGAACGTGATCGACATCGACGTCGACGACTGGCGGCTCATCGTGGACGTCAACGTCACTGGGCCGTTCCTCTGTGCGAAACATGCTGTCCCCGAGATGGAGGCCGGTAACGTACTCAACGTCTCCTCTGGGCTCGGTCGACGCGGATCGGCCGGCTGGGGCCCATACGTCGCCTCGAAGTGGGCGCTGGAGGGGTTTTCGCGGACGCTCGCCTACGAACTCGAGCCCGATATCAACGTCAACTGTCTCGATCCCGGGGGTCGCGTCGAGACGGCCTTCTGGGATCACCTGCCGGCCGAGGAACGCGAGTCGATCCTCGACCCCGACGTGATGGACGACGCCGCAGTCGCGCTGTTAGAGCAGGGCCCCGGTGGCGTCACGGCCGAATCGATGCCGGCCGAGGAGTGGGAAGCGCGGCTCGGCTGATCAGGCCGGCTCGCTTTCGCTTTCACGATCCCGGTCCCGCTCCGCCCGTTCGCGTCCTTTCCGGTCGGCCGCCAGTTCCCTGTCGATGTCGTCTTCGAAGGCCGACACCGACTCGACTTTCAGGACGTTGCCGCCGCCGGGGTCGACGACCATGACCTCCTCGCCCTCCTCGATCTCCCCGTCGAGTGCCCGGGCCTGATAGTACGGATTGAACCCACCGCTTTCGAGTTTGACCTCGCCGTCGCTTTTCGTGACGCGCTGAGTGACTCGCCCGGTCTTCCCCTGCAACGACTTCGAATCGCTCGTCTGTCCGCTCCCCTTGCCGCCGTAAAAATCGAACTGTCGGTAGCCGTACAGCGCCGCTCCGCCCGCAACGAGGACGATCGCCGCCAACACGAGCGGCAGCGCGGCCGCAGGGAGAAGCGGGCCGATCAGAAGACCGGCCAATCCCGCCGCCAAAAGCGCGATCCCGACGACGATGAAGTGCGCGCCGGGAGCGAACGCCTCCATGATCATCAGTGCCGCCCCGACGAGGACGAGCAAGAACGGCACCGACATTCCGAACAGTTCGGCCATACCGCCAGTACGGCATCCCGGCGGTTAACGCTTCGGACGGGGGCGTTACTGGAGACACTCGTGTCCGTCCGGAACTCGACGGGAACACACCCGATCGGCTTCCCGGGGAAGTCCCCGCTCCAGGCTCGGTTCTCGCGACGGCGACGTCTCCCGCTATCGTGAGAGAACGCCCCCCTCGGGACGATCCGCGCTTCGGGCACAGCGACGCGATTCGACGGCCGAACCAGACGATATATCGGCGCCGACCGATTCGGTTCGATCATGGCACTCCGGGCGGCGGTCGCGCTCGTCTGTTGTCTCCTCGTGCTCGTGGGCGTCGCTTCGTTCGTCGTCTCGCCGGAGGCGTCCGCTCCCGAGCCTGCCGAATTCGATCGGACCGTCGCCATGGGGCTGACGCTCGAGCAACAACGCGCGCTGGGTGAGGATCGGTTCGTCCCCCGCGGACAGGTCGCGTACTCGCAGTATCCGTACGTCGTCGGCTATCGCGGGCTCGGGCTCGCGGCGGCATCAGTCGACGATCCGCTCGTCGAACAGCAGTTCGGCTACCCGCAATCGGTCTACGTCGAGGCCGCTCCGACGAACGTCTCCGTCGACGGGGACGGAGCGCTCGTGGGGCGGCAAACGAACGAGTGGATTCCGGCGAGCGACGCCGTTTTCGTGGTCGACAGCGACGCCCGACTCGGCTCGACGGCGATCCCGGTCGCCTTCGGGGAAACGCGCCACGCGAACCGGTTCGCCTCGGAGTACGGCGGCGAGGCCGTCGAGTGGTCCGACCGCGAACGTTTCGAGACACCGCGTTCGGACGGTTTCACCGCTCGCGACCGGGTCGGTCGCCAACACGCCGAAGCGAACGAAACGGTCGACTCGGCGTTCGATCTTCTCGGTCGACCGACCGAGACCGTCGTCGGTGTCGACGAGCCGACGCTCCGGGCGGCGCTCGAGAGCGCCGAGCCGGACACCGCTATCCGACTTCCGCCCGGGACCTACGAGGGCCCGATCGAGATCGAGACGCCGGTGACGCTGATCGGCGAGGGCGCGACCGTCGCCGGGGACGGGGACGGGACGGTGATCACGGTCTCCTCCAACGACGTCGCCGTCGCGGGCGTTTCCGTCGACGGCGTCGGCGACTCGCTGCGCACGGACGATCCCTCGGTCGAAACCGATCGTCCCGACTGGGATCGCCAGACCGAGGAGGCCTACGGGTACTCGGACGCCGCGATCACCGCAGACGGCGTCGATCGGCTGCTCGTGACCGACGTCGGGATCGAGACGCCGGCCTCGGGGATCGTCCTCCGCGATACGGACGGGGCCGTCGTCGACGGCGTCCGGGTCGACGGGACCGATGAGTGGACGGAGGGGTTCATGGGCGTCGTCGCGATACGTTCGCCGGCCGTGATCCAGGGCTCGGCGTTCGTCGGCGGGCGGGACGGCGTTTACACCCATCGCGCGAGCGGCGTTACGATCCGGAACAACCGGTTTTTCGACGGCCGGTTCGGCGTTCACTTCATGTACACCTCCGACGCACTCATGGCGGAAAACTGTGTGAGGGGACAGGCGCTTTCGGGGGTCACCGTCATGACCAACCCCTCGGGGGTTGCGATCGCCGACAACGTCATCGGCGATACGGAACAGGGGATCTCTACGAGCGGGTCGGACGCCTATATCGGTGGAAACGTCGTCGTCGACACCGAACAGGCGATCCGGACGAGCGCGCGAAACTCGCTGTACGCGGATAACGCCGTCGCCGGTAACGAGGTCGGGTTCCGGGCCTCCTCGGTCCTTCCGACGAGCGTCGTCGTCCGAAACGACGTCGTCGATAACGAACGACACGTCAGAGCGACGAGCGGCCCGCTCCGGGTCTGGAGCCACGACGGCGACGGTAACTACTGGGAGGGTGCCGAAGGGATGGAGAGACGCTACAGTCCGACCGACCCCGTAGACGGCCGTCTTCACCGAACCGACGCGGCCCGAACGCTCGCCGAGGCGCCGACCGTCCGCGGGCTCCGAACGCTCCGCGGTAGCGTTCCCGGGATGCGGGGAGAGAGCGTCGTCGACGTCGCACCGCGTGAAACCCCGGCGAACCCGGAGCGACTCGGGACGGCCAGATCGATCGCGAACGGGACCGCGGGGGTGTGTTCGCCGTGACCGACGCCCCGGTGTTTCGACTCGAGAGCGTCTCGAAATCGTTCGGCACCGTCGACGTGCTCTCCGACGTTTCCGTTTCGGTCCCGTCGGGATCGGTCGTCGCCGTGATCGGCCCGAACGGTTCCGGAAAGACGACACTTCTGCGGGTCCTCGTCGGCGATCTCGCTCCGACGACGGGAGCGGCTTCGTATACGGGTCCCGACGCCGATCGAGCGATCGGCTATCTGCCACAGAAACCGACGTTCCGTCCGGGGTTTAGCGCGTCGGAAACGCTCGCGTTTTATTCGTCGCTCGTCGGCGGTGACGATCCGGAGTCGCTGCTCGAGCGCGTGGGGATGACGCAGGCGGCCGGCCGGAACGTCGAGGCGCTTTCGGGCGGCATGCGACAACTGCTCGGGATCGCACAGGCGACGGTCGGCGATCCGCCCTTGGTCGTTTTGGACGAGCCCGCGAGCGGACTCGACCCGAACATGAGCGAACGCGTCTTCGGAACCGCCGCGGAGATGGCCGTCGACGGAACGACGGTGCTTCTCAGTTCGCACGATCTGACGCTCGTCGAGGAGACCGCAGACCACGTTTTCGTGTTGGATCGCGGAACGGTGGCCGCCTCCGGAACGGTCGAGGAACTCCGCGAGTCGTTCGACGCCGGCTCGCTTCGCGGCGTACTGAACGCCGTCGTCGTTGACACTGACGGCGTGGCGGTCGTCGGGGGTGAGTCGTGACCCTCCCCCGCGGGTTCGGCCCGATCGCGTGGCGCGAACTCGCCACCGTCGCCCGCACCCGGAGTTACCTGTTTCTCTCGGTCGGTCTCCTCGTCGTCTTTCTCGGAGCCCTCCGCGGCGGGGGCGGGTTCGAGGGCGGCTACGTTCCGACGGCCGTCGATCTCCTCTTGCCGATCGAGTTGCTCGTCCCGCTCGTCGCGGTCGCGCTGGGGTATCGGGCCTTCGGTGGCGACAACGACGACCGTCCCGTCTTGAAGACGTATCCGGTCTCGAATCGGTCGCTCGTGGCCGGCGTCTTCGTCGGACGGCTCGTCGGGCTTACCGGGATCGTCGGCGCGCCGTTGATAGTCGTCGGGCTCGTCCTCTCGCGGATCGGTGGCCCGACCGCCACCGTCTTCGCGACCCATCGGGGCGTCGACTCGCCGGTCCTCTTCGTCCGGTTCATCGCGCTGACGATCTGTTTCGGCGCCGTCGTGTTGGCGATGGCGATGGCGGCGTCGGCGCTCGTCCGAACGGGGCGGGCGGCGCTCGCGGCGGCGCTCGCCGTGCCTGTCCTCGCCGTTGCGGGCGGTGATCTGCTCGCAGTCGCCGGCCTCACCGTGGGCGTCATCGAGGACGATCTGCTCGGAACCGCACTGGCGTTGGGCCCGAACGCCGCCTACCGCGGGCTCGTCCTCGAGTCGGTAGTCGGGGTCGCGACGGACCGCGGCGGCGCGGTCGACGTCTCCGTCGCCGTCGTCGCGTTGATCGGCTGGACGACGCTGAGCCTCGCGGTCGTCGCCGGGACCGGCGGACGGACGCTGTCCCGTCTCCGGGGATAGCGTATTTCGAGTTACGTACCAGATTACACAAGACCGCTCGGAACGGATGTCCATCCACACCCAAATGGAGGGACCACCTTCGACCGAACCGGCGATCGAAACGCGCACGGTGATCGCTTTTTCGGTGCTCGTCTTGCTCGTCACAGCGATAACCGGGCTGTTCGTCGTCGATTTCGGGTCGACGGAGCCCGAACCGGTCGAGTTCGACGAAACGGTCGCGGTCGGGTTGACGCTGGAGGACGAACTGCGCCTCGAAGACGAGGCCGAAAGCGTCGAACTGCCGCGAACGCAGGCGTTTTACTCGCAGTATCCCTACGTCGTCGGGTACTACGGCGTCGAGCAGTTCGTCGCCAATCAGCGCGAGCCGACCCACGAACGGCGGTTCGGCTTTCCGACCGCGGCGTACGTCACCGACTACGCCGACCGAGGGGTCCGGCTGACGGACGAGGGGCTACCGGAAACGCATCTCCCGCCCGGGTGGATTCCGGCGGAAGAGGCATACTACGTCGCCGGTAGCGAGGCGAGAACCCCGTCCGGTCCGGCCGTACTGGCGTTCAGCTCCGCAGGATCGGCCGACTCGTTCGTCGACGAGTACGGCGGGACGGTACTCGCGTGGGAGGAGGTCCTCGAGATCGACGTAACGATCGACTCCGCCGACACCGTCCGAGATCGGATGGGAGCCCACCACCGAGACGCCGATCGGACCGTCGAATCGCGAACGGCGCTACTCGATCGCCCCGTCGGCGCCGTCGTCGGCGAGAACGGAACGACGGTCCAGGACGCGATCGATTCGGCGCCGGCGAACACGACGGTGCTCGTTCCGGAAGGGAGCCACGAGGGTCCGGTCGAGATCGACGGCCCCGTGACGCTCCGCGGGACCGGCGACGCCCGACTCGTCGGCGATCGCAACGGGACCGTCGTTACGATCGAGGCCGACCGGACCGCGATCGCCGACCTGAACGTCTCGGGTGTCGGCGACGCCACGCCCGGCCCGACAGTCACCGACGATCACGCTCACGGTGACTTCGGCGGCGGTGGGGGACACGATCACGGCGATACCGACGGCGACGATCCGTGGGACGCGGACGTCGAAGACGACTACGCTCGAGGTGACGCCGCGATCGCGGTCGAGAGCGCGGTCGGAACGCTCTTTACCGGAACGGAGATCCACACCGACGCGGCCGGGATCATCCTGCGCGATTCGCCGGGGTTCGTCGTCCGGAACAGTACCGTCACCGGCAGCGACAACTACCGGGACGGGCATATGGGTGTGGCCGCGATGCGCTCGCCCGGCGTCGTCGAAGGGTCCACGTTCGTCGGCGGCCTCGACGGCGTCTACACTCACCGCGCCGACGGGATCGTCGTCCGGGACAGCGAGATGCGGGACAACCGGATGGGGATCCATCTCATGTTCACCTCGGACGCGTTGTTGGCCGACAACGCGATCGGTGGCCAGGAGACGACCGGGATCTACGTGATGACCGGGCCGCAGCGAAACGGGATCGTCGGCAACGAGATCACCGATACGCGGACCGCGGTCAACGTCGGCGGATCGGACTCGTATATCGCCGACAACCACCTGATCGACAACGATCTCGGCCTCCGGATCGACGCGACCGCCTCGATCGTCGAGCGGAACGTGATCGCCGACAACAGACACGGGGTCGAGACGTGGGCGTTGCTTCCGACGAACCGGGTCACCCACAACGATTTCGTCGACAACGAAGCCCACGTCGGCGTCAGCAGCGGGCGACTCCGGGTCTGGACACACGACGGGAAAGGCAACTACTGGCAGGGGGCGGTCGGGACGACCGACGGAACGGTCATCGAGCGACCCTACACGCCGACCGACCCCGTCGACGGACGGCTTCACCGGGTCGGGGGTGCCGGAACGCTCGCACAGGCGCCCGCTCTCGACGCCCTCGCCGGGTTCGAGGGCGCCGTCCCGGGGATGCGGTCGGACGAGGTGATCGACACCGCACCGCTCTGTGCGCCGGTCGACGGGGAGTGGTTCGAGCGGACCGGGCGAACTGACACCGAACCCGTCTGCCGATCCGGCGACGGACACGACGAAAACACGAACACATGACGGACGAAACAGCCGTTTTGACGGTCGAGGAACTGGCACACGCGTACGGTCGGGTCGACGTACTCGAGAGCGTCTCGTTCGGGATCGAACCCGGCGAGGTGACGGCGATCATCGGGCCGAACGGGTCCGGAAAGACGACGCTTATCAGGGCGATCGTCGGCCTCCACGAGCCGTCCGCCGGCCGCGTGATCTATCGCGGTCCGGCGGTGCCGCGTCCGATCGGGTATCTCCAGCAGCGGCCGGCGTTCAGACCGGGACAGACCGTCGGGGAGGCGATCGAGTTCTACGCTTCGCTCGTCGGCGAAACCGACACGGACGCCGTCGAGCGGCTGGAACGGGTCGGGTTGGGCGCGGCGATCGACCGGAACACCGAGGCGCTTTCGGGCGGGATGACGAGACTGGTCGGGATCGCACAGGCGACGGTCGGCGATCCGCCCTTGGTCGTTTTGGACGAGCC
>CAZWZX010000028.1:11802-17975 GCA_964638655.1 uncultured Natronomonas sp.
CGCGAGCGGACTCGACCCGAACATGAGCGTCCGCATCTTCGAGGTCGCCGGGGAACTCGCCGCCGAGGGAGCCGCCGTCCTTCTGAGCTCACACGATCTCGCGCTCGTCGAACGGACCGCGGATCGGGTCGTGTTGCTCGACGACGGGACGGTCGCACGGAACGGCTCGCCGGCCGCGATCCGCTCGGAGACGGGAAGTGGCTCGCTGCTCGAAGCGTTCGAAACGGCAGTCAGCGGCGACGCCGGCACGGTCCGAGTCAGGGGTGAGACGGCGTGAGCACGCCGACCGAACGCTCGGAGCCGACCGACAGTCCCCCGGAGACGGTCGAAAACGTTCGAACACCGTCGGTGACCGCGACTATCGAAAGCCTCGTGAAACGGGAGCTTTCGACCGCCGTCCGGCTCCGGACCTACGTCGGCCTGTGGTTTGGCCTCGTCGGCGTTCTACTCGCAATTGCCTGGTTCGGCGGTGGGATACAGGTCGGCTACGTGTCGACGATCATCGATCTCCTGACACCGCTCGAGCTTTTGATCCCCGTCTTGGCGTTCGCGTTCGGGTATCGCGCGATCCTCGACGACGAGCGCCGCGGCGTTCTCGACGTGTTACGGACCTATCCGCTTTCCCCCTGGCAGGTCGTCGCCGGCACCTACCTCGGCCGGGCGATCGGGCTCGTCGCAGTCGTCGTGACGGCGCTTGCGTTTCTCGTGTTGCCGATCTTCGTCACCGAATCCTATCGGCCGCTGTTCTACGCGACCCATACCGGCGCGGACTCCCCCGGGCTGTTCGTTCGGTTCATCGTTCTGACCGCCTGCTTTGCCCTGGTCATGCTCGCTGTCGCCGTCGCGGTCTCGGCGCTCGTCGGGACGGCTCGATCGGCGCTCATGACCGTCGGGGTCGTGCTTTTCGGGTTACTCTTTCTCGCCGACATCGCGCTCGTGTTCGGCCTTTCACGCGGGCTCATCGAGGAGGGATCGCTCGTCAGTTCACTCGCTATCAGTCCCCTCAGCGCCTACCGGGGGCTGGTTCTGGAGACGACCGTCGCGACGACCGCCGGCACGGGTCCGGCGAGAGCCTCACCGCTCGCGAGCGTCGTCGGCCTCGCCGTCTGGTGGGGCTGTTCGCTCGCCGTCGCCGCCCTCTCGATCCGCCGATAACGAGCGATCGGATCCGCCGTGCCTTTACATCCCGATCCCGGAGAGGACTTCCCGGGTCACGTCGTCGTGAGCGATGACGTCGCCGCCGTGCTCGTCGACGAACGCCGACGCGTCGCCGCCGTCGCTGAACCCGATGAGCGAACCGCCCATCGCCCCTTCGACGTCGCTGTTGGCGGCGAACGAAAGGCCGTGGAGGTCCTCGAACGCCTCGGCGTCGAGGTGTGCGCTGATGACAGTGGTGTCGCCGTCGTCTCTGATCTCGTAGTCGACGGTCGAATAGTCGGTTCCGTAGGAGATCAGCGGTTCGTGACCCCGCTCTTCGTTCTCCAGGAGATACGTGTAGGTACAACTCGAACTGCAGAACCAAGCGACGCCGTCCTCGCGGTCGTCGGGGAGCGAATCGGGCGCGTCTCCACCGTAGAACGCCTGTCCGACCGGCCCGGGGTGCATCTCGATGCGCATACTACAGTTGTCGCACTCTTGGCCGTCGTCGAGCGCGACGGGGTCCGGTCCCTCCCGATCGCCGCCGAGACAACCGGCGAGTGCACCCACCCCACCGGCGGCGACCGTCGTCAAAACCGCCCGTCGCGTTCGCTCGGTTCCGTGGGAACGATTTCGTTCCATACGCGGGCGTACGGACCCACAAAGCATATTCGGTCTGGTACGTCTCTGCAAAGGACAGTTCGGTCTGGTACGTCTCTGCAAAGGACAGTTCGGTCTGGTACGTCTCTGCAAAGGACGGCCGGCGCCGTCGGCTATCCTTCGAGAAGCGAGTCGACGAGCCGCGAGAACCGATCGACGAGCCGATCCGGCACGCTGGGGTCGATCTCGACCAGCGTCTCTTTGAGCAGTTCCGTTCGTGTCGGTCGAACGGTGACGGTCCGCCCCTCGTACTCCTTCTCGACGAGCCCGTACTCGAGGAGGTTCGAGAGGTGCCACTCGACGGTGCTGCGGGCGACGCCGAGTCCGTCGGCGAGTGCGGCCGGTCTGACTGCGTCTCTCTCGAGCAGTAACATGACGAGTTCCCGGGTCGTCTCGCGCCGCATGAGAGCGATCGCGGCCCGCTCGCGTCCGGAGTATCCGTCGGGGAAGTAATGCGTTCGCCCGCAGATCTCGTCGCTGTGGAGGGCTCCCGTCCGGAGCAGTCGCCGGAGGTGATACTGAGTCTGGCCGGTCGCGATATCGAGGTTTCGGCTCACGGCGTTGAAATGAACGCCCGGGTTCGCTTCGACGTGTGACCGAACTCGGCTTCTGGTGTCTGTCATAGATCGGGTCTCGGTCGTGTCTCGCGTTTGTGACTCCCGCTACGTGAACTGCCGGTGGATTCTCATTCGTTGGGACAGCCTCCGTCGGAGGTTCGACTCTCGCTGCTCCGGTCGTAGGCGCCCCGCTTTCGCAGTTCCCCGGCCCGACGGAGCACCGACGGCGTCCGACAGACGCCCGTCGCTCCGGCGGCCTGTGCGACCGCACAGTTGTTACAGTCCGCACAGACGGCGCGTGTTTCGGCCGATCCAGAAAGCAATCGAGCGGGCAGCCGCGGTTCGGCATAGAACGGTCGACCCATCCCGACGAGGTCGGCCGCGTCGCCGAGGTACCGATCCAACTCGCCCCGTTCCCGTAACCCCCCTTCCAGAAAGACCGGCACGTCGACCCGGTTTCGGATCCGCCTGGCGAGACCGGCGTTCCAGCCCGGCTTGCGGCGGTATCCGAGCGACTGCAACCAGTTGCCGACGGCGACCGCCGCTGCCCGAGGCCGACTGCCGAACGCGTCGACGTACCCGGGACGGAGGTCGGCCGACCGCCAGGCTCTGGCCGGGAACGCCCCGCGGACGATACTCATATCCCAGAACACCGAACAGCGGACCGGAACGATCCCGTCGTAGCCGACCGACGCGAGCCGTTCGGCCGTCCGAACGGCGTCCGTCTCGGAGAGTCGCGGCCGCAGCAGCCGCGGAGCGACCGATTCGTCCGGAACCTTCGTTATCAGCGGGACGTCCCCGGCCCGGTCGCGGATCTCGTCGTGGACGAGTTCGAGAAACCGCACGCCGGAGCCGGTCTCGGGATCGATCCCGAACTCGTCCTCGCGGCGATTGTAAAACGGCGAGAGGAACTGCTGGACGATCCCCATGTTCGCGCCGGCCAGGTGGATCATGTCGTAGCCGGCGTCGACGGCCCGACCGGCGGCGCGGCCGAAGTCCGCCGCGAGCTCCCGGACTTCCGCCGCGTCCATCACCCGCGGGTTCAACTCGAGAAACCCGACCCGGTCGAGCGCTCTGAGGACCCTCGGGGTCCGGGAGACGGCGAGTTGTTCGAGGTCGGGGTTCGAGTCGCGGTACCCGGCGTGCCAGACCTCCATGCTGCGGAGCCCGCCGTACTCGAGTTGGATCGCGATCGCGCCGCCGTGATCGTGGATCGTCCCCGTTAACCGTTCGAGCCGCTCGACGAAGGCCGGATCGGCGACGCGGGTCATCCCCGGGGCGGCACAGCCGCCGGTCTCACGGACGATCGTCGCGCCCTGGTGGATGAGCCCCGCGCCCGACGCCGCCGCAGGTTCGAGATCGTCGATCAGAGTCTCGACGGCTTCGGGGCCGTTGCCGGCACACTCGAGCAGCGGCGCCCGGTACAGTCGGTTCCGGAGTCTCCGCCCGCCGACAGTGACGGTCGATTCGAGGCGGGGTCCGGACATGGGTGCCCGTAGGGCTCCGTTCGGCTTCACCGTTCCGGCGCCCGTGCGAACCGCTGCGTCCCGCTCGCTGTGCAATATTGTATCAAGCGTACAAACATTTATCACGGTCAAACGTCTATATCCGACAACGATGGCCGACGCAATGAGCGAATACCTCCAGCAGGACATGCAGTGTGAGGGGCTCCTCGAGTGCATTCACGGACTGAAGGAGCTGGACAAGGAGATTTTCCGCGTCCTCACGGAGCGGCCGGAGCCGCTGACCGTCGACGAGGTCGCCGAGGCCGTCGATCGAGAGCGCTCGACCGCGTACCGCTCGATCCAGCGGCTCGTCCAGAGCGGCTTCGTCCAGAAAGAACAGGTCAACTACGATCAGGGCGGCTACTACCACGTCTTCCGGCCGACCGACCCCGACGAGATCGCCGACGACATGCAGCGGATGCTCAACGACTGGTACGCGAAGATGGGACAGCTCATCGGCGAGTTCCGCGAGAAGTACGATCGACAGCAACGGACTCTCGAAGCGGAGAACTGACCGGCGTTCCCTTCCGCCGTTTTCCGTCGTTCGATACCCCTTTGACGGATACCTTCCGACGGCTGACGGAGCGTTCTACGGAATCAACACGGAGCGTCTCGGGGCTTGACCCCGAGGTAGTTCACTGGTATGCATTGTCCCCTAGTGGACGCTGTGACGAAAAGTAACGAAAAAGAGCGATCCCGATGATGTCCGATCGCCGGTGCTACGACGTCCCCGGGACGGGCGCGAGCGTCACGCCGTAGAACGCCAGAAGCGTCAACGCACCGATCGCGGCGACGAGCAGCGGCCACCGGAACGACGTCTCGGCCAACAGCCCCGAGAGATCGCCGGCCATCCGTCCCGTCTTCGGGAGCTCGCTCGTCCGGAGGATCGCCAACTCGAGGCCGAAGAGGACGACCGTCGCCGCCGCCGACATCATACAGAACGGACAGATCTCGCCGATTGGCACCAGCTGTAGCCACACGAAGTACGACGAGGCGAGGACGCCGGTCGCCGTGATCGGGGTCAGGATCTTGATAACCAGCGGGTGACGGGTGTCGAACCACCAAGCGGAAAGCGCGATCGTCGTCAGGTAATACAGCGCCCCGAGCGTCGCCAGCGGGACGCCGAAAACGTAGGCCCACGGGCTCGTGACGACCTGCAGACTCCCGGAGAGTTCGGCCCCGGCGGGGATCTGGGGGATCGCCCAGAAGTGAATTCCGCTGAGGAAGGCGCTGACGACCCATCCGAAGACGGCCACGCCGGTAAAGAGCCCGAACAGCGTCGAGACCCTCGGGGAGTAGGTCCACTCGTACTCGAACCGCGTCGAACGCGTATTGGTTGCCATACACTGAATCGGTACACGCCGCAATGTTAAAAATATTGTGTATCTTGCACAATTCAATAGACAATCGAGATTGGGTGGGGGACTGCGTACCGGTCCAAAGGCGCTAAAATAGATGAATCGGACGAGTGACTTCCCGACACGGCTCAAGAGATATTTTTATATTGTACAATATAAGATACTGCTGACTTATGACCGGATCTCCGTTCGACACATCCCGGCGTTGCCCATCGCGGCAATCTCGCTGCCGGTGACGCTTCTCACCGAGTGAGCGCTTGTCCGCCCGAATCACAACCCTCACTTGCGGTCCCGCCGAGAGGCCGGTATGCAACTCGGAGTCATCGGTCTCGGACGGATGGGGCGGATCGTCGTCGATCGCGTGCTGGCCGAGGGACACGACGTGGTCGCCTTCGACCTCGACGACGACGCACTGGCGGCGGCGGCGGAAGCCGGCGCCGAACCCGCCGAATCGATCGAGGACCTCGTCGGAGCGCTCCCCGAACGAAAGCGGATCTGGCTCATGGTGCCCGCCGGCGAGGCGGTCGACGCGACGCTCGATGAGCTCGACCCGCTGCTCGGCCCCGACGACGCCGTCGTCGACGGCGGCAACTCCCCCTTCGAACGGTCGATCGAACGCGGCGAGACGCTCGAGGCGGCGTATCTCGACTGTGGGACCTCCGGCGGTCCCGCGGGCGCCGAACTCGGCTTCTCGCTCATGATCGGCGGGCCGGAGTGGGCCTACGAGGAACTCGTTCCGGCCTTCGACGCCGTCGCGACCGGACCGGAGGGCCACGACCGCATGGGCCCACAGGGGTCGGGTCACTACGTCAAGATGGTTCACAACGGCGTCGAGTACGCCCTCATGCAGGCCTACGGCGAGGGGTTCGAACTACTCACCGAGGGCCGATACGACCTCGATATGGAGTCGATCGCCCGCACGTGGAACAACGGCGCCGTGATCCGATCGTGGCTCT
>CAZWZX010000029.1:0-7802 GCA_964638655.1 uncultured Natronomonas sp.
AACAGACCCATATATGCCACGCCGGCGGGCGATGTCCACGTGGCCATTGCGTACAGTATATAAATTTCGGTGGCGTATAAAGCTCCGGTTTAAAAACCGTCTCCCACCGGCGATAACTCCAAAGACCGCAGATCCGGGGCCGTCAAACGAGACGCCGATCACTCGACGAGTCCGGTGTCCTGAACGTGCCGTTTTAAAAACACGAACGCCCCGCGCCACCGTGCGCGGGGCACTTTACTGCCAGACTGTTTCCTCAGTGGCGAACTCTTCGTCACTCGTGACGATGGCCTCAGTTCCCCGCACGCGGTGGTTCGCAATAATCAGTGCGTCATGGAGCGTGTGATGATCGATAAGGCTCCCGTATACCGCCAGATCCTGCTCGTTAGTCGGTGCAATCTGTACCGGTCCATCGTTGACCAATCCTCGCAGTACCGCGTTCGGTGTCGTGTCGACTTCGACACCCGCGATCGCTCCTTTGTTGACTGCTGTCCAGATTGCCTCACTTACCGTGACCGTTGGCGCTTCAAGCACGTCGATTCCCTTCTCGGCCCGTTGGAAAACGTCGTCTGCGGCCGGCGGAAGTCGGTCAACGAGATACCGGACCATCGCCACGCCATCGGCAGTGTACCGCGTCATTCAGGTGTCCACTCCGTCCGTCGCTTCTCTCGGATATCCATCTCCATTTCCGTTGCTATCTCCTCTCGTTTCTCCGCTGGGACATCGTCGTCAACGAGCATCCCTCGCCCGGCTGAGCGGGTTGTCTTCCTGACTCTGATACCCTCCTCGGTCTTCTGCCAGAGCAGTTCGTCCCCCTTCTCGAGACCGAACTCCTCTCGCAACTTCTTCGGGATGGTGACCTGTCCCTTCCGCGTGATACGGGTTATCTCACCGTCGGTATCGTTCTCCGTGCTCATGTGTAGTACTACACGTAGTAGTACCTAAGTATTTGGTCGGAGATTTCGGGTGCGATCTACCAGTAGTCTTCCAGTTTAGTCGGGCTTGACGAGAACGAGCATCTCGCCGTGTTGTTCCTGCTCACGGCGAGGCCCGTTCGCTTTTCCGTGGCAGAGCCACGCTGTTCTCTGGTTCCCTCGAAGACGGTCGTATAGCGGCCAGCGATGACGTGGGCTGTGTCGGGCATGGGGTGTACTGGTCCCGTGATCGGATATAAATGTACGTCGAGGTTCGGAAGTCAGGCAGAGACAGCGTCATCAGTTGGCTGTGGCGTCGAGATCTCGAGACTGACCTCGATAGTGTCGTACGGAACGAACGGGCGTTTTGCACGCCCATCCTGTTCGTAGTGAACGATATCATACTCGGCAAGCACTCCCAGGTCGTCGTGAACGGATTTGACATCACGGTCGAGCCGTTCGGCCAATCGCCGGATGCTATCCGGTTTATCAGCCATAACGCTCTGGAGTAGTTCGACACGGCGGTCGGTCAGTAAGGCCCGGAGGTCACTCGGGTTCTGGAAGTTGATGACGTGTGGTACGTCTTCGCCCGCCTCCCACCGATCCAGGCGATCAAGAGCGTCTTTACGGTGTTTCGCTTCGGTCTCGGAAGTGATTCGGAGAACCGACGGATACTCATCCGCGGGACGGTTTTCAAGGAAGCCTATCTCTGTCTCATCCATCACGATTTCCTCCTCGGGTTCGGCACTGTTGCTGTCATTGGGCCTACTCTGGGTGTTTTTCGTTGGTTTGTCAGTCATGATTGATCACCACTGCGGAGCGCGTCCATCCGCTCGTAAAATTTCTGGATGTGGTCTTTCGGGCCAGTATACTCGATATCGTCGTAGACACCATCGGATGTGTGGTAGTGGTGGCGATCCACACTTGGATGGTCCGGAAAGTCATCGAACCGTAAGAGAGTTCGACCATCTTCGGCGATATACTGGAAACGGTATTTAATTCCCTCCGGATAATCGTCGCTCTGTGGGACCTCGGTTACGACCATCTCGTACCGCGACCCATCCTCGTAGGTGTTTGAGTCTTCGTAGATGACTGTCGATCCCATCGCTACGACTTGTGTTGGTATAGTAGACCAACAAATGATAACTCTTTTTGTTGGTATGGGACACCAACATTCTTATTCCGCAATACACTCATGATCTACTAGTAGTTATTTAGTGCTGTCGGGCTTGGTCATCTCGAGGATTCGGCCGCGAACGGTCCGTTCGCGCCGTCCCTCGAAGCGGACGAGACAGTCGCCGGCGATGGTTCGGATCGACATGGGGTGTGTGGTCGCATTTTAGTATATAAACCGTGGTGAGAACGGGGCTTTCGGATCGTCTCAGCCGGCTTCGGGATGATCCGTGTGAGCCCGAAATTTTCCATGATATGCGAATAGTTGCAAGATATGCAAACCTCGAACGCTCTCCTCGATTCCCCCATTTCCGAAGGAACGGATCTCCCGGTATCAGGCGATGCAAGACATCCCACACCACTTCGCGAACAATCCCTTCGAAGAGTTCACACAGCGGGAACCCGATACGACCGCGCTCACACCCGGCGGTCGATGACCGCCTTCGCCTCCGTCGCGGCCTGCTTCCAGCCGTATCCCTGATCGTAGACGTGCTTCTTCGAGTCGACGAGCTCTCCCGGCGAGGACTCCTCGAAGCCGCCCCTGGCCCACGTGCCCGACTCCTCGAGCCATTCGACCGTGTTCTCGCGTGCCTCCTCCCAGGAGAGGCCGACCATCTCGTAGAAGGCGACCATCGCGAACACCGAGTGATCGTGGGCGCCGGGGACGCTGCCCTTCTCGTAGATCGTCTGGAGCGGCTCGAACGTCGGCCGCGAGACGCGGTCCCTGTACTCGTCGGGCTCGAGCAGCCGGAGCGCTCCCCCCTCTTCGACGACGCGTTGATCGCCCGTGAGACGCCGGAAGACGGCGGTGTGAAGCCCGCTCCAGCGATCCGGCGCGTCGTCTCTGAGGGCGTCCTCGTCGGCGTACTCCCGAACCGACAGCGGAGCGACGATATCGGTGTAGGCCTTCTCGATGTGGCGGCGGTCGGTCCCCTCGAACTCACAGCCGGGGTCGTGGAGATTGCTCGTCGTCCGACAGCCGGGACAGCGATACCTGAGACGCACGCCTGATCGTGAGGTCGGCGGGCCCCAAAGGCGTATCGCTCGCGCCCCGTCGATCCCGGCGGTCGGTGCGTTTATCGGCCCGGACGCGTACCGGTGGGTATGGAGCGGCTCCACGCCCGGTATCCGTTTTTGGACGCCTCACGCGCCGCCGTCGAGGCCGCCGACATCGATCTGGCCGCGCTGGTCGCCGAGAACGGTCCGGCGGTCGAGCGCGGCCACGAGCGGGTTCGGCGGTCGCTGCTCGAGGGGACGACCGCCCCCTCAGAACCCCGGCTCTGGAGCACTCGGGCCGAGCTGCTCTCGTATCCGATCGCCCGCGTGCTCGTTTCGCTGCTCGACGTCCCGGGCGCGACCGAGAAATACGCCGCCGCCGAGGCGGCGACCGCCCGCGAACGGTTCGTCGAGGATTTCGAGGCCGATCTCGAGTTGAAAAGCGCGGGCGGGGATCGGCTCACCCTCGAACGGCTGCTCTCCGATTTCGATCTCTCCGGCGGCGTCGAGCCGGTCGGAGACGGTCGCTTCGACGTCGAGGTGACCGCGTATCTCGAACTCGCGGCCGGCCTCGGCGATCCCGAGTGGCGGCTCACTCGTCGGCCGCTCGATCGCGGCACGGTGCCGATCACTCGCCCGGAGCTGTACACCTTACTCCGGGAGGCGATCGCGGGACGGGTCGCCGCGGGGCTTCCCCTCTCCGTTCCCGACGGCATCGCCGACCCCCTCGGCTCGGAGCTGTCGTCGATCCGGCGGGCGATCGCCGACCTCGACCCGCCGCTGTCGTTCGAGGCGGTCGTTCCGGGGCTGTTCCCGCCCTGTATGCGGGCGCTCCTCTCGCGGATCGGGGAGGGTGAGACGCTCCCCGACCACTCGCGCTTTTCGCTCGTCTCCTTTCTGCTCTCGACCGGACTCGACGCGGACGGCGTGATCGAACTGTGTTCGGTCCCCGACGACGCTTCCGCGGCGATCCGAGAGCAGGTCAGTCGGCTCCGTGACGACGGGACGACCGTCGCGGCGCCGCCGTCGTGTGCGGTGATGGACGAGTACGGCGATTGCGTGGACAAAGACGAGCTCTGTGAGACGATCAGGCATCCGCTATCGTACTACGAACGTCGTATCGAACGGACGCCCGAGGATCGGCTCACCGACTGGCGTCAGTAGCGCCGCGAGAGCCCGACGCCGATCGCGGACATGAACACGATGAAGAAAGCGATCGCGGCGACCAGCGCGAACCCGCCCTCGTCGGTCAGGGGTCCGTCGGTGTAGGCGCTGCCGATCCAGATGATGATGACGGCGAGCGTCCCGACACCGACGAGCGCGACAACGGCTTCGACGACGGCGTCCCGGTCCATACTCCCGAGTGCGGCGGTGCGGGAGAAAAACGCTTCGAAGGCGTCGTCGGCTATGAAATACCGCTGCGAGCGAAGGGCTCGCGAAACGCTTACTCCCCCTCTCGGCGTCGGAACGCGTCGATGACGACCCCGATCCGGTTGGCGAACACCTCCATCGAGTCCCCTGCGTGGTGATCCTTGCTGACGACGTCGATGACGCCCGCCTCGAAGGCATCGGCCGCGACGGATTCGAGATCGCCGCCGGTGAAAAGAAGCGACGCGACCGGCGGCAGTTCGGAATCGTCCCGGACGGATTCGACGAACTCGATCCCGTTTTCGTCCGGAAGCCGGGTGTTGACAACCAGACAGTCGAACGTCCCTTCCCGGAGCCTCGTTCGGGCCTGTTCGGCCGTCTCGACCGTGTCGACGGTCATTTCGCGGATCGACTCGAGGGTCTCCGACGTGTGTGAGGCCATGAACCCGCTGTCTTCGACGAGCAACACCGACGGTTCGCTCATACTACCTCTCGGTCCGCGAGCGGTTTGAGCCATCACCGTGACTCACCGCTCGAAACGCCCCGGGGAACGACGTAAAAGCCCAAAATTCGACCGTTCAAGCCGTATTCCGGCCGATATATCGGCGAACGGCTAATACGTTTCGAGGGCGTATCTTCATCCGGTATGGCGCACTCCCGAAACACACCCGCGTCATCGGACTCCCGGCCCCTCCGGCCGCTCGCGCCCGACACCCGTCGTCTCGAGGATCGGGCCGCCAGAGCGTGGACGGAACCGATGGCGGTTCGACCCCGCGAAAACGGCCGATACGCCGTCGAAAGCCACTCCGGACGGACGTATCTCGTCGATCTGCCCGCTGGCGACTGCAGCTGTCCCGACCACGAGATCCGCGGCGAGCGCTGCAAACACCTCCGTCGTGTCGCGATCGAGGTGACCGAACGGCGGGTCCCGCCGCCCGGCCGACGGCGCGCGGACTGTGCCGTCTGCCGGCGGTACTCGTTCGTCCCCGAATCCGGTCTCCCGGTCTGTTCGGACTGCCGGCTCGAGCGCGGCGATATCGCGACGGACCGAGAGACCGGCGAGACGGTGGTCGTCTACCGGACGACCGACGAGACCGCGGACGAACGGTTCCTCGAAGCCGCCGACTGTACGGTCGCCGAGTACCCGACGAACGACGGCTATCCGGCCGCCGATCCGGTCGTCGAGGTGACATACCCCCTCAGCGGTGGCGCCGACGCCGACCTCGACGACCGACCACGATACGCGTTCCCGCGATCGCGGCTCGCGGCTCGCGATGAGATGCTCATCGAGTGATCGAATCGCCGGGACATCGTGGAAGCTGGTCGCCAACTGTATACCCGTCGCTCCGCTAGCGCAGATATGACTGATTGGAAGGCGGTTCTCGTCGGCTTTCTCGTCGGCGTCGTCGCGAGCGTTTTCGCGTTCGCGCTGCCGGGGATCGGACATGTCGCCGCCGGTCTCGTCGCCGGCTTCGTCGCCGGCTACCTCGCCGGCGGCGGCCTCACGAGTGGCCTCTGGCACGGTCTTCTGGCCGGCGCGCTCGGCGGGCTCGTCGTCGCCGTCGGCCTCGCGATCGTCGTCTCGCTCGTCGGCGTCTCCGTCGCCGGCCCGTTCGGCCTCTTCGGCGGCGTCGGGGTCTTCGTCGTCGGTTCGGTAATCGCGCTCCTTCTGGCGATCGACAGCGCCATCGGCGGCGCCATTGGCGGGCTCCTCAGCGGTTAAGGGGGTGGCGGGCCTACACGGCGTATGGCCGAAATCGATCCCGACGCGCTGTTGCCGAACGACCGGGTCAAGGAAGCTGTCCTCGAGGGCGAGATAACTCAACTCAGCCGCGGTGCCGGGAACCGATACGCCGAGCCGAACGACACGTTCGTCCTCGAGGGGACGCGCTTCGAAGTCACGGGCGTCGAGGGACGGACGCTCGGTGATCTGACCGACGCCGACGCCCGTCGGGAGGGATCACCGTCACTCGAGGCGTACAAAGCCCGGATGGAGAAGGTCCATCCCGGAAACTTCGAGTGGGACGGGTCGAGCGAGATACTGACCTATCGCTTCGAGCGGGTCGAGTGAACGCCCGACTCGGCGCTCATTCGGTCGATTCGACGGCGTCGGCGTGCTTTTCGAGTTCGGCGGCCAGCGTCCGGGCATCAGTCGGCGATAACCGGACCGTGTCGGCGTGGGGCCGAAGCTCCTCGAGTTCGGTGTTATCGAGTTCGAGTTGCAGCGTGACGTGTTCTGGATCGTGCTTCGGGCTCGTCACGTTCACGACGGCGTAGGCCTCCTCTGCGAAGCCGTGGCCCTCCGCTTCGCCCTCGAGGAGATCGAGCGTCGTGTACGCGTTGACCTTCATGATTCGGTCTGCCATACCCGATAGAGGCTATCGCGGCTGGTAAGCGTGACGCCGTTCGGATCGTCACCTCGGCATCGCGACCTGATGTTGAACGTTGTACGGGTGGGATCCGGACACCCATCTGTAGACGTATTCGAGGGCGCTTTGGTCGGTCCGGACGCCGTCGTGGTCCGTCTCGATGAGCACGTTCGTCGCGCCCTCGAGTACGGGGCTGTCCTGACAGCGCCAAAACAGCGTGTCGTCGGTGCCCCGGAGCGTGTAGTAGTCGATCTCGCCCGGCGTCTCGTCGGCGTTCAACACCGACAGCGGATGGTCCTCGTACTCGCCGTAGTCGGAGCGGAGGAACTCGCTACTGCGATACGGGCCGTTATCGATCCCCGCCTCGACGCACCACGTACAGAGGACGGTCCCGTGGTTGGCGCCGGCCAGCCCGACGAACGTATCGACCCACTGGAAGCGGTCCCGGCTGACGAGCCAGTAGCGGAGCCCGGTGACGCCGAGGCTGTGGCCCACGACGTCGACCGTCCCCGCACCCGTCCGCTCGCGGATCTCGCCGACGAACTCGTCGAGCTGTTCGGCCATCGAATCGTGGGTCGGCGTCCCCTCGCGGAAGGTTATCGCCCACAGGTCCTCGCCGGTGTAGCCGCGCTGCAGGAAAAACGACGCATGGGGGAGCCAATCGCAGGCGTCGCGCTGGTTGCCGTGAACGAAGACGACCGGGGTCCGGTCGGTGTCGGTCTCGGTGCCGTGATAGCCGTGTCCACCCCAGCCGCCGTAGGCGCCCCCACTCGACCACGGTAGCCGGCTGTCGTCGGTCCGATCGAACGCGCAGTCGGCGGCACAGCCACCCTGTCGCTTCGCGTCCCGGAGTCGGCCGAGACTCCGCAGAACGGCCCACGGGGCCGCGATCCCATGTGGTGATGTACCAGCTGACACAGTACACTACATCACCGCCCCGTGATATTTAAATCCTCCTTAATTCTGTTCAGCCGAGGCCCTTCAC
>CAZWZX010000029.1:7902-17899 GCA_964638655.1 uncultured Natronomonas sp.
GTTTGCCGGTTTCACCGCGCCGAAGTCACGTTTGCCGGTTTCACCGCGCCGAAGTCACGTTTGCCGGTTTCACCGCGCCGAAGTAAGCTGTGCGTACTATACGGCGGTCGTATCTATCGGCGATCGGTCCTCTCGCGGCCGGGCCGTCCGAGCGCAGGCGTTTTGACGCTCGACGCCGCACGTCCGGTATGGGATACGCCTGCCCCGTCTGTTCGGACCCACAGGCCGACGCGGGACACCTCGCGAACCACCTCGCGTTCACCGCGCTCCTGGGAGACGACGCCCACGAGGCGTGGCTCGAGGAACACGCTCCGGGCTGGGGCGAGATGGGCGAAAGCGAACTCGCGACCGCCGTCTCCGAACGCGTCGAGGAGACCGAGTTCCCGCAGGTGTTCGACGACACCGTCGGCGGGCTCGACCCCAGGTCCGAGAGCTCGGACGCCGAACGCTCCGGCGCGCTGTTCGACGAGGAGGGCCACGACCACGAGCACTCGCACGATCACGGCAACAGTCACGAACACGAGCCCCTGGCCTCGGGCCCGATCGATACGTCCGGCCCGACCGACGCCGAGACGGAACGGATCCTCGATGAGGCCAGAGAGATGACACAGCAAATGCTCGAAGACGAAGAGGACGGCTCCGAGTGATGGCGGTCGATTCACACGCGGAAACGGTTCACGGGACGTTTCGTCCCGATTCGTGGGCCGACGCGGAGCGTCGATACGACGAACTCGGCCCGACCGCACGGGTCGTGGTTCGCTCGATCGCGAAGTCGATGGAGTTCGACCGCGAGGAGTACGAACAGCGCGTCGATGGCGACGTCATCGAGACGGCCAGACAGGCCCTTTTCGCCGAAACCCTCGAAGTTCACGTCGGCGACCGGTCGGCCTTCGACGCGTGGCGCGAGGCGTACGACGGAGCGGTCCACGTCGCCGGCAGCGATTCGGTCGCAAGCGTCGCCTGGCACGTCGCGCCGCCCGCCGGAAAGGCCGTCGCGGCCACCTTCGAAAACGAACCCGAAGCGGCGGTCGGGACGGTCAGACGGATGGCGTTCAACCGGCTCTATCGCGACCGTCTGACCGGGGGAAAAACATGACCGACACGACCGAGACGGACCCCAGCCCAGCAGATCACGAGTGGACCGTTCTCGAATCCGTCGCCGAGTACGAGACGGGGTGGTACACCGGCGGCTACGACCTTGTCGAGCTTCCCGACGGGCGCGAAAAGCGCTACTACTGGGCCGAGCTGCCGGCCGCCGTCGTCGTCGTCGCGGTCGTCGACGACCCGGCCGAGCTCGAGTTTCTGCCCGGCGGCGATGGGACGGGAAGGTCATCGGACGCTCCGGGCGACCCGTCCGCCCGGTCCGTCGTCATGGTCGAGCAGTTCCGGCCCACGATCCGCGAACTCTGTTATGAACTGCCGGCGGGGATCGTCGAGGACGACGAGAGCTTCGCCGAAGCCGGACGACGCGAACTCGAAGAGGAGGTCGGCCTCGTCGCCGACTCGGTCGAACTCCTCGAGTCCTTCTGGTGTTCGACCGGCGTGCTCAGACACCGTCGCGGTATCGTCTGGGCCGAGGGGTTCAGTTCGGGCGAGCGGAAACTCGACGGCAGCGAGTTCCTCGACGTCGTGACGGTCCCCGCCTCCGAGGCCCTCGACGTGGCTCGCAACGACTCGGCCAACGACGCCACGATCGAGGGGTTACTGCTCGCCCGTGAGGACGGATTTTTATAACGGTCACCGGTCGAGCGCCGCTCCCGGTCGTTTCCACCCGTCGGTTTAAGTCCATCGTGCCGTATCGGCACGTATGGACGGCGAGATCTCAGCGAACGAACTGTGGGAACTGCTCGAGGCGGAGAAACCGGTCCGGATCGTCGACATCCGATCGCCGGGACAGTTCCGTCGGGGGCACATCCCCGGTAGCGAGAACGTTCCGTTCGCCGAACTGACCGGCCGGATCGAAGAGTTCGGCGGCGACGAACGCGTGGTGACGGTCTGTCCGCACGGGCAGGCCAGCGTTCAGGCGGCGCGGCTCATCGGTTCCTTCGAGGGATTCGAGGGTCGAGTCGAATCCCTCGAGTCGGGGCTCGAGGGGTGGCCAAACGAGCTAGAAACCGACAGTCCGACCGCTTCGGAGGGCCCGGACGCGCCGTTTTAATACCCCGCAGTCGGCGGCTCCGCTCGGGGGAAACACAGGGCCCGGAGACGAAATAGGTGTTTAGAGGACGGTCACGCGACGTTGAACCCTTTCTGTTGGAGGAACTCCTCGATCCGACCGAGGTGGTTCCCCTGAAGCTCGATGGAACCGTCTTCGACGGTGCCACCGCAGGCGAATTTCGATTTCAGGTCCGACGACAGCGAGTCGAGATCGACGTCTCTCGGATCGAACCCTTCGATGACCGTTACCTCTTTCCCGTATCGGCGCTCGTCGATGCGGATGTTGATCTCCTGGGACTCTTTGGCGACGTCCTCACAGACGCAGAGTTCCTGGGGGAGTCCACACGTCGAGCAGACTTCCGACATTACAGTTCGGGCTTACACGACGGCCGTATTAAACACTATCGGGACCCGGTACCGGGCTTTGTGGGGCGGAGCCGTTGTCGATCCGCTCTACGGGCGGAACTGGCCGAGGCGGCTCACTGGATCGTGAACGTCGGCTCGGCGACGTTTTCGCTTTTACACCCCGGACAGCGGGACGGCCGGTTGATCAGATCGTCGAAGTCGGTAAAGCCGCACTCGCGACACTCCGGTGGCGCGACGAGCAGCTCCTCGCCGGTCCCGTCAAGCGACTCGGCGACGTGTTCGACGTGGGACAGCGCTGCCTTCGTCGTCACGTCGAACTCGTTCGCGAGCCGCCCAGCTTCGGCCGGTTCCTCGCGCAAGAACGCGGCGATCCGCTGTCGGGTGGTCCGTGTCGGACCCTTCATACGCCTTGCTGGTTTGGCACGGAAAAAACCCTACCGGATCCGGCTACCCCGACCCGTTCGTCAACCGCGTGTGAGCCCCGATCAGCGCGCCGGCCAGATCGACGTTCTCTATTCTGGTCCCCTCGTCGATGATCGTCCCCTTGATCTCACATCCGTCGACGACGGCGTTCTCGAAGACGACCGACCGATCGAGCGTCGAGTCGGCGATCTCCGCGCCGGCCATCACGTGGACGTTCTCGCCGATCGTCGAGCGCTCGACGGTCGCGGATTCGGCGATGACGCTGTCGCCGTCGAGTTCGTGGGCGATGGCCTCGAGATACGACTCCGGCGTGCCGATGTCGAACCACGGCTCCTCGAAGACGAACGCGTTGACGGGCTCTCGGCTCTGGAGCCACTGGAGGAACCAGCCCGGCTCGTCCGGGTTGTTCCCGTCGTCGAGGTACTCCTCGAACCGGAGCGATTCGCGCGGGAACGCATAGCAGGCGATGGAGACGAGCGTGCTGTTCGGCTCGTCGGGCTTTTCTTGAAAGTCGACGACGCGGTCGCCGTCGAGTTCTACGAGCCCGTAGGATCTGGCTTTCTCGCGATCACCGACGTCGTAGGCGGCGAGCGTCGCCGTCCCCTTCGACTCGAAGTAATCGAGGAACTCCGAGAGATCGAAGCCGATGAGGTTGTCGCCGGCGACGACGAGCAGGTCGTCGTCGATCCCCTCCCGATCGATCAGCTGTCCGAGCGCGCCGACGACGCCGAACTTCTCGGCCTCCGCCGCCGTCTCCTCGACCGACAACACCGGCTTCTCGAACTCGCTTGCCTCGATGTGGGCCTCGAACTCCGGGGCGAACCGCTCGTTCGTGGAGACGTAGACGGTGTCGATCCGGTCGTCCGCCTCCAGCGCCGCAAAGATCCGGTCGATGACCGTCGTTTCACCGATCGGCAACAGCATCTTGGGTCGGTGTTTCGTGACGGGCCACAGACGCGTCGCGTACCCCCCGGCGAGAACGACAGCCTTCATGTCCCGAACCGAGCGACCACACGGATAAGTGCTTTTTCCTCGCCGCCACCGATCTATCTTGATTCAGCGAGAGAATCCCGCCCTTCCCGCGAAGGACGAGTGTTCCGACGCTCAGTCGGAACCGAGGACTGAGCAGGGCGGGAGTGAATCGCGTAAGCTCTGGTGAGAAGCCGCCGAGTTACTGCTGGTCTTGAGTCTCCAACGTGTCGAGTCCGGCTTCTAACAACTCTGTGTCGGATCGCCGAGCCACGCGTCCTCGATCCGAAACGTCCCCCGGACTCCGTCGAACTCGGCGCTGCCGGCCAGTTCGATCGGTCGGTCCATGTGGGGTCCGTCGGTGACGAGCGTCTCGAACTCGCCGCCTTCACCAAGCAGGTGGACGCCGTACTCCTCGTTGAGCCGCTCGAGTTCCTCGACGGCCTCGGCGTCGATCGTCCGGCCGAGCCACGACTCGTCGAGTCCGCGGGCCGCGACCCGTACGATCGTGATCTCGAAGCCGGCCTCGAGCATCGAGTCGATCAGCCGCCGCGGATCCTCCCGCCAAAGCGGCGCGAACAGTTCCGCGTCCAGTCGGTCGCACATCGCCTGAATCCGGTCGGTCTGGTAGCTGCTCTCGACGGCCCCGGCGGTCAGGCCGCCGATCCCGCCCAGTTCTTCGGCCAGTTCGGTGAGCGCTTCCTCGAGCGGCTCCAGCTCCCTGTCGCCGCGCTCGCCGCTCGTCTCGCCCGCCTCCGCGGTCGACTCGAAATCGTCCGGTCGAACGTCGACGAGCGGGAGGCCGATACTCTCGGCGGCCAGTGCCGCCAGTTCCGTCGCCGGGATGTGATACATGAACGACTCGCCGTCCGGGTGGACGGTCACCAGCCGTTCGACCGGTTTCCCCGCCTCGAGGGCTCGATACAGCGCCCACGAGGAGTCCTTCCCGCCGGAAAAGAGGCTCACCCACGGTTTCATACCGGTCCTATCCCCTCACTGAGCAAAGGGACGTCGGTTCAACATCGGCGGCGAACCGGTCATTTCGATCCGTCGAGGCGATCCTTCGAGACGAACTGCCCCCACAGATCGCGACGGTCCGCGAACTCGCGGTAGATCCGCTCGCGGAACCGCTCGTAGTCCTCGAAGTTCCCGAGGAACTGAACGAGCTCGTCCGACCCCGGCGGCAGATCCGCCCTGACGAAGGACTGTTCGATCGCTTCGCCGCAGGAGTAGACCGTCCCGTCGCTCAACAGATGCGAACAGGACTCGTAATCGTCGGGGAGCTGTTCGAGTTGCGATTCGGTGAGTTCGTCGAAGCCGACGATCTCCAGGTCCGTCCGCTGTGCGAAAAAGTCCGCCCACCACGTACAGAACCCGCAGTCGTCGTCGTACACGAACGTGTCGCGGCTCATGGCCGTCCGTTGGGACGCCATCGGCATAGTCCCCCCGGATCAGGCGCCTTTTCGGACGAGCATCCGGACGGGGGTCGCGCTCTCGAGGGTCTCCTCGATCTGTGTGACGACGAGCGCGAGGGCGGCCACGCCGAGCGCCGACCCGACGGCGAAGGGGACGAGGAACCCGTACCCGAAAAGCGCTCCCGACAGCAGCGGACCGATCGCGGTCCCGAGCCCGAACGCCATCGTCAACACCGAAAGCGTCGTTCCGGACTCCCCCTCGACCGCGATGTCGCCGGCGGCCGCGAGCGCGGGGGCGAACACCATCGCGACCGCCACCCCGTGAACGAGTCGGGCGAAAAGCATCGTCCACGGCGAGGTAACGAGCCCCTGCGCCAGCACCGCGGGCACGAGCAAAACGAGCCCCCAGACGAGGAACGGCTTCCGGCCGATCCGATCGGCCGCCCGGCCGATCGGGACCTGGAGAGCGATGTTGGCGATCACGACGGCCGAAAACTGGACGCCGAACCAGGTCGGACCCTGCCCGAGCCGTCGATTGATCGGCTCCTGTAAGGTCGCGAACAGCGCGATCGAGACCGCCATGAAAAGCGTCGCGACACCGAGCACGAAGATCGGGTCGAACAGCCGATCTTCGCCCCCGTCGACGACCGCGATCGAGAGATCGTCGCTCGCCTCTGCGGCGGCGATCTCCGGCTCCTTTATTAGCACGGTCACGAGGGTAAAGCTCACGAGCGCGCCGGCGACGGCGACGCCGAAGGCGGCGTTGAAACCCGACAGCGTCGCTCCGTAGGGCAGCGCGTACGGCCCGGCCGCGACGACGAGCCCCGCGACGATCGGTCCGAACCCGAACCCGACGAGCCGGAACGTGTTGAACACGCCGAAGTTCCCCCCGCGCTCGGCGTCGCTTCTCGCGAGATCGTTGACGAGCGCGATCGTCGTCGGGATGACGAACGCCCCGCCGAGGCCCTGCAGCGCCCGCACGATCAACAGCGCCTCGTAGCTCTCGACGAGCGCGTAGGCGACGCTCGTGGCGGCCAACACGAGGAGGCCGAACAGGATGTAGACTTTCCGGCGACCCGTCCGATCGGAGAGCCGGCCGGTAAACGGCTGGGCGAAGCTGTTCAGAAAGCCGAAAAGCGACAGCGCGACGCCGATCAGGAGTTCGAGCGTGACCGGCAAGCCGAGGATCGCCACCCCCTCGTAGCCGGGCAGCGCCAACTCGCCGCTGGCGATGTAGAGCGGCAACACGATGATGAGAAACGAGTTCGCGACCGCGTCGGCCATTCTGGCCAGCGCCAACACGACGACCCGACGGTCCGTCCCGAACATCCATCGGAACGACGAACGGCCCACGGATCACCCTTCCGGAACCGTCGATCGAACCCGCCTATTTAAATACCTCGGCATCCCGAGTCCACGACATGGAGTTCTGCGACGAGTGCGGCTCGATGATGCATAGCGACGGCGAACTGTGGGTCTGCGGATCGTGTGGGTTCGAAAAGGAGCGCGACGCAGACAACGAGGCGGGGATGGTCACCACGGAAGGACAGGACACCGACAGCGGTCCGGTCGACATGTCCGAGGTCGACGACGCCGAGATCGGGCCGACGACGACGGTGAAATGTCCGAACTGTGAGCACGACCGGGCCCGCTACGAGATGAAACAGATCCGCGCCGCGGACGAGTCCGAAACGCGGTTTTTCACTTGCACCGAATGCGACCACAAGTGGCGCGAGGACGATCACTGACCGTATCCGTCTTCGATCGCCGGAGGATCGAATATAAACGCCCCTCCCCTGTGTGACACTCCCGCATATCCGCTCTGTCCTTATGCCGGTCGTTCGCCTATCCGAGACCGAACGCCAATGTCACCTTCCCGCCGCCAGCTGCTCTCGGCGCTCGCCGCGACCGGGTCCGTCTCGACCGCCGGCTGTCTCGGACGGCTCGGCGGCGCTTTCGGCGGCTCGGAACCGTCGGGTGCGGGTGACGGAACGCTCCAGATCGACCTCGGGACCGTCTGTACCGAGACCGACGGTCCGATCGATCTGGGCGGCGGCAGCCCGCCGACCGCCCTCGACGGCGCGCAGGCGACGATCGAGACCGACTACGCCGACGGCGAGATCCCGCTTCGGGACGAACCTCTTCACGTCGGCCACGACCACGAAACGCTCGCGGACCACGACGCGAGCGGCGGCGTCGGTCACGACGGAATCCCGTCGATCGACGAGCCACAGTTCCTCACGGCGGAGGAGGCGGAACTGCCGGCGTGTGAGCGGGTTTTCGGCGTCGAGATCGACGGCGACGTTCGGGCGTATCCACAGCGCATCCTCGTCCGCCACGAGATAGTCAACGACGCCGTCGGGGGCGAACCGGTCGCGGTGACGTACTGTCCGCTGACCGGCACCGCACAGGGGTTCTATCGCGGCGGCACCGAGTTCGGCGTCTCCGGCCAGCTCGTCAACTCGAACCTGATCATGTGGGACCGGGAATTCGACGTCAGGTGGCCGCAGATATCGGCGACGGCGATCTACGTCGGCGGTGTTCTGCCGGACGACGACGGCGAGCATCTGGTCGGTCGTTCGCTCCGGGAGTTCCGCCTTATCTGGACCACGTGGGGACGGTGGCGGGACCGCCACCCCGAAACGCTCCTCATGTCGAGTGCCACCGGGTTCGCACGGAGCTACAACAGCGACCCGTACGGTTCTTATACGCCGGTCTCCGGTCACTACGCGCTCGATACCGGCCGAAGTCCGAACTTCCCGCTCGTGTCCGAAACCGACGACGGCGCCGAAAAGCAGGTCGTCATCGGAGCCCGAACGGCCGAGGGGGCGATCGCGTTCGACAAGCGGACGCTGCTCGAGGAGTCGGTGCTGACCGGCGCCATCGCCGACGCGCCGATCGTTGCGGTCGCCGACGACGGGCTCGCGACCGGATACGTCTACGCCAACCCCGACGGACTCGACGTCGAGGCGGTCGACGACGGCTACAGTGTCGACGGCGAGGCCGCATCCCCGGACGCGTTGCCGCTCGATCGGATCTACGCGTTCGACGCGATGTGGTTCGCCTGGTACGGCTACTATCCCGACACCGAACGCGTCGGAATATGAGTGCGAGCACCGATACCGCGACCGGACAGCGACCGGAGCCACCGACGCCACGGACCGCGCCGCTTTCGTGGCTCAGAACGCTGTTCGGACGGACCGGTCTCGCCGTCCGGGGGGCCCTCGGCCGACGGGACGGACAGTCGAGCTTCCTCGTCGTGACTGTCCTGTATCTCCTCACGTACCTGTGGGCGATCCGGCATCTCACGCTCACCGGGACCGGCGGCGTCGACCTGTTCGTCGTCGACGAGCCCGGTCGGATGGCTCTCCGCCAACAGTCGACGTTCCTCTTCGAGACGGTCGCCGTCCTCGAGGTCGGTCCGGTCGTCTATCTCTTCGGGCCGGTCAACGCCCTACTCGGGCTTGGACTCGGAGCGCTCGTCGGCGTCACGCTCGCCGTCTCGGTCGTCTCCTGGCGGAGTCCCTCGGCCTGTCGCCTGGGTGCCGGTGTCGGGGCGAGCGCCGGCCTCCCGGGACTCGTCTCGGGCTTTGCCTGCTGTGGGCCACAGCTTCTCGTCGTCGTCGGGCTTCAGGCCTCCGCCGGACTCATCGCCGCGCTGCAGTGGATGGTGCCGCTGGCCGTCGTTTCGCTCCTCGTGACGTTGCTCTGGGTCGGCAGTCGGGTCGACCCGGAGACCATCCCGTAGTTTCGGCTCCGATCACCGCCCGACCCCGACCGATTAAGTGCGTTTCCGCCCCATACCGCGTATGGTCTCGCCGGCGCCGCCCTCAGTCCCCGAAGCGGACCTCGAGGCGCGCGGCTGGGTGCGATCGGACGACCGTACCGAGACGGTCTTCGAGGGGCTCGGGGTGACCGTCCGGAGCCGAACGCTCGTCTACGAGGACCGCGATCTCCGTGCGGCCGTGGCCGAGGCCGGCGGGCCCGACCGGATCTGGCGGTTCCTCTTCGTCTCCCGGCTCACGATGGTCCCCTCCCCCGCCTTCGGCGTGCACGCCGCCGTTCGCCCGCACGTCCTCCGGGAGTCAAAACAGGCCTTCGCGGAACGCCTCCGGGACCGCGGCATCGAGAACGTCGAGGTCGGCGAAAGCGACCGGACCGAGTTGGCCGGCGATCGACGTGCCCGACTCACGCCGTATCGGGGAACGATTCCGCTGGAGGACGGTGACGAAACGGAGCCGTCGGTCGACGTCGTCGGCCGGCTCGCCGTCTGGTACGACGACGGTTTTTATATCGCCGGCTGTGTCGGCCCCTCGGGACCGATCGACGGGTGGGTTGAGGCCGACACGGACGGCGATTCGCTTCTCGCGATCATTCGAACTGTGGCCTGAACCGGGCGAAGACTAAATAGCCGGTGTGGCCGACGCCGGCCGTCGAGGGACGCGACCCCCGGTCGTCGAAATCCATCTCGCGTTGGATCGTCTCCAGCGTCTCGATATCGGAGAGTCCGGCCTCGCGGGCGGCTTCGACCGACTCGCGCGCCGATTCGATAAAGGGCGAGTAGACGGCGACGAACCCGCCGGGGGCGAGCAGCTCATCGGCGCGTTCGACGACGCTCGCGGCGTCCTCGGTATCGAGCGTGAGCAGATCGAACCCGCCCTCCAGAT
>CAZWZX010000030.1:0-16860 GCA_964638655.1 uncultured Natronomonas sp.
CCCGAGCTCCCGGTTTCGGAGCTACAGGCCGACGGACGCGATATCCAGCCGCTCCGCGTTTCGACCGATGGCGGCGCGTCGATCGAAGCGAGCGACGCGCTCCGAACGGCTCTCAGGCTCGGGGACGGGGCCATCGTCGTCGGCGAGGTCAGAGGTGAGGAGGCACAGGTACTCTATGAGGCCATGCGCGTCGGTGCCGCCGACGGAACCGTTCTGGGAACGATCCACGGCGGTGGCGGGGAGTCTGTTCGCGAACGGGTCGTCACCGATCTCGGCGTCGCCGAATCGGCCTTCGCCGACACCGATCTCGTGGTAACTGTCGAGGCCTACGACGACGGCGGTGGGCGAAACCGGCGGCTCAAAACGATCGAATCCGTCCGACGCAGTGAGGGCGACGTCCGGTTCGAACCGCTGTACGACGCCGATCGTGGGATCGACCGATTGGCCGATCCGGATGTGCTTGAACCCTTCTGCGGCCCGATGGAGCCCATCGAGACCGTCCGAAGCGAGATAGAACGACGAAACGCGGAGCTATCGGAGTGATGTCGCCGCTGGACGGAGCGCTTCAAGCGCTAGGTCGGTTGTCACCCGGATCCTCTGTTCCGGATCCGATCCGGGACGTCGAGCCGTTCATCGACGGCGACGTCCGAACGCTCGTCGCGGCTTCCGACGGGATCGGTGTCGTCATTGGCGTCGCTCTGGGCGCGCTCGTACTCGCGCTTGGAGAGCCGCCGCTACTGGTCGTCGCAGCGGCGGTAGGATACGGATCCACCCGGCTGGCCAGAGGTGCCGTCCTCGCCGTCGGGAACGCCAGACGGAGCCGGACGCTCGGAACGGCCCCGACGATCGTCAGCCGTGCAGTCCTCCGGATGCGAATCATGCCGACCTCGGAGGGCGCCGCGGAGTTCGCCGCAGAGACCGATGGAAGGCTCGGTGACCGGCTCGCCGATCACGTCGCTCGTGCCCGTGGAACGCCGATGTCGGGGTTCGGGACGTTCGCCGACGCCTGGCGCGAACGGTTCCCGGCGCTCCACCGCTCGATCACGCTCGTGGAGGCTGCCGCCGACGCGCCGCCGGCCGAGCGCGACCGGACGCTCGACCGTTCGATGGAGACGATACTCGACGGAACCCGCGACCGTGCGACCGACGCGGCGGACTCGCTTCGCGGTCCCTCGACCGCACTCTACGCTTTCGGCGTTTTGCTGCCGCTCGCGCTGGTCAGCGTGTTGCCGGCCGCAGGTGCGGCCGGCGTCGAGGCGACGCTCCCGATCATCGTCGTCGTGTACGATGTCCTCCTTCCCGCCGGACTGTTCTGTGTGGGTGGCTGGTTACTTGCGAACCGCCCGGTCGCGTTCCCTCCGACAGCGGCGAACGCCGACGCCTCCCGGCTGATGCTTTCCGTCGGTGTCGGTTTCGTAACCGGGTCTCTCGGATGGATCGTAGCGGATCTCGTTTTCGCGTCGTGGACGCGGCCGATCGCGGCTATCGGTTTCGGAACCGGCGCTGCACTGCTCGTTCGCTATCGTCCGGTGGTGGCGATACGGAGACGCACTACCGAACTCGAGACGGCCCTTCCCGACGCGCTCTATCTCGTCGGCCGTCGAGTTTCCGACGGGATCGCCGCCGAGCGGGCCGTCGCCGACGCCGCCGAGGACCTCGACGGCGTCGTCGGTGAGACGTTCGAGGCGGCCGCCAGACGCCAACGACAGCTCCGCGTCGGCGTCGAGGCTGCCTTCGCCGGCGAGCACGGAGCGCTCGAATCTGTCCCGAGCCAGCGCGCCGAGAGCGCGGCCCGACTGCTCGGGATGGCGGCGGGCGCCGGTCCGCCCGCCGGGCGGGCGCTCGTCGAGACTGCCGACCATCTCGATGAACTACAGCGCGTCGAACGGGAGGCCAGCCGGAGCCTCGGGCGAGTCACGTCGACGCTTTCGAACACGGCCGCGTTCTTCGGCCCGCTCGTCGGCGGCGCGACGGTCGCACTCGCCGATAGCGTCGGGACGACGGAGGCCCTCGATGGCGGTGCGCCGGAGACCGCCGGCCTCGGTCTCGCGATCGGCGTCTACGTCCTCCTCCTCACGGTGCTTCTCACCGGAATTTCGAGCGGACTTCAGCGAGGTCTCGACCGCGCGACGCTCGGGTATCGGATCGGTGCGGCCCTCTGTACGGCGACGATCACCTATCTGGCCTCGTTTTCAGTGACTGTCGCGGTGTCCGGAGGTTTATAACTAAAGGGGCGACCAGACGGCCCATGTTCGAGACGCCGTTGGACGCGTGGTACGTCTGGATCGGGCTCGCGATCGTCAGCAGCGCAGCCGTCGGCGTCGTTGGTGTCCTCCCCTCCGCCGCGCCACCGGACGCCTCCGGCACAGCAGGAGTCGTCGATGGCGTCGCCGCGAGCGAGCACGTGGCGGTCGAGAAACATCCACTCCCGAACACCGACACCGCTCGTATCGGGACTAATTCGGTTTCCCTCCGCGGTCCCGGCGGGGACAGAACCGAAGCGTTCGGATACGGTCCCGTAACCCCCGTCCGGAGCGGTTCGGTGCTCGAGCCCGTTCTCCGGGGCGAGCCGCCAGATCGGGTGCTCGATTCCCCCGGGGCGTTCGAGCGGGCGACAGTTCGAGCACAGGAGATAGAACCGCGCTGGGAGGCGACCGAACGGCTCGTCGTCCGCCGGGTTAGCTGGGGTGAGACCGATGCTGTCCTCGTCGGATAGGGGACAGACGGAGCCACTGGCGGCGCTCGTCGCGGTGTTCGCGCTCGGCGTCGGGCTGTCGCTGTACGTCGGTGTTCTCGATTCGACGCTCCCGCTGCTCTCGAGTAATACCGAAATGACACCGACGGCGGCCGACAGACTCGTCTCCGAGAGCTCGTCTTTCGGATCCGTCCGCCCGCCGATCGAGGAGTCCGTGGCCACCTCTCGTCCGACTGGGTACCGGTTGAACGCGACGCTACGAGCCGACGGGACGTCCTGGTCCGGCGGCCCGTCGATCGCCGAATCCGCCGACTGCATCGACCGTTCGGTTAGCGTTCGGACCGGTCCCGGCCGTGTCCGAATGGGCGAACTGGAGGTGTGCACGTGGGCCGCGCAGTGAGCACGGTGCTCGACGTCGCGATCTGTCTGTTGCTCGTCGGCGTCGCGGTAACGACGCTCGTCGTGGCAGTGCCGGCGGATGACGAAGCGCCGGAATTCGGAGCAAGCCAGACGGCGGATTCGCTCGGCACCGTCACCGCCTCGGTTCCGGTCACTGACGACCGGCACGCGCACGACACGCTCGCCGGTCACCTGGCCGCCGCGGCCATCGCTGACGTCTCGATCGACGGTGAGCGGCTCGGCACGTCGACGTATCCGCACGCGGTTCGACGGGAAACCGAAACGAGAACACCGGAACGGGCTCACATCACCGTCCTGTGGCGGCCGTATCCCGACGCGCCGCTTTCCGGTCGGATCGACGTCGGGCCCGAACCCCCGTCGACGGCGGACGTTTCGGTGACACGACGGACGCTCGACAGCGGAATCTCAGGAACCGACTCCGCTGAGTCCCTCGAATCACTCGCGGCCTCGCTTTCGATCGCATACGTCACTCGGATGTTTCCACCGGATCGAACCCGCCCCGAACTCGTCGATTCCCGGACCGCCGAACGGACCGCAGCACGATATCACGCCTTTGCCGGAGCACTCGGGATCGATGTAGGCGACCCGATCACGGAAGCGTCCGCCGAACGGGCGAACGAACGGCTCGCGGACGGGTTGGCTGACCGGATCGAGGCGGATCTCCGATCGAAATATCCCTCATCGACGGCGGCCGCAAACGATACGACGGCAGAGGAGATCGAACTCGTGGTCCGGCGGTGGGAACCGTGAACGACCGTGGCCGCGTTCCGTTCGCGCTCGTCGGCGTGCTGCTTTTGCTCACCAGTACGACGCTCGCCGTGACGGTGTTTCCACAGGCGGAGCGAGGGACGCCCGATATCGACGAAGCGATCGACGGGGCGACCGCGATCACAGTGACGGAACTCCGTGGAGCCGTGGACGGGGCGGCGACGAAGTCGGCTGCTGATCCCGTTACACAGCCGGCCGACACGCCGGCCGGCCGAGCGTTGGACGACGATCGTCCGTTCAGAGACGCGCTCAGACTTCGGATCTATCTCCGTGCGGTCGAACGACTCGAAGGGGTCGAAACGACACACGACGAAACGAGTGTCAGCGTTTCGCTCCAGTCGGTCGAGCCGACGACCGACGGATACCGGGACGCGATCGAACGCGTCGAGATCGAACGAGTCGGCGAGGACGACGCCGCACTCCGGGTCCGGATAGATGGGGTGACGCTGTCGGTGTCTCGGGATGGTCGAGTCGTCGAAACCATCGACCGATCGCCGAGTTTCGTCGTCGCGAACCCGACGCTTTTGCTTCACGATCGAACCGAACGGTTCGAAACACGCGCGAACGCCCCCGTCACACAGTCCGGGTTCGGCAAGCGGCTCACTGCACGCCTCTATCCGATCGCCTGGATGCGCGGCTACGCGCAGTACGGTGGCGCACCGATCGCGACCGTCCTCGGGACGAGACACGTCGAATACGCGGCGAACGACGCGTTGCTCGCCGAACAGCGCGAGATATTCGGCGAGGCCGATCCCGACGGACACCGGGGGGCCGCCGCCGCCGGCCGTCGGGTTCTGACGACCGATGCACTCGTCGGAATCGGCGGCGACGAGGAGTGGATAGACGCAGTCCTCGGGGCCGCCGACGAAATCGGCTCGGATCCGCCGGCCGACCAACCCGTCGGCACGTGGCGCGAAGAGCCTGAAAACCCGACCGTCACAGTCGGAGTCAACGGATCTGCCGATCACGCGTTCGCCGATCTCGTCGGCATTACGGGAGCCGACGAGCTCTCCGAGATAATCGAGCGGGCCCACACCGTCGAGGCCCGCCTCGAGGCAACCACGACACTCAGGAACCGATACCGCCGGGGGCAGCGATCTCCGGGGCGCGAGTGGTCGCTCGAGTCGATGACGACGAATCACTCGACGACGACCTCGGATTCCGTCGGTCGGCTCCCGAACGCGGCGGGCTGGCGGACGTGGGACGGAGACGTCGTCGACGTGACGAGAACTCAAACGACGACACGGGAGTGGGTGCGCGGAAACGAAACGACGACCACACGGACCGTCAGAGAGCGGACTTATCGGGTCCGAGTCGCCGCATTGGTTCGAACGAAGCCGATCGAGGGCGTGCCCGATGGCCGGCTTCACGGCCGTCTGCGTGCGGCGGCCGACCGCGCTGCAGAACGGGCACTCGATGACGCCGGCGGCGTCGACAGCGTGGCCCGTGAGGCTGCGGACGGCGGAACGGTGCGGTCGGCGGCGACGGCCATCGCGAAACCAGCTCTCGACCGGGGCTCCGTCGAGTCCGATCTGCGGACGCTCCGGGAGACGACGCGGAACGTGTCGGTAACGCTCCCCGCGACGGCCGTCGGGACGGGCCGGACAAACCCCGCCCGTCGGCTGAAGTCGGAACTTTCGGACCGGGAGGCACTCCTCGACCACAACCGTCGAACGGCGATCGCGAGAACCCTTCGGGCGAGCCGGATCGGCTATCTCGACAATCTGGACGCGGAGCTGAGCGATCGCGAATCCGTTGACGACGGTACCGGCGACGAGATGGGGTCGGCCCTCGGCGAACACCTCGGGACGGACCGACTCGACGGTGCGTTGGCGGCGCACAGGGCGGCTCAACGGCCCCGCTCGGAGCAGCTTTCCGATCCGGCGGGAAACCTCTCGTTCGCGGTCGACACCGCGCCGTCGTATCTCACGACGAGCGAGGTGACCAGGGATCGGATCGACGAACCCGGCGACGGAACCGTCTACCCGCTTTCGACGAAAACAGTGAACGTTTTCGCGTCCCCGCACGGACAGGTCGCCAGTGGAATCATCGATCGGATCCCGTTTCTCAACACGCAGCGCGTGTCGCTTTCGACGGCAGCGAAAACGCTCGCGGCGATCGACGACGGTCCCGAACGCGACCGGCTCGAACGCGAGGTCCGGTCGGCAACGACGTACGTCCGTGGTCAGCTACTCACCGAGCTGATCGATGCCGGGATCGCCGAGCACGAGGCCAGAGCACTGCTCGAGTCGGACGCCTCGACGGCCGGCGAGGCGCTTTCGCTCACGAACGGGACGACGATCGAACGGACCGTTGCGGATGCCCCGAACTCGTTTCGGGAAGATCGGCTCGAACTCCGGCTCCGGACGACGCTCGATACGGCGCTTGAATCGGATTCGGCCCGACCGAAGGAGGCGTCGACGACGGCGGCACAGGAGCGCGTTCGGGACGAATACGGCGACGAACTCGAGGACGTCCTCGAGAACGGGCTCGAAACGGCCGGCGAAAGGGCCCGTTCGCGGGCGCTCGGTGAACGACTCGGATCGCTCCCGGCCGGGCTTCCGCTCGCCCCGGTTCCGGGATACTGGTACGCCACGGCGAACGTCTGGCACGTCGACCTCGACGGCGCCTACGAGCGGTTCGCAGTCCGGACGAACCGCGGCGACGGATCCGGGTCGGTGACGTATCTCCGTGACGGAAGCGACGCTCGGGTCACTCACCGCGACGAGACTCTCGTGCTCGGCAGTGCCGAACGCGTCTCGATCCGGAGCGAAACGGCCGTCGTCGTGGTCGTTCCGCCGGGGCCCCGTGGCGTCGGAAACACCGACGGAACGGTTGTGAAACGTTCCCCGGGGTGGTCGTCGTGAGGCCGCTTCATCGGAGCCCGAACGCTACTTTAGTTCGGCGGCCGAACTGGAGTTGTGCTTCACGAACTCGTCGCCGATCCCGGCGACCGAACGACGAGCGAACTGTACGATCGATATCTCGCGGCACTCCGCGAACTGCTGTCGGAACACGGTCTCGAATCGGTCGCCGACGCGACGGCCATCGACCGGGAAACGCTCGAGGAACTCTCCGATTCGAAGGACCCCGATCTCACCCTCGAGGAGGCCGCTTCGATCCTCGCGCTGGCCGAGAACGCGCCCGACGGCGAAACCATCGCGACGATCGCTCGCGACGAACTCCTCATGGGAATGACGACCGCCGTGTTGGACGTCGAAGCGGTCGAATCTGGCCTCGACGGCGAGCTCGAGGCCCGGGAGATCCAATCGAAGATCGAGGGACGCTTCCCGATGACGCTGCGGGAGTTCGCGCTCCTGTACCAGTACATCGAGGGGGCCCGGTAGGATGCGGGTCGCGATCCTCGGGTGCGGATACGTCGGGATCGAACTCGCCCGCCGGCTGGGAGACGATCACGAGGTCGTGGGCGTCCGTCGATCTGAACCGGGAATCGACGCGGTCGAGGCGACCGGTGCCACGGCGATCCGCGCTGACGTGACCGACGCGGACGATCTCGCTTCCGTCCCCGACGTCGACAGCCTGGTCTTTGCGGCTTCCTCGGGTGGCCGGGGAGCCGAGGCGGCCCGGACGGTGTACGTCGACGGGCTCCGGACGGCGATCGAGACGTTCGGAACGAGGGAGACGTCGCCGGATCGGTTGATATACACCTCGAGTACGGGCGTCTACGGGGACCACGGCGGCGGCTGGGTCGACGAGGCGACGGAACTGTCCCCGACGACTGAGAAGACACGCGTACTCGCCGAAGCCGAACGGGTGGCCACTGAGGTCGCCCCGGAGTACGGGATCGACGGCACGGTGGTGCGGTTCGCCGGCCTGTACGGTCCGGATCGCTACCGGCTCGAACGATACCTCGAGGGGCCGGTAACGGCGGGGTATCTGAACATGATCCACCGCGACGACGCCGCCGGTGTCGTCCGGTTCGCGCTCGAATCGACCGACGAGAAGCTGTTGCTCGCGGTCGACGACGAGCCGGTCGACAAACACGAGTTCGCCGACTGGCTCGCCGATCGATGCGGCGTCGATCGTCCGCCCAAACGGAGTAAAGCCGAACGACTCGAAGCGGACGGGCTCTCCGAGGCCGCCAGACGCCGGATCTTGACCAGCAAGCGGTGTTCGAACGCCCGCCTCCGGGAGCTCGGCTACGAGTTCGAGTATCCGACCTATCGGGAGGGGTATCGGGCGGCGATCGACGCCTTTCGAGACGACGGCGGCTGATCTGCCGGTCGGCGGCCACGATCCGGACGGTTGAAACGTCCCACCGCCGAACCGGCTGCCGTGTCTCGACGCCAGCTGTTCGGATCGCTGTGTGCGATCGCCTTCCTCGTCAATGCGGCACGGGTCGTCTTCGCGCCGCTTATCCAGCCGGTCGCGGCCGATCTGGGCGTCACAGCGGCGTCGCTCGGCGTCGTCACCACGGCCGCGTGGCTCGGGAGCGCGGCCCCGCGACTTCCGACCGGATACCTGTTGACCCGCGTTCGGCGACATACTGTCATCGCCACGACGGGTACGCTGCTCATCGCTACCGCGTCGTTCACCGCCTTTTCGGAGTCGGTCGCACATCTGACCGTCGGTGCCTTCCTGATGGGGCTCTCGAGCGGGATGTACTTCATCGCCGCCAACCCACTCGTCAGCGAGCTGTTCCCCGAGCGTGTCGGGCGAGCTATCGGCATCCATGGGATGTCGAGTCAGCTGGCGGCTGTCGCCGCCCCGCTCGCTGTCGGGGCGGTTCTGTTCGTCGGCGACTGGCGAACGACGTTTCTCGGCATCGCCGCCATCGCGGCGATAACGACGATCGTACTCCTGTTCGCGACCCGTCGAACGCCGCTTCCGGAGGCCGGAACCGAGGACCGAAGCGTGTTGGCCGCGGGGCGGGCACAGTGGCCGGTGATCCTCACCGGAATCGCTCTCGTCGGCATCGCGGTGTTCCTCTGGAACGGGCTTTTCAACCTCTATGGGAGCTATCTGGAGACGACGAAGGGGATCGATCCCGCGACCGGTCGGACGCTGCTCTCGTTGATGTTCGCCGCCGGCGTCCCCGCGTTCATCGTCACCGGCCGTCTCGCCGACCGGCTTCCGAACGTCCCACTCTTATTGGGAGTCGTCGCCGGCCTCGCGGTGTCGGTGCTCGCGCTGACGGCCGTCGAGGGCGTCTTTCTCGTCGCCGCGGTCAGTCTCCTCGTGGGGTATCTCGCTCACTCGGTCTTCCCTGCGGTCGATACGTACATGCTCTCGTCGCTGCCGGACCGCCATCGCGGCAGCGCATACGCGCTGTACTCCTCGGGGATGATGGTCGTTCAGGCGCTCGGATCCGGGACGATCGGGTTGGCGGTCACGCGCGGGATCGGATACACGGTCGCGTTCCGGACGGTCTCCGGTGTCGTCCTCTTCGGAACGGTCTGTCTGTTCGGACTCTATCGCCTCGGCGCCCTTCCCGTCGGTGGGGTTCCCGGCCAGACTCCCGGCTAACGATCGGGTCCGACGCGGAAACGACCGCCGTCGATCGCGCGCAATGCCGGAAGCCCGGCCTTTTTCGATATCGCACCCGTTCGTACGGTCGATGGAATACGTACAGGAGGGTATCGCGACGCTCCACGATTTCGGGGACGTCCGTGTTGACACCCCGACCGGCGATGCCGCCGTCGTGGTTCCGATGACGGAGCGCGAACACGCGGGGCTGGCGGCCGAACGGGTGCTTTCGGCGCTCGAGACCGTCTCCCCCGAACGCGTCGTCGTGCCGCTCCGTGCGTCCGAAGCGCGCGTCGGGCCGATCGTCGAGTGGCTCGCGGAGTTCGACCTCCCGCTCGAGGTCCTGTGGTGTGACGGCTCCCGGCTCTCGTCGCTGCTCTCGACGGCTGGGTTGAACGGCACCCGGGGGAAGGGACGCGACGTCTGGCTCGCGTTGGGGATCGCCGCGACGAGCGACTACGTCGTCGTCCACGACGCCGACGCGAAGAGCTACGACGAACGTCACGTTCCGAAACTCCTCTTCCCGCTGGCACACGGCAAAGCGTTCTCGAAGGGGTACTACGCCCGAGTCGAGAACGACCGCCTCTACGGGCGGCTGTTCCGGCTGTCGTATCGGCCGCTGATCGAAGCCCTGTCACGGAACGACGACGCGGCAGTGCTCGACTTCCTGGGCGCGTTCCGATACGCGCTGGCCGGCGAGTTCGCCGCCACCGGTCGTGTGGCCCGCCGGATCCGGATCCAAAGAAGCTGGGGACTGGAAGTCGGCACCCTAGGGGAGGCGTTCCGACTCGTCGGCGCCGAGGGGGCCGCACAGGTCGATCTGGGCGTCCACGAGCACGATCACCGATCGGTTTCGGGCCCGAGCGGCCTCTCGGAGATGTCCCGGGAAGTCACGGCTGCGGTGCTTCGGGCCGTCGAGGAGAACGGCGGCGAGCCAACGTACGAGACGCTTCCGGATCGCTACCGGCGGGCCGCCGAACGACTCGTCGACGCGTACGCGCTCGATTCGGCGTTCAACGGTCTCGAGTACGACGAAGCCGGCGAGCGAGAACAGATCGATATGTACGCCGACGCAATCGAACCGCCGGGCCCGGACACGCGGCTTCCGGCGTGGGAGAACGCCTCGATCGACCCCGGCGCGGTCGTCGACGCCGCCGTCGCCGACCTCGAGGAAGCGACCGGACCGCGGGCGGTCGGCGTCGATCCGGAGCGTTCGGCGTGATCGCCGACCGCGTCGACTCGCTTCCCTTCCGTTCTCACCGCCGTTTCGGGCTCAGCGCTTCGACAGTCCGCTCTTCGATTTCCCGTGGCGTCCCACCGGGGATCGAGATCAGCGGTTCGTCGATCACGTCCATCTCGGCGACGGATTCGAACCGCTCGCGCGCCTCCTCGGGCGTGCCGGCGACTCCGAGCGCGTCGATCATCCCGTCCGTGACGGCCGCTCGAGCCCCCTCCCGGTCGCCGCGTTGCCACGCCCCGGCGATCGTCTCGGCAGCCTCGGGAAACCGGTTCGCGACGGCGTTTCGATACCCCTCGCCGCTGCCGACGTAGTACGCGACGTGGCCGCGGATCGCGTCCCGCGCCCGAGAGCGATCCTCGGAGACCGCGCTCGGAACGTACGGCGCGACGGTGATCCCCTCCGGATCACGCCCGCGCTCGCGAGCCGTCTCCGCGATCGTCTCGAAGGCCTCCGGGAGGTCTTCGAACGGGACGTTGTGCGGTAGCCAACCCTCGGCGGTCCGGCCGGTCGCCCGCCGCATCGCCGGGCCCAGAGCGGCGGCGTACACCGGTACGTCGGTGTCTAAAGCAGGGAAGTCAGCCACTTCGAAGAGCTCCCCGTCGTAGGAAACCCGGCCGGAACCCTGCAGGAACGCCCGGGTCAGCTCGGTCGTCTCGTGGAGCCGACGGGGCGGGTTCTCGAAATCCATCCCGTGGAGGTCCTCGATCGCTTTCCGGGTGCTCGTGCCGAGCCCGAGCCGAACCCGACCCTCGGCCGCCTCGTCGAGCGTTTTCGCGGCCTGGGCGAGCGTCGCCGGCGAACGGCCGTAGACGTTCGCGATCGCCGTCCCGATCCCGATCTCGTCCGTGTGCTCTGCGGCCCGGGTCAGCGAGACGAACACGTCGCGGTTCCAGAGTTCGCCGCTCCACAGCGAGTCGTATTCAAGCGATTCGACGCGCTCGGCGAACGCTGTTAGGTCCGATTCGTCGTTCGGAACGAGGATTCCGGTCGGCATACGCGGTCCCCGACCGGAACGGACAAAAACGATCGGGTGCCTTCGGGGCCGGCCCGCACGCGTCAGCCGCGTGTGATACAGCGCCTTATCGGATAGCGCGCCGTCGCGGTCGATCTCCTAAAACAATGGGCAGCCCGGCGTTCGACGTTCAGTTTTAACCTCCCTATCGAGACCGTCGGGATGTGGTGTGCTGTAATGTACACATATGATGATATGATTCTCTTCCGATCGGGTATAGGTAACCATTAACACTCTCGGCCGAGACCTCTATCATCAAGCGCAGTATGTCGATTGTCCCCATACCTGATCCGTAGTTCCCGACCCCTGGGAATAACGGATGGGGACTTATCGGTTATGCGTCAATACTCATGTAGGAGACAACCTATGTCGACACAACCATCCGAACGGACGCTACGGTCTGAACTGCTCGGCCGAGAGGTCGATTTCAACTACTCCGAGACGTGGCTCGCGTACTCGATGCTCGGACTCCGGGTCGTGATCGCCTGGGTGTTCCTGCAGGCCGGCCTCTCGAAACTGCTTGACGGCGGGATCGGTGACCCGCTCGCGTGGTCGTCAGCGGGCTTTCTTCAGAACGCCATCGCCGAGGCCAACCCGCTGTCCGGACTGTTCCTGTTCTTCGCCGAGCACGGATCGATCGTCGATCCGCTGGTGATCTTCGGGCAGATCCTGATCGGGGTCGCACTCCTTTTCGGTGTGTTCTTCCGGTTCGCCGCGCTCATGGGCGCGATCCAGATGCTGTTCTTCTGGACGGCTGCCTGGAACGGCGGTCTCATGGTCGGATTCCCGATGGACAACGGCTATTTCATCGATAGCTCGTTCGTCTACATGCTGCTGTTGTTCGGTCTCGGCGCGTGGGGTGCCGGCCGACTGCTCGGAATCGATCGCTACCTCGAAGAGACCGCGGTCGTTCGAAATAACCCGTGGCTTCGATACCTGCTGGGCTGACCCGGTAGCCGATTTCACAACTCGAAGTGCCGGACGGTCCGATACTCCGGGCCGTCCGGCGTGAGCGTGCTCTCTTTGAGTCGAAGCACTTCGATCCGAACGGAACCGACATCGGGATCCGATTCGCGGAGAAACCGCCGGACCGCCGCTTTCGAGGCGGCGTTGTCCATCCGAGCCAGCGTGACGTGCGGCGTGAACTCGTGTCGTTCCGCGTCGTATCCGAGATCGGTCGTCCGGGTCTCGACCCGTCGGTGCAGTTCCGCGAGCTGTTCTATCCCGTCCCGAAAGCCGAGCCAGACGACGCGGATGTACTCTTCGGACGGAAACGCACCGACATCGCCGAGACTCACGTCGAACGGGCCGACGCTCGCCTCGGTCACCGCACGCTCGAGTGCGTCCCCGAGCGCGTCGAGATCGTGTTCGCCCTCGCCGAGGAACTTCACGGTCGCGTGGGCCTGTTCCGGGTCGGTCCTCCGAAGCCCCTCTAGCCCCCTCAGCGGAGCCTGAACCGATCGGATGTCCTCGGCGAGCGATCCGACGTCGACGCTGACGAACAGCCGCATGTCGAACCGTACGTCCCCGGCGAAGTATTTCAATCGGTCTCGTTCGACCGACTCGCCGGGGTGATCCTCGTGACGGTTACCGCGTACCGCGCCTGGCAGTTCGGACACACCGGCTTATCGGAGTTTTCGTCGACGCGCAACTCCGTCCCGCAATCGCATATGACGCGACAGTCCATATCGAGACACTTCGCTGGCGGTTAAATATGTATGAGCAGCTTATTCCCGGAATCGGATGGTCGTCGGTGGTCTCCGTAGCCGCTTCGAGCGTCGTCGGCAGCTATCGCCGTGGGTTTCGAAACGCGCTGTCGGAACGGGCGGCACACTCGGAACTCTCGTACGGAGGTCCGAACCACATTCGGGGCTGTACGGAGCGATCGGACGGGCTGTTCGGGTCGTGGGACGTCCGCCCGTCGACAAGTGGGGGGTGGGTGATAAACGTAACAGTGTGCTGCTTTGGACGGGCGGACATCCGTCCGAAGGAGCCGAACGGTTGTAGTTATGACTCCCCGTCTACCGTCCCTCCGAGCCGTAATCTCCCATTAACCGGTATCGATCCCGCCCGAACCCTCCCCGGAACACAACTCTTAGGGGTGCTCGTGGCGAATCCGAACGTATGACCGATGACGAACCGCGGGACCACAACTTCTCGGAGGGTCAGGGGTTCGACGATCCCTACGAGGGCTTCGATCTCGATCCGCCCGAACTCGACGTCGATCCGGGAATGGTCGATCCGGTCGACTCTCGAGTCGTCGCCGACACGCTCGATCGCCGACAGATCGCGGCCGAGGCGGTCGACGTCGAGGAACTGCTCGACGTCGGACTCGAGTACATGCGGATCAACCGCCACGAGCAGGCGGTGGACGCCTTGGATCGGGTCGTTCAGTTCGCCGAGATCGACGGGATCAAACAGGAAGCGTTGATAAACAAGGGCGCCGCCCACGCCGAATTAGAGGAGTTCCAGGCGGCGATCGACGCCTACCGGGAGGCGCTTTCGATCGACGGCGACTCCGAGCACGCCGCCTCGGCGGAGACGAACCTGGCCTACGCGCTGTGGAACGCCGGCCAAAGCGAGATGGCGCTCGAACACGCCGAACGCGCCGTCGAAATCGACCCCCGGTTCCCGCAGGGCTGGTACAATCGCGGCTTTTTCCTGCTCGAACGCGGACTTGCCGAGGACGCCGTCTCCTGTTTCGACAACGCGCTCCGTCTCGGCTATCGGAACGCGGAGATACTCGAAGAGAAAGCCAGAGCGCTCGAGGAACTCGGCGAGGACGAACGCGCCGAGGAACTCGCCGACGAGGCCGAAGAGCTCCGCAGTTCGGCCGAGGGGCGACTCGTCGAAGAGCGATGATGCTGCTCCGGGAACGCTCGACGCCGGAGGGAACGCTCGTCTCCGTCTGCGATGCGGACGTCCTCGGAGAGACCTTCGAGGAGGGTGAGCTCTCTTTGACCGTCGATCCCGAATTCTACGACGGCGAGAGGGCGGATCCGGAGGCGGTCGCCGCGAGCCTCGCCGAGGCGACCGTCGCGAACCTCGTGGGGACCGAGTCCGTCGGGACGGCGATCGAACACGGGTTCGTCGAGGAAGCGAACGTACTCGAGTTCGAGGGGACGCTACACGCCCAATACCTCCGGATGTGACGGGCTACGGTTCCGGCGCATCGGAGCCGTCGACGCGGAACTCGAAGCGCGCGCCGCCCGACTCGCTTTCAGTCAGACGAACTGACCAGCCGTGGGCGTCGGCGATCCGACGGACGATCGCGAGCCCGAACCCGTTTCCGTCCTCGTGGTCGGTGTAGCCCGTCTCGAAGACCCGATCGCGCTCGTCCGGATCGATCCCGGGGCCGTCGTCGGCGACGAAAAACCCGCCAGCATCGGAGAGCGGACCGACACGAACAGCTACCGGCGACTCGCCGTGGGTAACCGCGTTCACCAGGAGGTTCTCTACAAGCTGTCTGAGCCGATCCGGGTCGGCCTCGAGTTCGACGTCCTCGACGTCGAGCGTCGCCGAGCCGTCCTCGAGACACTCGCTTGCGCTCCCCGTGACGGCGGCGAGCGAGACGCGCTCGGTTTCACCGACGCTTTGCCCCTGTTTCGCGAGCGAGAGCAAGTCGTCGATGAGCCGTTCCATATCCTCCAGCGCGTCGGCGACCGCCTCGAGATCCGATTCGTCGCCGTCCATTCGGGCGAGTTCGAGCCGCCCGGACGCGACGTTCAGCGGGTTGCGGAGGTCGTGGCTGACCACGGAGGTGAACTCCTCGAGCCGTTCGTTCTGCTGGCTGAGTCGGTGCCGTTGCTCGCGGAGTTGCTCCTCGCGGTCGGCGCGCACGAGCGCGGCCTCGGTCGTCGTCGCCAGCAGTTCGGCGATCGTCCGATCGAGCGGCCCGAACCGGCTCGGGACCCTCGATCCGAAGTTCATGACGCCGATCTCGCCCATCGGAACGATCATCTCGGATCGAACCACAGTCTCCCGGTTGTGTCGCCCGTCCACCCGCGATACGTCGTCGTACCGTTCGGTCCGCCCGGCTTCGAAGGCCTCCCACGAGAGGCCCTCACCGGATCGATAGACGGGCGGTGAATCGAAGACGATCTTCGCCGGATCGGCGATAGCGGCCGGAACCAACGCCTCCTCCTCCGGATCGTAGAGCCAGATACCGGTCAACGGGATATCGAGTACTTCGTTGGCGATCCGGACGGCGGTTCGCGAGACCTCCTCGGTCGTCGTCGCGGCCGAAAGACTCGCCGTCGCCTCCTGGACCGAAACGATCAGGTCGGCCTTCTGTCGGTTCAACGCCTCGTATCGCCCGGCCACGGTTCCGACGAGCGCACCGCCGGTCGCGACGGTCACAGCCATGTACCCGGCCCCGTGGAGCGACTGCCCTTTGGCGGCCTGGTGGCCGATGATGAGAAGCGAGACACACGCCAGCGCCAGCGCGCCGATATATCCCCATGCGGCCGTCGTCGTGACCGCCATGTCGTCGAGCTGACTCGAATACAGCACTCCCCCGGCCGCGATCAACCCGAGAGCCAACCCGAGCGGGATCACTCCACCGAGAACGATCCCGATCGTCGACGATTCGTGCTGGAAGACGTGTCGGACGTGCGCGGTCGCGGAAACCCCACCGAGTACGATCAACGCGCCGGCTGCGATCGGTCGTGGCACTGAACGCAGCGATTCCATCCCACCCATTGGAGGAACCGATCACCGAACGTATAAAATAACTACGGAAAGCCGATCGGTTCGCACCACCGCTTCGGAACACGTCCCCCGCATCACTCCGTCCGACGGATCCGTCCGTCCCGCCGGTTCCTCGGGTTCTCACGACCGAAGGAGTAACCAGTCTCGAACCCCTACACACGTTCGATGAGTCAACAGGCCGAAGCGCTCGATGTCGAGCGGATCCGCGAGGACTTTCCGATTCTCGAGCGGGAGTTCGACGGGACACAGCTCGTCTATCTCGACAACGCGGCCACGTCCCAGACGCCCGAGCCCGTCGTCGAGACGATCGCCGACTACTACCGTAACTACAACGCCAACGTCCATCGCGGCATCCACCAGCTGAGCCAGGAGGCCTCGATCGCCTACGAGGAGGCCCACGACCGCGTCGCCGAGTTCATCGGCGCCGAGGGACGCGAGGAGATAATCTTCACGAAGAACACGACCGAGTCGATGAACCTCGTCGCCTACGCGTGGGGGCTCAACGAGCTCGGCCCCGGCGACGAGGTC
>CAZWZX010000031.1:0-16148 GCA_964638655.1 uncultured Natronomonas sp.
CACGGCACCAGGACACGCTCACCTGTCCGTGTGGATTCGAGGGGCACGCCGACCTTACAGCATCAGAAACGTTCCTGAGACGTCATCAGAACTCGGAGAGTTCTGATTGGCGAACGAGACGCGAAGCGTCTCGTCAACGGCACACAGAGAAGGCAGTCAGGCCGATGGCACGGCCCGTGTCCTCGGAAATCGGAGATTTCCGGGATGCGGAAAACGCACAGCGTTTTCCAGCACGGTTCGAGTGGGACGAGCATGAATGGTCGGAGTTACCACGCTCTCACCGTCCTAAAGAACAGCGCACAGACCCGAGTACCGTCTACCGTGACGGGAATGTTGCTTCCGGCGAGTCGTAGACCGGCTGAGACTCCCACGGAGGAAACCGCGCCGTTTACGGCGCGGAGGATGTCATATCGGCGGAAACCCTACACTACGTTATGGACGATCCGTCCTCGACACAGACCCGGTCTCGTATTCATACTGCCCCGCGGACGAACGTCTCGCAGAACCAGGGGAAGTTCAGGATCCACTTCAATTTCCCCGGGCAGGCCGTCCCCGGACACGACGATCACGGCTACGGCCCGCTGGCGACCGTCGTCGAGTCGTTCATGGATCCGGGGACGCTGATCCGGATGCACCAACACCGCAACGAGGAGATCGTCTCGTGGGTCCCCGAGGGCGTCATGCGCCACGACGATCGGCAGGGCAACGAACTGATCACTGACTCCGATCACCTGATGGTGATGAACGCCGGAAGCGGCTTCTGGCATGCCGAAGAGACGTTCGCCGACGATCCGCCGCTACGGATGCTCCAGATCTTCGTCAGACCCCACAGTCTTGACCTCGAATCGGACATCCAGCACGAACTGATCCCCGATCCGGTCCCCAACGAATGGCGCCACCTGTTCGGACCGATGGACAGCGATGCCCCGCTGTACGTCCGAAACGACGTCGATTTTTACGATTGCCGACTCGAGGCCGATGCGACGACCACCCTCCCCGCAAAACGGGGCTGGGACACCTACTGTTACGTCTTCGAGGGTGCCGTCGACGTCGCCGGTGAATCGCTCGGACACACCGAAAGCGCACTCGTGACCGGAGCGAGTGAGACCGACGTGACCGCCGTCGAAGACTCGGTCATCGTCGCCTTCGTCATCGATCCCGACGCACCGATCACGCGTCAGGGAACCGTCGGCCGTTGATCGTTCGTGGGATCTCTCACAGCAGTGCCACGAGCGCACACTACGGTTCGACAGAGCGGAGCATACGGCAGCGATCAAACCGAACGGTCGTCGACGACGAACGACAGGTCGTCGGCGACGTCGTTTCCGCTCATTATCTCGGGAATGACGACCGAATCCGCACCGGCCCGCTGGGCGGTCGTCGCGTACATCTGTGTCCCGACCCGGACGACGATCTTGGCCTCGGTCGCCAGTTGATCCGCGAGGATACAGATCTGGATGTTGACGTTCGAGTCGTCAACGGCGGCGATCACCGTGCTCGCCCGGTCGATTCCGGCCCGGTTCAGCGTCGCCTCCATGCGGGCGTCCCCATCGACGACCAACAGTCCGTCCTCTTCGGCCCGTTTGACTTCGTTGTCGTCGGCTTCGATGACCACTACGGGGTGTTCGTCGGTGTCGAGTCGACTCGCGATCGTCCGGCCGAACATCCCGTAGCCACAGACGATGACGTGGCCCGAGAGGTCGGCGATCTTTCGTTCCTGTTGCACGCGTGTCACCTCCTCCGATATCTGCCCTTTGAACAGCGCGGAGACGACCGTCTGACCGATCCACAGACCGACGATCACGAACCCGACCCGCGAGAGGACCGCGAACGCCTTCGTGGTCGTCCCGGATCCGGGGGCGTCCCTGAAGTGGAGTCCGACACCGGCCGGGCTGATGAGCCAGTACGCGGCCTCCACGATCCCCACACCGGCCAGCAAAACGAAACCGACGATGGACGCAATGACGACGCCGACCAGCGCGAGTACGGGACGGAGGGCCCGGGCGAGAAGCGGCCTGTTTTCGAGGACGGCTGTCGGTTCAAATCGCACGGTCTGATCAAAGCTCCTATGAAACACGTGAACTGCCGGCCAGTTGAAGGGGGCGTTAGAGTTGGTTTTTTCCGCAACTCGTCGTCGATTGACTCGACGGAGAGATGAGGGGCACCTGTCGTGGGCTCGACAGCGAGCGTTGGCCGCACAGTTGTGAGCCGTTCAGTACGACGCACACACCGCCTCGCGTGGTCGTGGAACACCGAGCGGCGGCGGCCAATCGCGGGCTTCTCGTCCGATCCTCGACAAGCGCACCCCCAAGCGGTTTTGGTTTCGCGCCCACAACCGGAAACCAGTGTTACCCTGGGGCCATGCCGCGGTCGGCTATCTACTGTATACGGTGCTGTGTCGGTATCGAACGGGAGAGACGCCCGAAAGCGCGCCAGTTCTCGCCCTGGCGGTCGGGACACAGATCGCAGATCTCATCGACAAACCGCTGGCGTGGTATCTCGGTGTGATCCCCAGCGGGCGCTCGCTCGGACACTCGCTTTTCACGGCGGTCGTTCTCATCGCGATCGCCGACTGGATCGCCAGACGGTACGGCCGTCGCGAGTACAGCGCCGCCTTCGCCGTCGGCCATCTCTCGCATCTGGCCGCCGATTCGGTGTATCCGATCCTGCGCGGCAATTTCGGGGAGCTGCGGTTTCTGCTGTGGCCGGCGATCCCCCAGCCGCCCGAGGAGACGGAAACTGATCGGACCATCCCGCAGGTGTTGATCGAATCGACGTTCTCCCCTGTCGGCGTCTTCGAGTTGCTGCTGTTCGTCCTCGCGACGGCGCTTTGGCTCGCCCACCGGGCGCCGGGGCTGTGGCTCTGTCTCGGGGCGGTTCGCTCGCTCGTTCGGCGTCGGTGACTCTATTCACGATCCGAGCCCGAACGGAGCTACAAGACTCAAGGCGCACCCGCCCACAGCGTCTCCATGGACCAGCTGTTTGCGCCCTGGCGCATCGAGTACGTCACGCGGGAGGACGACGATATCGAGGGCTGTCCGTTCTGTGTGCTCCCCGACCGCGAGGACGCCCGCGAGGCGCTGGTCGTCGCCGAGTCCGAACACGCCTTCGCGCTTTTGAACAACGCCCCCTACAACCCGGGTCATCTCATGGTGATCCCCCGAGCCCACACCGGGGCCTACACCGACCTCGACGACGAGACGCTGCTCGATCACGCGCGGCTCAAACGGCGGACGATCTCGGCGCTCGAAGCAGCCTTCGACCCCGACGGCGTCAACGCGGGGCTCAACCTCGGGGAAGTGTCCGGAGGGTCGATCCACGACCATCTGCATACCCATCTCGTCCCGCGGTGGGGCGGCGACACGAACTTCATGCCGATCGTCTCGGAGACGAAAGTGATCGTTCAGGCGCTCGAGGAGAGCTACGACCGACTTCACGGGGCGTTCGCGGCGGGCGAGGACACGCGGATCACCGAGCGCGGCTCGGTGTTCATCGAGTTTTGACCGCGGGGACGGTTAGTCCGCCGCCGTGCTCGCGACCGATTCGACGACTCCCTCGGGGACGGTTCCGTCCTCGTTCCACCCTCGGGCCGCGTAATACTCCTGGATCGCCGCCTCCAGGTCGGGCAGCTCGTAGGGCAGCGCGTTGTCGTCCGAGAGATCGAAGCCGCGCTGGTTGTTGAAATGCCGCTCCCGAAGGACCGTTTCGGCACCGACCGAGAGCAGGTCCTCGAAGCCGGCATCAAAAAGCTGGGTCAGATACTCGTCGGTCACGTAGCCGTCGCCGAACGCACAGACGACTCCCGTATCCCGGAAGGCGGCGCGGTCTTCGTATTCGACGAGGGTTTCGGCCTTCCCGAGCGTTCCCTTCGGGTCGATCTCGCCGCCGTACTCGAGTCTGAGGATGACCGAGTACATGTGATCGGCGCCGCGATTGGCGACCGCATACGAGAGTCCCTGTCCCTGGATGACGCGGCCGTCGTGGGCGGCGAACTCCAGTCCCTTGACGGACCAGTTCTCGACGCCGAGTTCGTCGTGACAGCGATCGACGCCCTCCGCGAGCGTGTCGCCGATCCCCTCGCGGTGGGCGATCTTCTCGGTGACCTCCTGGGCGAGCTCGGCGTTCCCGAACTCGTCCTCGCTCGCCAGATAGGCGGCCACGGTGACGCCCGCCGACACCGTGTCCATCCCGAGGGTGTCACAGAGCTCGTTGGCCTTCATGATATCGAGGAGATCGCCGACGCCCTGATTGGAGCCGAACGAGTACAGCGTCTCGAACTCCGGGCCCTCGGTCTCGAAGCCGGTCTCCTCGTCGCGGAGCGGGAGTTTGCAGGCGAAGGCGCAGGCCGAACACGAGCCCTTCTTGTACTTTTTCGCCTCGACGGCGTCGCCGTCGATCGAGTCGATCTCCTCGAAGCTCATCTCGCTGAAATACCGGGTCGGCAGCGAGAACTTCTCGTTTTTGAGCCTCGTCCCGGCGGTCGTCCCCTGCCGTTTCCGGATGTCGTCGGCCGTCGCCGCCTCGCGGTGGATATCCATCTCCGGGGGGTTCGGGATCTCGACCGAGGGCTCGACGTCGCCGGCGAAGGTGACTCCCTTGACGTTCTTCGAGCCGAGCACCGCCCCCAGGCCGCCGCGGCCGAACGCCCGGGAGTTGTACGTCATCACCGCGGCGAACCGGACGAGGTTCTCGCCGGCCGGCCCGATCGCGATGCAGTTTTCGGGGCCGAGATCCCGCGTCTCGGCGACGTGCTCGGAGACTTCGGGGACGAGCGCGTCGGTGAGCTCCGGCACCTCCTCGAACTCGACGCCGTCGTCGGTGACGTGGATCAAGAGCGGCTCGTCGCTCCGGCCGACCAACTCGAGCGTCGAGATACCGGTCCCGGTGAACTCCCGCGAGAGGTATCCGCCGGCGTTCGTCGAGACCAACCCGTCGGTCAGCGGCGAGAGCCCGGTCATGTTCATACGCCCGGTGAAGCTCATGTTCGACTGCTGGAGCGGTCCCGTCGACAGGTACGCTCGGTTCTCGGGGCCGAGCGGGTCGGCGTCGAACGGGATCCGGTCGTGTGCGAGTGCGGTCGCGAGCGCTCGCCCGCCGACGAACTCCTCCAAGAGGTCGTCGATATCGGTCCGTGTCGCCGTCCGTTCGCCGACGTCGACGGTGAGCAGTGGGCCTTCAGCGTGGAGCATACCGTCCGTTCTACGCGAAGCGGGTTAAGCGCTGTCCCCACCGAAACCCCACGATCGGCGCCGTTGGGCGGTATCGTGTCGCTCTCCCCGGCTGTGTCACCGGGTTTTTATATCCCCTCCCTCGATGGGAGGTATGCGAAACGTCAAGATCGTCTGTACGCTCGGTCCCGCCTCCGGAGACCGACCGACGATCCGTCGACTCGCGGACGCGGGGATGTCCGTCGCGCGGTTGAACGCCAGCCACGGGAGCGTCGAGAGCCGAGCCGAACTCGCCGAACACGTCAGCGCGGTCGACGACGCGACCGACGAGCCGCTCGCGGCGATGCTCGATCTCCGCGGCCCCGAGGTCCGAACGGCCGAAACCGACGGTTCGGTCGAACTCGAAGCCGGTTCGCTCGTCCGGTTCTGCGAGGGGACGACCGTCTCGTCGGAGTCGATCGGTATCACGGACTCGATCGCCGCCGTCTGTCCCGGTGACACCGTCCTCCTCGACGACGGTCGCATCGAAACGATCGTCGACCGCGTCAAAGGGGACGTCGTCTACGCCCGCGTCGAGTCCGGCGGAACGCTCGGTTCGCGGGCCGGCGTGACCACCCGCGACGTCGATCTCGATCTCGACCTCGTCGGCGACGTCGACCGGGAGAACCTCGAACTCGCCGCCGAACGCGGTATCGACCTCGTTGCGGCTTCCTTCGTCCGCGACAGCGAGGACATCTACGAGATCGCTGACGTTCTGAAGGGGTTCGGCGCCGACGACACCGCCATCGTCGCGAAGATCGAGCGATCGGCGGCCGTCGAGAACATCGACGGGATCATCGACGCCGCCGACGGCGTCATGATCGCCCGCGGCGATCTCGGCGTCGAGTGTCCACTGGAGGACGTCCCGGTCATCCAAAAGCGGATCATCCACCGGTGTGTCGGGGCTGGCGTTCCCGTCATCACCGCGACGGAGATGCTGGATTCGATGGTCTCCTCGCGTCGGCCGACCCGCGCGGAGGCGTCGGACGTCGCCAACGCGGTCTTCGATGGCACCGACGCGGTGATGCTCTCGGGAGAGACCGCCGTCGGCGATTATCCGATCGAAACCGTCGAGACGATGGCGACCATCGTCGATCGGATCGAGAAAAGCGGCGAGTACGCCGAAACGCGCGACAGCCGGGTGCCGCCCGCAGAGAAAGGAGTCAGAACCGACGCGGTCGCGCGGTCGGCCCGCTATCTCGCGGGCGACGTGAACGCGACGGCGATCGTCTGTCTCTCCGAGTCCGGGTACACGGCACGCAAGGCCGCGAAGTTCCGTCCGTCGGTCCCGATCGTCGCCGCGACGCCGAACGATCGCGTCCGGAGACAACTGGCCGTCACGTGGGGCGTCGACGCCAGGTACGCGACGTATGCGGCCGATATGGACGCGATTCTGCGAACCGCCGTCGACAGCGCGATAGAGGCCGGCGTCGCCGAAAGCGGCGACACGATCGTCGTCCTTGCGGGGATGATGAACGATCTCCCCGAAACCGACGTGACGAACACCCTGAAGGTTCACGTCGTCGCCGAGACGATCGCGACCGGTCGGACGGTCGTCGCCGGGCAGGTCGCCGCGCCGATCGCCCGGACGATGGACGGCGATCTCGGTTCGGTTCCGGACGGCTCGATCGTCGTCCTTCCGTCCGGTTTCGACAGCGAGTTCGACGGCGACGTCTCCGGTATCGCCGGCATCGTCGCCGCCGAGTCGGGGCTGACCGGCTATCCCGCCATCGTCGCCCGCGAACTCGGCGTGCCGATGCTCGCCGGGGTGACCCTTCCATCCGCCGTCGAGGACGGGCGCGTCGTCACGCTCGACGGCGAGCGCGGCGTCGTCTACGAGGGCAACGTCACCGGAAACGCACAGGACCGGCGGCGGTAGCGTTCGGGGTCACGGCCGATCACCTCCCGCTTTCGGGCTCGCCGCCACCGGGGCTTTTAACGCGACAGCGCCCCTATCGGTTCGTATGCAACTGCGTGACGCGCTGAGTGAGCTTCCGGAGACGGTCTTCGCGGATCTCCTGGAGGACGACGAGTCGTATCTGCTCGTCGTTGACCTCCCCGGCGCGACGGCCGAGACGGTCGACGTGACGCTCGAGGGGGGACGGCTCCGGATCGAGGCCCGCAAGGAGAAGGCCGTCCCGAGGGAGTTCAGCTACATCGCCGAGGAGCGGGCGCTCTTTTTGGACGCCGATCTCCCCCTGCCGCCGGACGCGACCGGGGCCGACGCCGAGGGGTCGATCGAGCGGGGCGTGCTCACGCTGACGCTACCGAAATCGGACGCCGACGGCGGTGAACAGGTCCCGATCTCGTGACGGGACCCTCGCCGAGCCGAGGAGTGGCGCCTCGGTCCGCCGATCTCCGCTTCCAGCTCCGAAAAAGGTGAATCGGTAATGCTCCGCGCCTACCGACGGTTCGTCGTCGTCGCCTACCAGTTCCTCCCGCTGCTTTTGGCCTACGCACGCGACGAAAACCGGTTTCTGTTCTTCGGTTCGAGTCGACAGGTTCCGCCCGAAACCCGCCGAAAGCGCGCCCGATCGCTTCTGAACTCGCTTTTGACGCTCGGGCCGACGTTCATCAAGCTCGGCCAGCTGCTTTCGACGCGACCCGACGTGTTGCCGCCGGAGTACATCGAGGAGTTCGAACGGCTTCAGGACGACGTCCCGCCGGCCGAGTGGGCGGCCGCCCGAGAGGTCATTGAGGCCGACGTCGGCCCGGTCGATGAGGTCTTCGATCAGTTCGACACGGAGGCGATAAGCGGAGCGAGCCTCGGGCAGGTGTACATCGCCCACCTCGACGATCGGAAGGTGGCCGTCAAGATCCGCCGACCGGGTATCGAACCGCTCGTCGAGGCCGACCTCCGCGTGGTCCGGTGGTCGCTGCCGGTCCTGATGCGGTTCGTCGGCGAGGCTCGCTCGTTTTCGCTCGAGACCATCGCCGACGAGTTCGAGAAGACGATCAAAGAGGAGATGGATTACGAGCGCGAACGCCGAATGCTCGTCGAGATCGGCGAGAACTTCGCCGAAGACGACCGAGTTCGGGTGCCCGGGGCGATCCCCGAACTGTCGAGCGATCGGGTGTTGACCATGGAGTACGTCGAGGGGACGAAGATCTCCGAGATCGAGGACCTCGACGAGTTGGGTCTCGATCGGAGCGATCTCGCGGAGACGCTCCAGCGGACCTATCTCCAGATGATCGTCGAGGACGGCGTCTTTCACGCCGATCCGCATCCGGGGAACCTCGCGGTTCGGGACGACGGGACGCTCGTCTTCTACGACTTCGGGATGTCGGGCCGGGTCGACCCGTTCATCCAACGGAAGATAATCGAGTTCTACATGGCCGTCGCGGCCCAGGACACCGACGCGATCCTGGATACGCTCATCGAGATGGGAACGCTGAGCCCCGACGCCGATCGGGAGGTGATGTCGAACATCATGGAGCTGGCGATCGCCGACGCCCGCGGCGAGGACATAGAGCAGTACCGCGTCAACCAGATCATCCAACAGGTCGAGGACACGATCTACGAGTTCCCGCTGCGGCTCCCGCCGAACCTCGCGTTGGTGCTGCGGGTGGCGACCGTCGTCGAGGGGGTCTGTGTCACGCTGGATCCGGACTTCGATTTCATCTCCGTGGCGACCGACTACCTCCGCGAACAGGGGTATATCGAGGAGGGCGTCCGCGATTACGCCTCCGACAGGGTCGGTGAGGTCCGCGATCTCAGTCGCTCGCTGGTTCGAGTGCCGCCGAAGCTGGAGTCGACGCTCGACGATCTCGACCGCGGCAACGTCACCCTCAAAGTCGAGTTCGACGCCGAGGAGGAGACGTTCGACCGGCTGGCGAAACGGATCGTTCTCGGCGCGCTCTTGGCGACGACGGCGATCTCCGCGTCCGTGTTGTACGCCTTCGCGACGATCGAGGCCACCGCGGTCGCGCTCGCCTTCGCGGTCCCGCTCGCGCTCATGCTGTGGCGGTCCTTCCGGAGCCGAAAGAAGAGCATCTCCGGCAAACCGCAGTTCACCCGGCAGCGACTCAGGGAGCGCGACGATCGGTAGATCTGCGGACGCTACTATCCCGCTGGTCCGTCGGGCGCCTCGGGTGTGACGTCCGAAAGCCGCATCGCGTTGCCCGTCACGGCCAGGCTCATCCCCATATCGCCGATCACCACCGCGTGGACGATCGTCACGATCCCGAACGGAGCGCCGATCGCGAGAAGCGCCTTGACGCCGAGGCTCGACCAGATGTTCTGTCGGATCACGCCGTTGGCCGTCCGCGAGAGCCGATGGAGGTACGGGAGCCGCGTCAGATCGTCGCCAATCAGCGCGATGTCGGCGGTCTCGATGGCCGTGTCCGTCCCGGCGGCCCCCATCGCGATCCCGACCGTCGCGGTCGCGAGCGCCGGCGCGTCGTTGATGCCGTCGCCCACCATCGCGACGGTCCCGCGTTCGGCTTCGAGTTCCTCGATCTTCCTCAGTTTCTCGTCGGGTAACAGTTCGGCGTGATACTCGTCGATTCCGACGTCGGCGGCGATCGACCGGGCGACGCCGGCGTTGTCGCCCGTCAACATCACCACGTGTATCCCCTGGGATCTGAGCTTCGAAATCGCCCACCTGGCGGTCGGTCGCGGCTCGTCGGCGACGGCGATGGCGCCGTACAGCCGCTCGTTCGTCCCGACCACGACGACGGATTTCCCCTCCCGTTCGAGCCGATCGACCGCCGAGCGGACGGTCTCGACTCTGTCGTTCGTCGCGGCGTTTCTCGAGGACGCTCCGACGGTCTCACCGCCGTCAGCCCTTCGGGCGTCGTTCCGCAACTCGAAGCCCAGTTCCGAAAACAGGCCGGGGTTCCCGACGAAGTGGGTGACGCCGTCGAGATCCGCGGCGATTCCCTTTCCGGCGATCGCCCTGAAATTATCGATCGATCCGTCGCCGTCGATCTCCAGTTCGTTCGCCCGCCCGACGATCGCCTCACCGATCGGGTGTTCGCTCCGCCGCTCGAGCGCGCTCGCCCGTCGGAGGAGCTCCGTCCCGGTCACACCCTCGGCCGTGACGACGTCGGTCACGGCGAGTTCGCCGGTCGTCACCGTGCCCGTCTTATCGAGCGCGACGACGTCGATGTCGCCGGTCGCCTCCAGATCCCGCCCGCTCTTTATTAGGACGCCGTTTCTCGCCGCGCTCGTGATCCCCGAGACAACGCTCACCGGTGTGGAAATGACGAACGCACACGGGCAGGCGATGACGAGGAGTGTCAGCCCCCGGAGGAACCACGTGCTCCAGGCGGCGCCGAAAGCGAGCGGCGGCACGAGGGTCACGAGCACCGCCGCGGTCACGACGACCGGCGTGTAGATCCCCGCGAGGCGGTCGACGTACTGCTCTCTGTCGGTCTTTTCGCGCTGAGCCGTCTCAACCATCCGGACGATCCGTGCGATCGTCGACTCCGAGGCCTCGCTCGTCACCTCGATCTCGAGATAGCCGTCCTCGTTGATCGTCCCGGCGTAGACCTCCTCGCCTGCGGCTCTATCGACGGGGACGCTTTCGCCCGTGATCGGCGCCTGATCGACGGCGCTTTGTCCCTCCCTGATGACGCCGTCGAGCGGTATCTTCTCGCCCGGACGAACGAGGACCGTCTCCCCGACCGAGACTCGACTCGCCGGTACCGTCTCCCTTTCGCCGTCGCGCCGGACGGTCGCGGTGTCGGGGGACAGTTCCATGAGTTCGCGCAACGAGCCGCGGGCTCTGTCCATCGAGTACCGCTCGAGGAGTTCGGCGACGCTGAAAAGCACCGCGAGCATCGCGCCCTCGAAGGGATGATGCGTGAGCACCGATCCGACGATCCCGGCGGTCATCAGGAAGTCGATATCCAGACTCAGATTACGCGCGGAGTAGTAGCCGTTCCGGACGATCGGCGCCCCCGCGAGCGCGGCGCTCGCGATGAAGAGGACGTGGCTGGCGTTGAACGTCCGGCCGACGAACTCGAAGAGGAGGGGATCGGCGTCGGGGACCGCGAACGAAAGCACCATCCCCGACACGACGAGGACGGCGCCGGCGAGTGTGGTCGCCCCGCGCCGACTCCGCCAGATATCGCGCTTCGTCCCGAACCGTCGCTCCTCTCCGACCGCGGTCGCGTCGTAGCCTGCGGCGGCGATCCGCGAGACGAGGACGTCCGGCGAAACCCCGCTGTCGTGAGTGACCGTCACCTGCCCCGCGGCCGGCTGGGTCTCGATCTCTCCGACCCCGTCGGTGTTCGACAGCGCGCGCTCGACCTTTTTCGCACACGACGCACAGTCCATGTCCGGGACGGCAAACGTCGTGGTCGCCTCGTCGGACCCCGTCGCGTATCCGGCCGCTTCGATCCGGTCTCGGACCGCCGCCGCGGAGACGTCCGCGCGACACTCCACGAGGAGCGTCCCGGTCGTCGGACTCGCGTCGATTTTCACGACCCCGTCGAGTCTCTCGAGGCTTTTTTGAACCTTCGAAACACACGACGCACAGTCCATCTCGGGGACGTCGAACCGGTGGGTCCGGACGGTATCCTCAGCCGGGGGCGGTCCGTCCTGGTCGGTCGGCGGAGTCATTGCTCGAGTGTTGTCCTCGGATAAATATATCGGTTGTTCGGCGTGTGACAACTTCGGCGGCCGAACGTCGCTACCGATCGGCTCCGAACGAATCGAGTGACGTGTCGGCCGCGACGAACCGTCCGGCGAGTTCGGCTTCGGCCCGGCGGAGCCGATACGAGAGCGTCGAGCGCGGAACGCCGAGGCGCTCGGCGAGTTCCGAGAGTTCGATCCCCCGCGGCGTCTCGTAGTAGCCGTGTTCGACGGCCGCGTGTAGCGCCCGTCGCTGTGTTTCGGAGAGCTCTCCGGAGTCGTAACTGTCGACGGCGCCGCCGGGCGCGCGATCGATCAGCCGGAGCAACTCGATCCCGCCGACGCCGTCGACCGCCGTCCGGAGCGCGTCGGCGAACGAGCCGACCGCCTCCCCGCCGGCGAGGACGATCCGCCACGTGTAGCGATCCCCCTGCTGTCGGGTCTCGAAGAGCAACCCCTCGCCGAGATGCTCTAAGGCGAGATGGGGGATCGACGTACAGCGTTCGGATCGATTCCACACGCAGTATATCACACGCGAGCCGTCAGTTCGCTCGAGCACCCGAGTCTCCGAACTCGCCCCGCAGTCGTCGGTGACGAGACAGTCCGGAAAGTACTCGGCGGAGACATAAGCCTCCTCGAGTTCCCCGAGTGCCGCCGTCGATCCCTCGATGTGATCGACCCGTCGCAGGTCCTCGGCGGTGACGTGACACGAAAGCGATCGGACGGTCGCCTCGGGGTGGTCGATGAGCGCGTCCGCCACCGGGTTCCATCCGGGACGGTAGTTCAACTCGAAGACCAACTCGCGCATACGCCCCAGTTGTCGGCCGAGCGTTAAACACCTCCCGTCGTTTCGCCTCTGAGGATGAAACACCTCCTGTCGTTCCCTCGGGAGCCGCGACGGCAACCACTATTAGGGCACCATCCCTCGAGCGAGTATGCGGATCGCTCCCTTCGCGCTCGAGCGGTGGTTCGCCGAGGTCGAAGCCGACGCCGACGTGATGCTCGCCGAGAGCGGCGTTCGACCCCTTTCGGTCGACCGATTCGACACTGAACCCGACGACCTCGGCTACGTTATCCCGACCGCGGGCGATCCCGAATTCAGAGCCGAACTGGGGGCGGTCCACGGCCGTAGCGCCGACGGAACGCTGTTCACGTGTGGGACACAGGAGGCGAACCTGCTGACGCTTTTGACGCTCGCCGAGACGCACGCCGTCGTCGTGACGCCGACCTACGGCTCGCTGACCGGGCTTCCCGAAGCGCTCTGTGAGGTGACCCGCGTGCCGCTCGATCGGCCCGGATGGACGCTAGACCCCGACGCCGTCGCCGACGCCCTCCGGCCCGACACCGACGTCGCCGTGGTCGCTAACCCGAACAACCCGACCGGACGCTACCACGACGAGTCGACGATGCGGGCGATATACGAACGCTGTGCCGATAACGGGACCCACCTGCTCTGTGATGAGGTCTACCGGCTGTTGGCCGACGACCCGTTCGAGCCGGTCTCGAGCTTCGGACGCTACGGGATCTCGACCGGCGGCGTCTCGAAGGCGTTCGGGCTCGCCGGCCTGCGGTTCGGCTGGCTCTGTGGTCCGCGCGCGGTCGTCGCCGCGGCGGAAAACTGGAAGGATTACACGACGATCTCGCCGCCGAGGATCGGCCACCACGTCGCGAGACAGGCCTTCGACCGCCGGGAGTCGATCCTCGCTGAGAACCGCGAACACGTCGCCGAGAACCGCGCCGTTCTCGAGGCGTTCCTCGAGGAGTACGGTCTGAGGTGGTCCGATCCCGACTGCGGCGTCAACGCCTTCCTCGAGGTGCCCGGGGGCTTCGCGGGCGGGGAGTCGCTCTGTCGGAGCCTCGTCGAATCGGAGTCGGTCGTCCTCGCGCCCGGTGAGGCGTTCGACCGCCCCGAGTGGGCTCGGATCGGCTTCGGCCTTCCGCGGGCGGAACTCGAGGAGGGGCTCTCGCGGTTCGGTGCGTTCCTCGAACGGCATCGGTGAGCGCCGCACGGTATTTGTCCGTCGCCGACGAACCGTTCGGTATGCCCCCCGACGCCGTCCTCTTCGATCTCGACGACACGCTCTGTCGGTACCGACGCTCCGGCGGGGCGCTGCTCTCGGTCGCCTTCGAACGGACGGGACTGGAGCCGTTCATCGCCGCCGAAGAGTACTACGGTCGGTATCCGGAGTTTCTCGAGGCGAGCGAGTCGATGCGGGACCTCCGCGAGCGGTGTTTCGCCGCGATCGCGGCTGAGAAGGGACGCGATCCCGCCGAGGGTCGAGCGGTCGCACGCGCCTACGCCGAGGAACGCGACCACGGAAACGTCGAACGGCTCCCCGGCGTCGATACCGCCCTTTCGGCGTGTTCCGATCTCCCCGTCGGGCTGGTAACGAACGGTGGTCCGGAGATGCAGGCACGGAAACTCGAGACGACCGGGCTCGCGAACGTCTTCGACGTCGTCGTCCACGCGGGCTACGACACGCCCGCGAAGCCGAACCCCGAACCGTTCGAGGCCGCACTCTCGGCGCTTTCGGCCCGTCCCGATCGGAGCTGTTTCCTCGGCAACTCGCTGCGTTCGGACGTCGCCGGCGCGAACGCGGCCGGGTTACGGTCGGTCTGGCTCGCCGAAGGCGAAGGCGCGACCCCGGACCCGTTCGAGCCGGATCACGTGATATCCGATCTCGGAGCGTTCTCGGACGTCCTTTCGTCGAACTTTTCTCGAGATCCCGGATAGGTCTCTCGGACGAGCCGGTCGGCCCTCCGCATCAGTTTCGTCCGCTGTAATGGCAAAGCTCGTTTTACACACTCGTTCGCGGACGGAGTGATCCAACGCCGTCCGCACGGAATCCGAGTCCTCGTTTATAGTATTGATATACTCCGGCTGTACTTCCCGCCTACTGAGAACGAGATATAAAAAAAAGTGAGACCGGATCCGAGTCCCCGTATGGGACTCGAAGCGGCCATCAGTATCGACTCGCCCGGCGAGTGCCCGGTCGCGAACGCCTCGGCCGAGACGGGTGAGCGGATCGACTCGGTGCAAAAGACCAACAGCACCGGCCGGGCCATCGAAGAGTTCGAACTCGACGCCGACACGCCGACGCCGGAGGGGACGACCGAGGTGTTCGGCGACAACCGATACAGCGTCTATCGCTTCGAACGCGACACATCGGAGCCGTGTTTCTGTGAACGGATCGAGTCCTTCGGCTGTCCGGTCGTCGACATCCACGCCGAAGACGGCAGGTTACGCGTCGTGTTCCGTCCCGCGGACGTCGAAACACTCCAGGAGATAGTCACGGCGCTCCGCGAGGAGTTCGGCGATCTCAGCCTCGAACACCTCGTCCAGTCGGGCGACCCCACCGAACGGGACACTGTCGTCGTCGATCGCGGACGGCTCACGGAACGTCAGCGCGAAGTCCTCGAGACGGCCTACGAGATGGGGTATTTCGAGCATCCGAAGGGCGCAAACGCCGGCGAGGTCGCCGACGCGCTCGATATCAACTCCGCGACGCTCAGGGGCCATCTCTCGGCAGCCCAATCGAAGCTGTTGCAGTCTGTCGTTCAAGTGTAGCCAGACGCTCGCCGGACTGCTGGAAAACCCGTGTTTTAGTGGGAACGCGCCGTAGTCACCTGTATGCCCACTATCGGAATCATCGGCGCGGGGGCGGCCGCGGCGACGGCGACGTTCGTTCTGGACTCGACGCTTCCGGACGCCGAGATCACCGTACTCGAGAAATCCGGCGGCGTCTGCGGACGGGCCGCGACCCGCCGACGCGGCGATCTCGTCTACGACTACGGGGCCAACTACCTCAAATCCGACGACGAACGGGTCGTCGAACTCGTGACCGAGACGCTCGATGACGACGGTCTCGTCGACGCCGTCGAACCGATATACACGTTCGACGAGTCCGGGACCGTCTCGCCGGGGAGAGAGGCCGACGAGCACAAATGGAGCTACCGGAGCGGCCTCACCCAGATCGCAAAGCGGCTGTTCGGTCGGACCGATGCCACGGTCAACCGCCGGACCCGCGTCGAGACGATCCGCCGAACCGACGGGGAATGGACGCTCGTCGACACCGACGGCGGCTCGTGGGGCCCCTTCGACGTCCTCCTTTTGAACCCTCCGGCCCCACAGACGGCGACGCTTCTCTCCGAGGCCGAGTGGGACGATCCGCGTCGCGAGCGACTCGAAGCGGCGGTCTCGGAGGTCCCCTACCGAACGGTCTGGACGGCGGTCCTACATTATCGCTTCGAGATCAACCGTCCCTACTACGGACTCGTGAACACGGATAAAGAGCACGCCGTCGGCTGGATCTCCCGCGAGGAGTGCAAGCCGGGCCACGTCCCCGACGGCGAGTCGCTCC
>CAZWZX010000032.1:0-15950 GCA_964638655.1 uncultured Natronomonas sp.
GAGGATCTCGAGGCGCTGTTTCGTGTACTCCCGACAGCCGTACTCCTCGGCGACCCGGATCGCAGTGTCGATGTACTTCTTGACCGATCCCTCGTGGACGGTGAGGTTGACCCGACCGCCGCACTCCCGACAGTCGCCGGTCAACGGGACCCGGCGGAACTTCTCGCCGCAGTCCAGACACCGCGTCTCCTGTCTCGAGAAGGCCCGGAGGTTGCCGATAATGTCCGGCAGGAAGTGGTACTCTATGACCCGTTCGGCGACGTCAGTCTCGTCGACGGCCCGCAGCTTTCGGGCCAACTCCAGTTGGGCGTTCATCTTCTCCATCATGTCGCCGAGCGTCTTGTACGCCGACAGATCCGGCCCGGCGGCGATATCGACGGTGTCGTGGGTGTGATCGAACCCGCGGTACTCGTCGTCGGTCCCCAGCGTGTCCTCGCCGAGCTGGATCAGCTCTTCGATCTCGCCGGGGTCGGCCATCTCCGCCGTCGCCTCGTAGAACTCCCTCGGGTACGACCGGACGATGTCCATGTTGTGGGCCTCGTCGTCGATCTCGGCGGGGTCGATCCGGGAGGACATGACTAGGGGTGCATCCATACGACCTCCCCTCTGGTTGGGGAGGAAAGTCTTTGAGAAATTAAGTATTCCGTCCATGAGGAGCATGACGCAATCCTCGTCACCATCGCAGTTCCGCCGCTTCGCGGCGTGAAAGTACGGATGCGCGTACCCGACGGCGGCCGACGTAAAACCAATCACTCTGCCGACAACTGCGGCCGAGGTGTGCGGCGCCATCCCGAAGACCAACTCCCCGACTAGATCGTCGCGGGTTTGCAGATCGTAGTAGCGATCCAGCCCGTAATACTGCTCGAGGAGGTCGTCGACGAAGTCCGCGGTTCGCATCATGTGTTCGGCGGCCCCATCCGAGAGCACCACGTCCTGGACCCGCAACTCGACGAGCTGGTCCTCGTGGGTCAGCGGCTCGCCGTGGATGTCCACCTCGTAACCGAGCGATTTCAGCTGCTCGACGGAGACGTCGAGCTCTCTGGCCCGAACCGACGTGACTGGCAGGTCGGTCATGTCGTATCGGACGGTCCCGTCTTTGAACGAGGAGACGCCGTTTTTCGCCCGGAGGATCCCCTTCTCGATCGGTTCGGGGACCTTGTGCTTCGAGGAGAGTCCCTGGACGCCTTTCAGGACGTCGAAGGCGTTCTCCCGTTCGCCGACCGCCTCCAGCGCCGATCGGTACTCCTCGTGGACGTCGATCGTCGTTCGCTGGACCGCGTCGGCCTCGCTCTCACAGCGGGGACAGATCGCCCGCCCCGATTCGTCGGGCTCGACGTCGATATCGCAGTTATAACAGACGTAGTGCGGCTCGGTGACCGCGTTACACTCCGGACACCGGGCCCGGAACGTCGACGTCTCACACGACAGACACCGCCGCCGGCCGACCTGGGCCTCGATCTCGCCGGGCGTGTCCTGCATCGAGTCGGCGTGTTTCGCCGCTTTGGCGACGTTCCGCTGGGCCCCTCCGGCCTCGCCGATCGGGAACAGCGTGTGGACCGCCGGTGAGAGATCCCGCTTTTCGGACTTCTCGGGGCGACCCATCCGACAGCCGATCCGGGTCGGCGCCCGTGCCCGAACTTCGAAGGGAGCGACCTCGTTGACGGCTTTCAGCGCGTTCTCGCCGCCGTCCCAGCGGCGGGCCTCGGTGGAGAGATCACTCCACGTTCGCTGTAGACGGTCGGTCAACCCGAGCGAGCGGACCAGCGGAACCGCATCGGGAACCGTCAGCGTCTCTTCTCCCTGGGTGTGTTCGACGAGCAGCACCTCCAGAGCCTCCCGAACCGGCTCGGTGTTCGGGAGAACGAGCGTCCGTTCGGCGGCCGCCTCCGTCTTTTCGGTCTCCAACGTCGACCCGTCCGATTCGGCCCAGTTCCCTTCGCTTGCGGCTTCGGCAAGCGTCTCGAACCGATCGACGTCGAGGTCGTGCCACAGATAGGTGTACTCCGGATGTAACGGCGCGTCGTACTCCTCGATCCACGCGAGCGCCCGCTCGGCGCTCGGCTCGTTGAGATCGACCCGAGGTGCGTCCTCGAGCGCCTGAATGTCCGCACCCGCCGCTGACAGATCGCCGCGCCACCACTCGACGGTGTAACTCGCCGGCGACAGCGGGTGGTTGTTCTCGACGAACTCGCCGTAGTTGACGAGGTACTCGCCCGCATCGAGGATCGCCTCGACGCCGTTTCGGACCGTCAGCGCCTCCTCGGGGTCGTCGATCCGGCGTACGTCGCCGTTGGCGAGTTTGACCGTCGGGCCCTCGATCGTGTCGACGGGGATCACGCCGGCCGCCTTGCCGGGTCGTTCGGTCTTGATCTGCGTGCCGGCCGCGAGGAAGTCGTCGACGAGATGCATCGTCGCCGGGTGGACGCCGGCCGTCGCGAACCCGTGGTTGCGTGCTCGCCCGTACCGAAGCCGGAACCCCCCTTCCTCGGAGGGGTGGCCGAACACCGGCCGTCCGGCGATGAGATCCCTGAGGAACTTCGTTTCGGGGTCCGGTCGCAGCGGTCCCTCGGGGGCGTCTCCCGCCCCGGCCTCGTCCCCGGGTTTCGGTTCCGTTCCGTCGCCTTCCCCGTTCTCGCCGTCGCCGGAGTCTGCCCCGATTTCGGCTTCGTCTGGATCGTTTCCGCCTTCGCTTTCCTCGCCGTACGTCCCGTCGATGAGGTCCTGTAGCCACGGCCACTCGACCTCCTCTAGCTGGGACGTGTACCGCTGTATCTTCGGCGCCTTCTGAGCGATCCCCTCGCCCAACACGAGACACATCCCGCCGCGGGCGTTGTTGGTGTCGACCCGTTCGAGGTCCCGAAAGCCGGAGACCTCCTCGTCGCCCGTCGCCTCGCCGTCGAGCATCACGGGCAGGTGCTTCGCGATGAACTTCGCCTCCTTGTCCTTCGGGGCGTACTGAAGCCCCGTCTCGTTGTCGTACAGCGACAGCTCCTCGGCGTAGCGTTCGATCTCGTCGTTGCGGGCGTTGTACCGTTCGATCCCGATGAGCGTCCGGGTGTAGTCGGCGACGAGCACCGAAAGCGCCTGTGCGGTCCCGCCGGCGGATCTGATCGGCCCCGCGTAGTAGATGTTGATGAACTCCGTCCCGTCGTCGTTCTCTAAGATCTCCACGCGGTCGATCCCCTCGATCGGCGCCGCGACCACCCCCTCGGTCAACAGCGCGACGGCGGTCCGGACCGCCCCCTCGACTTTGCCGGCGCGGGTGTCGTACTCCCCGACCGTCCCTTCGGCGAAGTCGGCGGCGAGTTCGAGGGCCGCCTCCTCCCGTGAGAGATCGGGGTCGGCCTCCATCTCCCGGACCCGTTCCGCGACGCCGTCGATACCGAGGATGTTTTCGACGCGATCCGCCATGTCCTTCGCGATCGGGATCTCGACGTCGGTCGTGGGGTCGCCGCCGCGCTCGCGGGCCGCCTTCGCCACCTCGAGGGCGTCCTCGAGCCCGTCCTCCAGCCGTTCGAAGTACCGCTCGTCGTCGCGGCGCATTTATGAAACGCGGTGGCTGAACCCGACAGCGTCGCCCGTATCCGTCCCGTCGAACCCCTCCTTTCGTTCCCGCGAGTCACGTTCGTGCTCGGGTCGGGTGACGGACCCGCGGCCGCTCTCGGAACGCCGGTAATTCATACTCCGAGCAACAACCCCGGGGAGCAAAAGACGTTCGCCTTCCGGAACCGCCCCGATCGTACGGGATCGCGAGTGGACTCGGCTACCGCCAGTTCTCGAGTACGGCGGCCGTCTCCGTCGACATCGAGAGATAGGCGCCGTCCTGGCAGAGCTCGGCGATGACGAGCCGCTCGCCGTCCTCGCCGTTGTCGACCGAAGCCATGACCTCACAGTCGGACACCGCAACGGGGGTAGCCGAATCCTGCTGCATATGTGCTAATTGTTGTCAGTCAGTATATAACGGTAACGATGTGAGTCTGTGTCATACGCGGGGCGACCCCGAACTCGGCTCCACGCCCACCCCACCGGCGCAGAAAAGCCCGTTCGAATGACGTGTCTGCCCCGGTTTCTGAACGGATACCTATTTATATATCTTTCAGGCCGCACTCGAGCAGTCGATCGACGGCCGGATCTTCGTCGGTAATCACTTCCGACTCAGCCTCGAGGACGCGGCCGCGGTCGGCGAACGCGTCGCATCGGAAGTCCCCGATACCGAACTCCGCCCCGCCGACGCCCGATAGGAGCCGACGACGCTTACTTTTCGCGCGGAACACACTCCCGGCCCGTTTCACGGCGTTTTTGCGATCATCGAACGGTTGCTTTATCGCCTTTCGGACCGACGCCTCCGGCGTGCGACTCGTTCAAGTGACGATCCCCACCGGTAAACGCCAGACGGTGCTGAAGCTCCTCGATGAGGAGGGGATCGACTACGTCGTCACCGACGAGACCAGCGGCCGGAAATACACCGCTGTCGCGTATTTCCCCTTACCGACGAACGCGGTCGAGCCGGTGTTGGAGCAGCTCCGCGACGTCGGTCTCGAACGTGAGGCCTACACCGTCGTCGTCAGCGCCCAGACGGTCGAATCCGAGCACTTCGAGTCGCTCACGGAGCGCTACGCCGAGGAGAAGAGCGAAGAGCGGATCGCCAGACAGGAGCTCGAGTCCCGCGCCGAGGAACTCGCCTCCGCGCTACCGACGTACGTCATCATGACCGTCGTCTCGGCGATCATCGCGACGGCGGGACTCCTCCTCGATTCGCCGGCGACGGTCGTCGGGTCGATGGTCATCGCGCCGCTGATCGGCCCGGCGATGTCCGCCGCCGTCGGCAGCGTCGTCGACGACAGCGAACTGTTCCGACGGGGCATCGGCCTGCAGATCCTCGGCGTCCTTCTCGCGATCGTTTCGGCGACGATTTTCGCCGGCTTCGTCCAGATGACGAACCTGGTTCCGCCGGGACTCGACCCGCTCTCGCTCGCGGAGGTCGAAGAGCGCCTCTCGCCGAGCGTGCTCTCGCTCGCGGTCGCCTTGGGCGCCGGCGTCGCCGGCGCGGTGAGCCTCATGACCGGCGTTTCGGCCGCCCTCGTCGGCGTCATGATCGCGGTCGCGTTGATCCCGCCGGCGGCGACGGTCGGGATCGGGATCGCCTACGGGGAGCCGACGCTCGCGGTCGGTTCGGTCGTTCTCGTTTCGGTCAACGTCCTCTCGATAAACCTCGCGGCGCTCGTCGTTCTGTGGTACGGGGGCTACCGGCCGCAGCAGTTCTTCAAACACGATCGGGCGAAGGCCGCGACCCTACAGCGCGTCGCCGTCCTCGTCGTCGCGATCGGTCTCCTCTCGCTGTTCCTCGGGGGCGTGACGTACGACTCCTATCAGGCATCGCTGACCGAGCAGGACATCCGCGACGGCGTGGCGACGGAGCTCGAGGACCCCGCCTATTCGGGGTACGAACTCATCGAACTCGACGTTCGGACCGACTCCCGGTATCTCCTCTTTCAGCACCCGACGTCGGTCGTCGTCACCGTCGGGACGCCACCCGACGCGGCTCGACCGGGGCTCGCGGACGGGATCGAGTCCCGGCTCGCCGCGGATCACGGCATCTCCGTCGACGTCCAGGTGCGGTACCTCGAGATCGAGCGAAGCGACGGCTGAGATCCGCACTGCTATCCGGAGGACCGTCCGGTCGGATGAGTCAAACAACCCTTTGAGCTTTCGTCGTTTATACGTCCCTCTCAGGCGTTCTCTTCGCTATGCAACTGGAACGACTCGCCATACTGGTTATCCTCCTCTCTTTGGCGGCGATGGCGCTCGTCGGCGTCGCCGTCGTCTCGCCGATCGGAGCGGACGCTCCGGTCGACAGCGCCGATCGAACGACCGCCGTCGAGGGCGGCGGCGCGGACGCGACGTCGGATCGGGCGACAACCCGCGCCGTCGTCGTCGATTCGGCCGACGACCCGACGGACGCTGACGCCCTCGCGTCGCCCGGTCTCTTCCGGTGAGCGCCGTCTCACCGATGGAGGACCGCCGAGAAGTCACCGACCACGGTGACGAGGGCGTCCCGTTTCAGGAGTGCAAAGCCGACGGCGACCAGCGCGAAACCGACGTAGGACAGCCAGTTTATCGACTCGCCGAGCACGAACACGCCCACGACCGTCGCCACGATCGGAACGAGATACGCGATCAGCGACGCCTCGAAGGCACCGTGCATCTCGAGTACGTAAAAGTAAAAATAAAAGGCCACCGCGGTGGCGAACACGCCGAGATAGAGGACCGCGGCGAGCGCGGTCGGCGCCGTGACGCCGGCCCCCGGCAGTTCCCCCGCCCCGAGACTGAGCGCGTGGAGGAGGAGCGCTCCGACCAGCATCGACCACCCGATCAGCGGGATCCGATCCAGCGAGGGGGCGGCACGCTGGACGATGACCCCGCCGAGGGAAATAAAGACGACCTGTGCGACGATGATGAGCCGGCCGACCGTATCGCCCCCTAAGAGGTTGTTCGGGTCCGGCTGTATCACGAGCGAGATACCGAGAAACCCGACGGCGATACCGACAGCGCCCACCGGCGAGAAGCGTTCCCCGAGCAAAAACAGCGCCCACACCGCCGTGGCGATAGGGATGAGCGCCTGCATGATCGCCGCGACGCCGCTCGGGACCGTCTGTTGGCCGATGAACAACAACCCGTTGCCGGCGATCAGAAACACGCCACCGCCGACGATCGCCAGCTGGTTGTTTCGACCGACGGGGCGCCACTCGTCGGTCGCGACGACCGCGTAGGCGAGCAACAGCACGGCGGCGACGTCGTACCGGAACGCCGCGAAAAGCAGCGGCGGGATGTACTCCAGTCCGACGGCGATCGCCGGAAACGTCAACCCCCACACCAGCGCCAGACCGGCGAATATCGCGATATCGAGCGAGCGAGACACCATCCGATCTTTCGGAGAGAAAGCCATAGGCGTGACGATCCGCACCGACGGTCGACGGGGGCCTTCGAGCGCCGACCGGACACGCGCGACGGCACGTGAGGTCCCTCGAGCGCCGACCAGACACGCGGTTTATACGTCATCGCGCACAAACGGGGGTATGCACTTCGAGGATCTTCCGACCACGCCCCGGTCGGAGGAGCTGATCGACAAGGCCTTCTCGCGGGCGGCGCGGGCGGGGCGAGCGAAACAGGGCAAGGAGGCCCAGGAGTCGATGCTCCAGACGGCCGCCAACATCCTCTCGGACAATCTCGGCAACGTCGTCACCTCCTGGCCGGATTTCGACACCGTCGACGCCTTCTATTACGAGTTCGCCGACGCGACGCTTTCCGATACCGACGTCGGCGGCGTCGACCGACTTCGGCAGCACCTCTCGGAGGTGATGTGGGCCTCCAGACAGACCGGTTCGATAAAAGAGGAGTACCACGGTCGGATCAGAAACGCCGACACGGACACCGCCCGAAAGCTCCGAAAACAGGCGTTCGCCCGGCTCGCGGACGTCACCGAGCAGGTCGCCGACGACCTGCTGGCGATCGGCGAGGCCCGCGACGCGCTGAAGACGCTGCCGGACATCCGGGCCGACGAACCCGCGATCGTCGTCGCCGGCTACCCCAACGTCGGCAAGTCCTCGTTCGTCAACCGGGTCACGAACGCCGACAACGAGACCGCCTCCTACCCCTACACGACGACCCGGATCGACGTCGGCCACCTCGAGCGGGGACACGTTCGATACCAGCTGGTCGATACGCCGGGGCTGCTCGATCGGCCGGCCGAAGAGCGCAACGCGATCGAGTCACAGGCCGTTTCGGCGCTGACGCACCTGGCCGACGCCGTCGTCTTCATGCTCGATGCCAGCGGGGAGTGCGGCTATCCCCTCGAGGACCAACTGGAGCTTCTGGCCGACGTCGAGGCGACCTTCGAGGTGCCGATCCTCGTCGTCTGTAACAAAGCCGACCGCTCTACGGACGTCGAGGCGGACCACTACATGAGCGTCGAGACGGGCGAGGGCGTCGAAGAGATGCTCGATGCGGCCATCGAGGCGATCGGCCACGAACCCGAACTCCCCTTCGAACAGTAGTTCGCTGCCGTTACGTTCCCGCGATCACAGCATCTGAAGCGCCTCGTCGACCGACAGATCGCCCCGTTTCACCGCCCCCAACACGTCGCGTTTGTCGTCCTCTTTCGTTTCGAGTGCGATCTCCCCGAGGGTCACCTTCTCGGATTCGCCGGTGAACTCGGCGAAGTCGGTCCCCTCTGCCAGCGCCGTCTCCTTTTTGACCCGGTAGTTGCCGCCCGCGGTCTCGTAGAGGTCGCCCGGGTGGAAAAAATACCAGTCCTCCCGGTCGAACCGGACGCCGACGCGGGGCTTTGCGCCGAAGTTGCGCGCGAAGTAGACGAGCGCCTCGATCTCCTCGCCGGAGAGATAGATCGGATCGCCGGCGGAGGATTTCGCCTCGATCGCATAGAACGTCTCGCCGTCGCCGGCGAGCACGTCCGGGAGTTCGCGCTCGGTCGCGCTGCCCGAGGCCGGCGCACGCATCACCGCGAAACCGGCCTCATCGAGCGCCGTCACGAGTTCACGCTCCCGCCGATCGCCCTTCGCGTTGGGGTTCGCCATCAGTTCCCGTTCGGAGGTGGCCACGCTTAAATCCGTCCTCACCGCAAAAGCTACCCTTCCGATCGCCATACTGTCGGGCAGCGGGCGTTCGACGTCACGGACGGCGCCCGAGTATCGAGCCCATGGACAGGACACGGATCGTCGGCGCCGGCCGAGAGTGCCTCCGCGACCGGACCGAAACGCTCGTTTCCCTGCTCACACGACGCTTTTCGATCGACACCAGAGCGCTCGCGGCCCTCCGGATCGCGATTGGAGCGATCATTCTCGCCGATCTCGCGTTCCGTGCGAGCGATCTCGGGCTGTTCTATACCGGCCCCGGCCTCTATCCGCTCGACGTCCACGGGGCCGTCTACGGCTCCGCCGGAACGTACTCGCTGTATGCTCTCTCCGATGCGCTCCGGGTGCAGGCGACGCTGTTTCTCGTCGCCGGATGCTTCGCGTTCGCGTTTCTCGTCGGCTACCGGACCCGGTTCGTCGGCGCCGTTTCGCTCGTCTTTCTTCTCTCGCTTCACGTCCGCAACCCGGCGGTTCTCAACGGCGGGGACCGTCTCCTGTGGGTGCTGTTGTTGCTCGGGCTCTTGACGCCGCTCGGCGAACGGTGGTCGATCGATTCCCTCTGTCGCTCCGGCTCCGTCCGTGAGACAGCCCTCGGTGTCGGCACGGTCGCACTGCTGATACAGCCGCTCGTGGTCTTCACCTCGAACGCGATCCGGAAGGCTCGCGGAGAACACTGGTTCGCCGGTGACGCCCTCTCGATCGCGCTGGCGAACGACGCGATGACGCGATCGACGGCCGATCTCCTCTCGGGGGTCCCGCCGCTCGTGACCGGACTGAACTACGTCTGGGTCGCTCTGCTCGCCGGTTCGGTGCCCCTTTTGTTCGGCACGTCAGGCCGGATTCGGACCCTCACCGTATCCGCGTATCTCGCCGCATTCGCCGGAATGGCGGCGACGATGACCGTCGGGCTGTTCCCGTTCGTTCTGGCAGCGTCGGTCCTCCCGTTCCTGCCGGCCTCGGCCTGGGATCGGTTGGAGCGCCGCGTTCCGACACGCCGGATCGCCGATCGGACCCGACACCCGCCGTTCGATCCGGAACGATCCTTCGAGGGGCCGTCCCGGATCGGTGATCGACCGCGATCGGTCCCCGGTCGTCCCCTCGGACGATCCTCCACCGCCGCCGTTCGCCCGCTACTCCTCTCGGCGGTCGCCGTCGTCGTTTTACTCTGGCTTCTGACCTTCGCCGCGTTCGGCGTCGTCGATCGGGAACCGCCGCCCCCGCTCGACGCCGACGCACTCGACCAACAGGGATGGGGGCTGTACGCACCCGATCCCGGGGACAGCTACAGCCGATACGTCCTCGAGGCGGAACTCGAGAGCGGCGACCGAATCGACGCGCTCGACGGCGGTCCGGTCCGGTACGATCGCCCCCCGGACGACGGGGCTCGCCATCGGAGCTTCATGCAAACCGTCGCGGCCTCCGCGGACGGTTCTGTCGATCGGGCTGTCGCCGACCGATACGCCCGGTGGGCCTGTGAGCGTGCCGGGACGCACGCCGCCGACGTCGAACGCGTGACCCTTCTCCGCTTGCGACACACCGGCCTTCCGGACGGATCCGAGTCGCCGCACCGATCGACCGTCGTCGAGTCACCGTGCCGCTGACGATCGCTTTCTTTTCGCCCTCGCCCCGAGTTCGACCGCCGGACCTTTGCGAGTGCCGGCCGAAGCGGACGTATGACCGTCGACGTGGACGCTCTCGTGTTGCCGGCCTTCGACGACCTGGAGGGGCTTCCGGGCGAGGCGACGCCGTGGCGGGCGGCCTACGATCTCGAACGCACGCTTCGGATCGACGGCGTCCCGACAGCGCTTCGGTACTGCGATCGGGGGCTGGCCGTCGTTCCGACCGGGGTCGGCAAAACCGCGGCGACGGCGACGACGACCGCACTGCTGACGAGCGATCGACTCGATCTCGGGGGGACGCTCGTTCTCTCTGTCGGCGCCGCCGGCGGTCCGCCGTCGCTTCCCGTCGGATCGGTCGTCATCGCGGATACGATCGTCGACTGGGACGACAAATGCCGATTCGATTCAGCCGACGGAGAGGGCGAACCGCTCGCGATGAACCCTTACACGGAGGGTCGGGGACGCTTCGATCTCGACGCCGAACTGGTCGCCCACGCGCGTTCGCTCGCCGACACCGTCGAGCTCGCGGTTCCCGAAGGAGGCTCACCCGATCCGACCGTCGTCACCGGCACGAACCTCTGTGGCGACGAACTGTGGCACGGTCACGAACTCGCCGAGCAGGCGGCGTGGCTGGTCGACACCTACGGCGCCGGTCCCTACCGAGCGACGGAGATGGAGGACTCGGGAACGGCGGCGGCGCTGGAACGGTTCGGTCGTCTCGATCGGTACCTCTCCGTTCGCGGTCTCTCCAACCACGACCGCCCCGGAACGGACGTTCCGGCGTCGGAGTCGTTCTTCGATCCGGCGTTCGAGTCCGGATTCGGGACCGGAATCGAAAACGCGGTCGCCGTCGCGCGGGCGATCGTCGACGACCGGTTAGCCTGACTTCGAACTCGACGGTAGCTATTCGCTCGCGCCGGTCCCGGATCGTTTCGTCCATCCCGATTCGACGTCGCGGTTGGCCGGAACGACCGTATCTCCCTTATCCAACTCGAACCGGCTCTTTCGCAGTTCGATCGCGGTGACGGCCTCCTCAGTCCCCCCGACGGCGACCCGATCGCCGACTTCGAAATCGGGGTCTCGGAGGAGATAGACCCCGGCGACCGTATCCTCTATCATCTCCGAGAGCGCATAGGAAACCCCCCGCGCGATGAACCCGACCGCGGTACCGAGACTCGCCGCGATGTCCCCGAACCCGATGATCTTCAGGAAGGCCAGCGTCGCACCGAACCACAGGAACGTCCCGATGATCGTGACGCCCAACTGGGCGACGAGCGCCTGTCGCTCGGAGCAATACTGTCCGAGAACGATCTCACACAGGGTCAAGACGATCCGGATCCCCACGTAGACGACGACGGCGAAGACGAGCCCGGAAACGAGGCGCGAAAATCGCCGCTTCGACCCCGCCGGCGAGTTCGACGAGCGTTCGTTGAACGATTCGCGTCCCGATCTGTAGCGCCATACAGGTATCGGACGCGGCGGCTACAAAGAACCAAGGAGAGCGTCCACGGCTTCGGTGTCGAACAAATACCTATCCGTGGATTTCGGCTGAAGCCCGGACACTCGAAAGAAACGGATCGCCGCCGGGACACGTCGTCCCCGGCGGAGACGGAGTTCGAGGGTTCGCCTGTCGTGTCCCGGGCCTCGCTGTGGGGCCTACGGCTCGGGGAACTCCGTCTGGTATTCGGTGCCGTCAGTTCGGTCCTCTCGGAGCGGCCAGAAAGCCAGAAGTGTCGCGTGCTCGTCGTCGACCGGACGGGCGGTGTGTGGGATCTCCGGCGGGATGGTCAACGCGTCGTAGGGTTCGAGTTCGACCCATTCGCCGTCGACGTGGAACTCCAGCCGTCCCTCGAGAAGCATGTTCATCTGCTCGTAGGGATGGGTGTGGGGATCGGCTTCCGGCTTATCGGGGCCGATCTGTGAGAGTCCGATCAGCTGGTCGATCCCACGGAAGACGACCTGCTGAAACCCTTCCTCATCACGGTAGGGGGCGACGTCCTGCAGGTTGTGCACCGACGGGATCTTCGATCTGTCGTAGTCACGTGCCATGTGACGCCGATACAGTCGGTGTCTGTATAACAGTTGCTGATAATACGATCTCCCCGTCACGTTCTTCAGCTGTCTCCTCGGGGGTCACGGCTCCTCGTTCGCGTATCGGTAGTCGGCAATACGACTAAGATTTATATACGAAACCGATTCAATTCGGCCTGGAACGCCAGTTTGTGCGTTCTACCTCAAACAAAGAAAATCGAATTACCAACAACTGGTATCCCGAGCTCACCGCGACCGACTGACCTGGTTCCGCATATCGTAGGGATGTTCGCCCGTGATCCACTCGAAGAGATACTCTTTGGTCTCCCGGGCGGTTCGGACGCCGTCGTGACCCGTCTCGAGGACGACGTTGGTCGCGCCCTCGAGTTCGGGGCTCTCCGCACACCGCCAGTAGAGGGCGTCATCGCTGCCCCGGATCGTGTAGTACGCGACAGAACCGGGCGTCTCGTCGCGATTGAGCCACGCCAGCGGGTGGTTGTCGTGTTCGTCGTAGTCCGCCCGCAGAAACGGGCTCACCTGGTAGTCGTCGCCGTCGATGCCCGCTTCGGCACACCAGATGTTGAAGACGGTCCCGTGGTTCGGGCCCGCGAGCCCGACGACCGTCTCGACCCACTCGTAGCGGTCCCGCGTGGCCATCCAGAATCGAATCCCCGTAACGCCGAGGCTGTGTCCGACGAGCGCGACCCGGTCGGCGCCCGTGTGTTCGCGAACCCGGCGGACGAAGTCATCGAGCTGTTCGGCCATCTCCCGGTGGCTCGAGGCGCCCTCGCGAAACGTGATCGCCCACAGATCGTCGCCGCCGTAGCCGCGTTCGATGAAGAAGTCGGCGTGAGACTTCCAGTCGCAGGCGTCCCGCTGGGTGCCGTGGACGAACACCACCGGCGTCGGCTTGCGGTCGCCGTCGAATATCCCCGCCGGCTCGACGCCGTGATACGCGCTGCCGCCCCAGCCGCCGTAGGCGCCGTCGGTCGACCACGGGAGCCGACTGTCGTCGGTTCGGTCGTACTCGCAGTTGACCGCACAGCCGTCGTTGCGACGGTTCCGCCGAAGCCGCCGGAGGATTCTCAAAAGCGCCGGCGAGAACGGCCACGGCTGTGTCGTGGCTCCCAGAACCATCCCTACCGTCGGGCCCCCATGGAGCTAACGCTGTCGTCCCGTCGGCCGGACGACCCGTCTTCGTTTTTCGCCACCGTTCCGTCGATCGGTTCGAACACGTCCTGTATGTAGTGATTCACCGCTATTTATGTACTATGGTATTGGATGACAACCGACGTCTCTCGGATGGTGGCGGTTCGATTCGGTGCCGATCATCTCCATCACGCCGGCATGAGAGCAAACTCTCCGGTTCGTTCAGTCGGGGCGTCAGTTCCGCATCGATTCGGCCTGTCCGACCCAGTCCTCGAGGCGTGCCCGGGGGATATCGACTTCGAGCCCGTCCGGGTCGACGTCGGCGAGTGCCGAGACGGTCCCGACACCGACCCGTTGCAGTCGGTCGGCGTATGTCTCCCCGATCCCGTCGATCTCTCGGAGATCTATCCCGCCTTTTTCGGGCTGCTCTGTCGTTTTGGGTTCCTCGACTTGCGATCGCTCCTCGAACCACGAACAGACGGCCGGCCAGAGTTCGGCGTGGGCTCGTCCGGAGACGGCCAGTCCCATGTGTCCGGTGTCGGACTCGAACACGGTCGGATCGCCCGGCAGCACCTGGTTGAACTCCCTGGGTGCTTCCGGCGGGACGACGCTGTCGTAGTTGCCGATCACCTGTGCGATCGGCATATCGAGGTTCTCGAGGTCGGCGTGTCTGCCGTCGACGCACATCTCGTTGTTGTAGATCCGCTCCTCGTGGTAGGTCGCATCGATGAAGTCCACGAGCATCCGTCCGGGGATGTCGATGCTCTCGTCGATCCACCGCTCCATGCGGGCGAAGTTCTCCACGAACTCTTCGTCCTCGATCCCGTCGAAAAAGCGCATGTACTTCGTCACGCTGTTTTGGACCGGTTCGCGCGCCGAGAAGGCCAGATCGACGATCTCAGCGGGGGCGTTCCCGTAGGTGTCGACGAGCGTCTGTGGATCGAAGAAGTCGTCGCCGACCCACTGATCGACGACGCTGTCTTTGTCTTTGAGGTTCACCGACGTCGCCATCAACGTGAGATTTCGAACTCTCTCGGGATACAGCGCGGCGTACAGCACCGAGAAGGCACCGCCCATACAGTAGCCGAAGAGGTTGATCGCCTCCCGCCCGGAGCGCTCGGAGACGACGTCGACGCAGTTATCCAGATAGCGATCGATGTAATCCTCGAAGGTGAGCGCGTGATCCAAAAGCGTGGGCTCGTTCCAGTCGATCATGTACACGTCGAACCCGCGATCGAGGAACGTCCGGATGACGGACCGGTCCGGCTGCAGATCGAGAATGAACGGCCTGTTGAAAAGCGCGTAGACGAACAGGATCGGCACGTCGTGTTGCTCCTCGGTTCGGGGTTCATAATGCAGCAACTCGAGTTTGTTCTCCTCGTAGACGACCTCGCTCGGCGTCGTCCCGACTTCGACGTCGGCGACCAGTCTGTTCGCCTCGCCGACCTTCGAGAGCTTCCCGACGAGTTCCGCGGCCTCCTCCCACGTCCGTCCCTGGAGATCGAACGGCGGCTCGGCTGACTCGGTCATGTCTCCTCCTCGAGTTCGTCGAGAACTCGATCGAGCTTCGCTTCGACCGCCTCGAGCCGTTCGAGTTCTCGCTGGACCTTCTTCTGTCGGCGCTCGAGTTCGACGAGGCGCTCGCCGATCTCCCGGACGTCCCCTTCAGTCGCGAACCCGAACTCGTGAAGCGTCGACTGCGTGTTCTCGTCGACGCGCTGTCGCAACTCGAGGAGGTCCTCGGCGTTCTTGCCGGCCATCGCCGAGAAAGCCTCCGTCTCGATCACTTCCTTGAACGCCTCGTTGGCGCTGTCGAGCCACAGGTCGCGGATCTCCGCCGGGTCGACGTCCTCGCCGCCGGCGGCCGCGGCCATCTTTTCGGCGGTCTCCTCGGCCGCTTCCATCCAGACCGAGTACGCTCGCGTGTTGCCCTCGAAGCCCTCCGAAGCGTATCTATCCTCGTCTATCCCTTCGAACGCCTCCACCCACGACTCGACGAACTCCGCTTGGGCCGTCGTGCTGGCCTCCATCCCTTCGACCATCTGTTCGTTCATCCGAGCCATCATCTCACTCCAGCGGTCCGGCATGGATTCGGAGTCCGACTGCTCTGTCATGGGGGTTGTTACCTATCCTTCACATTTATCCCTTCGGTTCGTGTGATCGATCGGCCCCTGCCACGGATCCTTCCGACCTCAGCTTTCGACGAGACAGTAGGCGTGTCCGGGAATCTCCGTGCTGAACTCTTCGTCTTCGTCCCAGTAGCCGGAGACGACGGCCCGTTCGGCGTAGTAGAGTCGGCCATCGCGGGGGACCGGTTCGCTCGTGACGTGGCCGTCGTGTTCGACGAACCAGCGGAGGTCCCCGCTCTGTTTCTCCAGAGCCACCAACTCGCCCGCCGTCGTACCGGCCAGCACGGCGTCGGCCGTGACGGTGACGGCGCCCATCACCCGTCCCCTGACATTGCTCGCCCACAGCTGTTCGCCGCTGTCGGCGTCGAGCG
>CAZWZX010000033.1:0-15839 GCA_964638655.1 uncultured Natronomonas sp.
ACCTTCCCGAGCGGGCTGGTCTCCCCGCCGCCGAGAACGATCCGATCGAACGAGCCCTGTTCGGAGAGATCGAGGAGTTGACTTCCGGGATGTCCCGGAACGGTTTTTATTTCGGCTTCGAACCCCGCCGCTTCGAGGGCCTCCGACACCCGTTCGCGGATCTCCGTCTCGGTGAGCGACGCGTCCGGGTTCTCGAGGATCGCGATGGTCAGATCGTCGCCGGCCTGTTTCGCACGTTCGATGGCTTTCTCGAGAGCGTACAGGGAATCCTCACTCCCGCCGATGCCCAACAGCGTTTTCATATCTGGCCCTTACCGTCCGAAAGCAAAAGCCTCCCGTCTGCGGACGGGGACGTTTCGTCCGCCGTCCGTCTGACATCGCCGGTATCCTTTTTCTGTGCCGGGCCGCTACCTCCCGTATGGCCGACAACGGACGGACAGCAGTCGACGGCGAGGGTCGGGGCAGCTCCGACACCCGAGGGGGATCCGACACCGAAGCGGCGAACGATCCGCTTCCGGAGGACGTCCGAACCTACACGCGTTTCTCGAAGATCGACGGCGCGACGTACGACCGTGCGAACGAGTTCCTCCGTGACCGGACGTATATCACCGCCAGAGAGTGGGCGATGGCGCGTCTCTGTGCCGACTTCCGGACTGAGACGGGCGTCGAAATGACGAAGATCGGCGAAAACCTCCCCGAACTCGTCCCGTTTATGACCGACACCTACAGCCCGCAGGCGGTCAACCAGGCCCGATCCTCCTTCGACGAGAAAGTCCGGAAGGCGGGTGCGACGTTCCTCTACGGCGCGATGTGTGATTTCTACACCGCCGAGGAACTCGACGATCTCATGTACGAGATCACCGAGGTCGCGAAGTTCCTCCTCGAGGTCGAGGGTGTCGAACTGACGGTCGACGAGGAGCTAGAGACCGAAGAGCGGATCTCGAGCGTGATGCGGGAAGTACGGGAATCGTCGGCTGCCCTCCGACACGACGAACTCTGCTGTCCGAACTGCGGGCACGAGATGAGCGCCGACGAAGCGGGTTCCGAGAGCGTTACGAGCGAGTGATGGGCCGTCGCTGCCCTATTTCATCGCGTCGTCGAGTACTTCGGTGGCCGGTATCTTCGACGTCTCGCTTCCGTCGACGAACGCTTTCTCGATCGATTCGATGACGAGACCGGGGACTTCCGGACCACCCGCAGTTTCGACGCTACCGACGGATCCCGGATCGAACGGTTCTCCGAGCGCTCCGTATACCGGTTCGAGAACGTCCGAAACGGCCTTTTCGTCCCTCTTTGAAACGATCACACAGCCGCCGACGAGGGCGCTGTTTTGTCGGACGCGCTGTGCGATCCCGGTGATCTTGCCATCACCCTGCAGAGAGTGTTCTCCGGGACAGAACGATCGGTCCGGTTCTCCGTCTGTGACGGATGCCCCCGTCGTCTCGAGCGCCTCCAGAAGGGTCGCTTTCGTCCGTCCGTATCGCGTTTCGATTCCTCCGCGACCGTCGCCGATCGGCATACTCACCGCGAACGCCACCGTCTCACCGGTGTAGGCGACGGCGTTCCCGCCGACGCCTCGCTCGACCGGCTCGTAACCGTTATCGGCGGCGATCCGGCGAGCCTTCGGGTATCCCTCGGCAGTCGAATCGCGACGGCCGAAAGCGATCTGACGGGGAGGCGTCCAAACGCGGACCGTTGGCTCGCCGCTTTTTTCTGTCACCGTCGTAAGCCGCTCGGTGACCGTTCGGTCGTCACCGACATCCGACAGCGACCCGTCGATCACCAACATGGCAGTCGGTACGTGCCGACGTGGATAAAACGGTGCGGATCGAATGAACTGTATGATCGAGCTGTCTACCGACGTCCTCCATCGCTACGATCGGTTCTCGATTTATAACTCGCCGTATCCGGCTCACGATTCGGGCTGTGCGATCGATCTCTACGCCGACAGCGAGGAATCGATCGCTCCCGTCTCCGGTACCGTTCTCGAGACCCGAACAGTCCGCTGTCCGGACCGATCGTACGCCGTCACGGAGGACTTTCTGATACTCATCGACTGTGGGACACACATCGCCCGGATCCTTCACGTCGATCCAGACGTCGAAGCTGGTGAGGAGGTCTCGATCGGATCACCGCTCGGCACTCTCGTCCGATCCGGGTTCTTCGGTCGCTGGGTCGACAATCACGTTCATCTCGGGTTCCGAAACCCCGAACAGAACCTCCAGCGTGCCAGCGGTTCGCTGCCGATCGATCCCCACGTCTCGATCACCGGTGTCGAGTGGGACGGCACCGGGACTGTCACCGAAACCGGCCCGACCCATATCCAACTCGACTCACCCTCGTACGACGGTCGGGGGTTTGCGGCATTGGCGAGCGACGAGGGAATACCGCTCGATGGGGGTCTGCCCCACTATAATGGGGGCGGGACCTTACAGCCGACTAGCGAGGAGATCTCGTTTCTCGGTACGACAGTCGGTGAGAGCGACGGACGAACGGTCGGTTGGCGTGATGTCGCCGTATACGCCAACGAAAAACGGGCGACTGGGCTTTCGCTTTTCGCCGCCCGGGATCCGGTCGGGGCCAAGATCGTATTCCACAAGGGGCATGAATTTTCCGTCGGCGATCACGTCGAGATCGGTATAGAGCCGACAGACGATCCGATACGGTTGGGCTAGCAGCCGACACTCGTCGATCCGTGGCGGTGCGTCGGACTCCCGCCGTGTTCGCCACGGGACGGCTCTCAGAGCACGTGTTCGCGTGGTCCCGTTCTCGTATATAAATGCACCCACGGCGGCTCCGTCTGGAGCGTCCGCCCCGGTCAGGCTTCGAGATACTCCGACTGGACACGGATAACCTCACTCGAGTCCACGCAGTCGGCGTATCGTCTCAGCGGTTCGTCGTTGAGTTCGAGGAACGTATGTCCCCACCGAAACTTTCCCAGGATGCGTTCGGCCTGCTCGCGGTCGCCGAGAATACACAACGCCCCCGCGAACGCTTCGACAGTGTTGAGCTGGAACGGCGTACCGTAGTTGACTGGATTAGCCGCGACGAGAAACGGTAGCGAGCGGTGTGGTCCGTCGAGTTTGAACGCCTCGGCTTCCGCGGTTTCCCACGAGCAATCGAGGGCGACGAGACGCTCCGACACGGCTCCGTGGTCGGTATCCGCGGGCGAAAGCGCACGCTCGGCGTACGGATCGAGGACGATCCCCGGCGGCGTCTGCCGCGCCGACCTATGGAGTGTAGCGAGATCGAACCGAGCCAGCTTCCGAGCCGAGCATTTCCGGGGATCGTCGTCCCCCTCGTATCGGACGTGTAGCTCCACGGTCCGGTTTATGGGTTGATAGATAAAACTCGCTCGACAGGCCGACAGTATATCCGTCCGGAGCGATCACCGTTCGTATGGACGGTGTAGCGCTGGTTCGAGCGTACTATCGATCGATCGACGATGGCGATTACGCGGCGCTGGCCGACATCCTGGCCGGTGGATTCGTCCATCGTCGACCGGATACGACGATCGAGGGTCGTGAGGAGTTCGTTGCGTTCATGCGAGGGGGTCGTCCCGAACGGGACACCGAGCACACGATCGAAACGGTCTACAGAGCGGACGGCGACGATCGGATCGCCGCCGAAGGTCGGTTGTTTCACGCCGACGGGAGCGAGTGGTTCAGGTTCGTCGACGCCTTTCGGATCGGCGAAGGCGGTGTCAAAAGTATTCGGACGTACACCGACGCGTCGCCGTCCTGAAACCGCGTTCGACCCCGAGACCGAGGCTCATCGTTCGCCGTCGCCGAGGGCGGACTCTCCGACTGCGCGCTGTCCCTCGATCCGTTCTGTTCCGCCCATATACGGCTGCAGTGGGTCGGGAACTTCGACCGTCCCATCGTCGTTCTGGTAGTACTCCAGGATCGCGACGACGACCCGGGGGATCGCGACCCCGGAACCGTTGAGAGTGTGGACGTACTCGGCCGATTCGTGCTGTTCGGGACGGTACTGGATCCCCGCTCGCCGGGCCTGGAACGCCTCGAAGTTGGAGACCGAAGAGACTTCGAGCCACCGACCGCCGATACCCGGGCCGTCCTCCATGTCGTCCGCCGGCGCCCAGACTTCGACGTCGTATTTTCTCGCCTGAGTGAACCCCATGTCACCCGTACACATCTCCAGTACACGATACGGGAGTCCGAGGCGTTCGAGCACTTCGGTCGCCTCCCCGAGCAGTCCTTCGAGCCGTTCGTCGCTCTCCTCCGGGCGCACGAAGTTGACCATCTCGACCTTGTTGAACTGATGGACCCGTACGATTCCTCGCGTTTCGGTCCCGTGTTCGCCCGCTTCGCGCCGGAAGTTCGGCGAGTACGCCTGGTGTTTGATCGGGAGGTCGTCGTCCAGGAGGATCTCGTCGCGGTACATGTTGGTCACCGGCACCTCCGCTGTCGGGAGTAACCAGAGATCGTCGTCGTCGTACGGTTCGTCGTTCGCGCCGCCGATGCGGTAGGCGTCGTCGACGAACTTGGGGAACTGTCCAGTCCCGCGCATCGAGGCGGAGTTGACGGGCAACGGTGGGAGCACGTCGGTGTAACCGTGTTCCTCTCGGTGTAGATCCAGCATGAACTGGATCAGTGCGTGTTCCAGTCGGGCCCCCTCGCCCTTGGCGAAATAAAAACCGCCGCCGGCGACCTTCGCGCCGCGTTCGAAATCGAGGATCTCCAGTTCTTCGCCGAGATCGTAGTGCGGGACGACCGGGTCGGGGAGTTCCCGACGGTCGTCGAATCCCCATCGTTCGGTCTCGACGTTGTCGGACTCGTCCGCGCCGACCGGCGCGTCCGGGTCAGGCGGGTTCGGCAGCTCTAGGAGTGCCGCTTCGAGTTCCGCCTCGAGTTCTTCCGCCCGGGACTCTACGCCCTCGAGTTCGGACTTCAACTCCGCGGAGCGTTCGATCGCCTTCTCGGCCTCTCTCTCTTTTCCCTCCCGTTTGAGCTCCCCGATCTCGCTCGAGGTCTCGTTTCGCTGCCGTCTGAGGTCGTCTCCTTTCGCTTTCAGCGACCGCCACTCCTCGTCGATTTCGAGGATGTGATCGAGATCGGCGTCGACCCCTTTCGTCTCGAGTGCACGCCGGACCTCGTCGGGGTTTTCGCGGACGAACTGCCTCGGTAGCATTTGTCGGCGGTTCGTCGCCGTCGGCCAAAGTCGTGTCGGTACTCCCTCCCGTCGACCGAACCGGGAGCGATTCGTTTTAATAACAGCTCCCGAAACCGCCCGTATGGGAATCGGTGACGTCTACGCCGTCGAGGCCGTTCCGAACTGTTATTACGTCGATACGGGTATGTACGACACCGCCGGATACGGTTCCGTCTACCTCTACGACACCGAGCGACCGGCGATCGTCGATACCGGAATCGGAACGAACTACGAACGCGTCTTCGACGGCCTAGAATCGATCGGTATCTCTCCCGCAGAACTGTCACACATTCTCGTGACGCACGTCCACCTCGATCACGCCGGCGGTGCGGGCTTTCTCGCCGCCGAAACCGACGCCGACGTCTACGTCCACGACAGCGGCGCGCCGTTTCTCGCCGATCCAAAGCGGCTCTGGGAGGGGACGAAGGCGGCCGTCGGTGAGCAGATCCAGTTTTACACCGAGCCGAAACCCGTTCCCGAGGACCGCCTCGAACCGATCGAGGACGGCTCGACGATCGACCTCGGCTCCCGAACCCTCGATGTCCGTCACGCCCCCGGACACGCCTTTCACCAAGTGGTGTTCCACGATGCCGACGCCGATGCCGTCTTTTCGGCCGACGCTGCCGGAATCTACGTCCGAGATACCGAGGCGGTTTTCCAGACGTCACCACCTCCGGGGTTCGATCTCGAACAAGTCATCGAAGACGCCCGAATGCTGCAACGGATTGATCCCGAGACGATCTGTTATGCACACTTCGGTCCGGCGGCTGCCGAAGACCGTCTCGAAACGTATATCAAGGTGATCACCGAGTGGATCGCGGCCGTCGAAACGAGACGGAACGAACTCAAAGACGACGAGGCGGTCATCGATCACTTCGTCCGGACGTCTCCCGTGGCCGGTGTCTGGACCGAACCGAAAGCGAGCGAGGAAGTCGTTCTCAACGTCCGCGGTGCGCTGCACTACCTCGAAAACCGAAGAGAGTAACGCAGTCGGATCAGTCCCCGGGGGCGGATCGCCTCACGACGACGTCGGTTCCGGGACCGCCGTCTCGATGTCGAGTTCGCCGGCCACTTCCGTCAGGAGATCCCCTTTCACCTCCGACGTCTTCGTCTCTATTTCGGCGACCAGCGGCGGTTCGAACTCCTCGCGAACTCGACGGATCCGCTCCCGTTCGGTCGTCACTCTTTCCCGGAGATATCGGGCACCCCGACCGTTCTCGTCGTCGTCCGGAGAAGGCGTCAGCCGGTTGGCCACCAACCCTTCGACCGACAGTCCCGACTCGGCCATCCCCTCGATAGCGCGTTCGGTCTCGTTCAACGACAGTTCGTCGGGATTCAATACGAGGAAGAATGCCGCCTCCCCCCGAAGGGTCGCCCCGGCGAACTCGAAGAATTCCTTGCGTTTTTGCAGACGGGCCAACACGGGATCTCCGTCCATCACGCGCCTCGGTTCGTTGTTACCGATCGCGGCCTTCTCGAAGAGATCGATGCTCGTCCGCCGTTTGTACATCAGCCGATCGATCCACTGTTCCAACAGCTCCGGGAGTCCGAGCAGCCGGAGGGTGCTTCCGGTCGGCGAGGTGTCGAAGACGACCCGATCGTACGGCTCGGCCGAGCGCATGACCTCGATGAACCGATCGAACAGCGCGGACTCGTACGCCCCCGGCGTGTCGTGGGCCATCTCCAACTGGCGGTTGATCTCGTTTACCATCGCGGCCGAGACCTGCTCGGAGAGGTCCTCTCTGATCTCGTCGAGATGTCGGGTGACTTCCTCCTCGGGGTCGATCTGCATCGCTTCGAGGTTCTCGATCCCTTCGACGGGGCGAGCGTCGTCGTCGAACGGCTGATCGAAGACGTCGGTCACCGAGTGCGCCGGGTCGGTCGAGACGACGAGCGTCCGGTAGCCGTCACGGGCGGACTGGACGGCGTAGGCACAGGAAACGGTCGTCTTGCCGACGCCGCCTTTGCCGCCGAAGAAGACGAACGGTTCCATACTCATGTCACGGTATCGGGATGGACGCTCCGTCGAGCATTAGAAGTGATACTGTTGGCCCTTTCGTTCGATGTAGGATCCCCTGTCCCACAGTCGACGTTCCCAGGCTTCGAACTCGTCTTCTTCGCCCGTACAGAACACCCATCCGGTAGGGGGACGGCTGTCGGATAGTCACGAAACGCCGGTCGCCGATTCCGACGGGACGAACGTTTATACCCGAATCCGCGACCAGACGCCCCGTGGAAGCGTTCACCGATCTCGCGACGGCGGCGTACTGTCCACGAAAGCTGTACTACAGGCGCAAGCACGGCGACGAAACACCGCCCGAGAGCGTCGCCCGGATCCGTAACCTCGCCTTTCGATACGAGGAACTCCTCGATCCCTCGGCCGATCTCACGGACGAACCGATCGAGGTCACCCCGACGCAGTACCGCTCGAACCTCGGCAGCGCGAAGGTCCGGCTCGATCGGTGGAACGATCTCGTCGACCCGCACGACACCCAGGTCTTTCTGCGGGGAAAAGACGCCAACGGGATCGCACACAAACTACTCTCGGATCCGCCGGCACCGGTCATCGTCTCGTCCGGCGAGCCCCCCGACCGGGGCGTCTGGGAGCCACACGCCGTCCGTGCGACCGCGGCCGCGAAAGCGCTCTCTTGGGAACGGAAAGCACCGGTCGAACGCCCTTACGTCGAGTATCCCGCATACGGTATCGTCCGTGAGGTCAGACTGACGACGCGAAAAAAGGCGAAATACCGTCGTGCGCTTCGGACCGCCCGGTCGCTCGATGGACCGCCGCCACGGCTGCGTAACGATCCGCGCTGTGAGAGCTGTGAGTACCGCGGGGAGTGCGGGACGAAGACCGGATCGCTCCGGTCGCGATTATCGCTGTAGTTCGGCCAGCCACGCTTCGATCTCGTCTGCGAGAGCTCCCCGACGAACGATTTCGCCGGCGTTGACGTCGACGACGGTGCTCTCTCCGCCGGACGTCTCCCCCCCATCGACGACGACGGCTCGTTCACGTATCGAGCGATCGAGCGCCTCGATCCGCCGAGCGCTTTCCGTCCCCGATCGGTTCGCGCTCGTCGCGGTGATCGGTCCCGCTCGACGGGCCAGCTCGCGTGCAATATCGTGGTTCGGGACCCGAACGCCCACGCGATCCCGTCCGGCGACGAGTGCGTCCGGAATCCGATCGGTTCGTTCGAGGAGTACGGTCACCGGCCCCGGGAGGAACCGCTCACAGAACGCCCGGTCGCGGTCGGTCATCCGCGCGTAATCGACGGCGACCGACGCGTCCGGCAGCGCCATCGAGATGGGCCGATCGCGCGACCGGCCTTTCGCCTCGAAGACGCGGTCGACCGCCTCCGGATCGAGCGCGTCGGCACCGAGCCCATAGACGGTTTCCGTCGGGTAGACGACGAGATCGCCCCGCCGGATCGCCGCGACGGCTTCTGTGAGATCCGGTCGGCTCACAACTCTTCGATCGCCGCTTCGATCTCGTCGTACGGCGGGAACTCCGGCCATTCGGTCGCCACCCAGCCGTTCCGTATCGTGCGATCCTCGTCGATGACGAAGACGGCCGGGCGCGGCTCTTCGAGTCCGTTCATTCCATCGAGATTGTGGCTGAGCCCGTACCGCTCGGCGACGCCGTTCTGTGGGTCCGAAAACAGCCGGAACGACTCGAGGTCCCACTCTTCGAGGAAGCGGGCGTGTTCGTACGGCGAAGAGATCGAGAGACCGACGACATCGCCGCTGTGTTCGTCCCAGCCGCGGTCCCGTATCTCCTGCCAGATGTACGCCGCCGGGAAATCGCCGTCCATCGTATGGAAGACGAGCACGATCGGCCCAGATTCGGTCAACTCCGAAAGCGAGGCGTCCTCCCAGTACTCTTCGTTGACCAGCGGACGGGTGAAATCCGGTGCTTTTTCGCCGATTTCGGGATGGTCTGCCCGACCGAGTTCGACGACATCGAACTCGAAGCTCATTCGGATTCGCCCCCGTTCGTCGCCGTCGCGGTGGCGCGCTCGGGATCGGTGCCACCGTTGCCGTACGTCGCTTCGAGATACTTGACGATGTTCGCGCTTTCGCTCATCGTGACGCCGGTCCGCTCGTCGACGAGTACCGGGACTGTCCGAGCGCCACTGACGCGTTTGACGGCGTTCCGGCGGGAGTGGCGTGGCTCGACGAACCGCGAACGGTACGCCAGACCGAGGTCGTTCAGTACGCGGATCACACGTTCGCAGTACGGACACGCCTGCAGTCGATAGACGGTTATTTCGGGATCTGCCATACTGCCCCATAGGACGGGTCACCGCCTAAGAGTGTCGCCGTTCGATACACGCTACACGTCGATACTCCGTCGACGGACCATGACAAGTCTTAATCTCGCCCCGCATGAAGCACGGACGTCTATATGGGTACACTCACGTGGACGCTCTCGACCGGCATCTTACAGGCAGGACCCGACGCCGGTGATCTCCCGTTCAGCGACGCGACGATCGCGGTGCTGGGGGCTGCGGTGATCCTGGTTTTGTTGCTGTTGTCGGCCTTCTTTTCGTCCTCGGAGATCGCGATGTTCTCGTTGCCGCCCCACCGCGTCGACGCGATGGTCGCCGACAAGATCCCGCGATCCGAGACGCTGAAACGTCTCAAGGACGACCCACACCGGCTGTTGGTGACGATCCTCGTCGGAAACAACATCGTCAACATCGCCATGTCCTCGATAGCGACCGGGTTGCTCTCGTATTATTTCTCTCAGTCGGTCGCCGTCCTCACCGCGACGTTCGGCATCACCGCGCTCGTGTTGCTGTTCGGTGAGAGCGCGCCGAAATCCTACGCCGTCGAGAACACCGAATCGTGGGCGCTCCGTATCTCGAAGCCGCTGAAAATCTCCGAGTATCTCCTCCTCCCGTTGATCGTCACGTTCGATTATCTGACCCGACAGGTCAACCGGATCACCGGCGGCCGCGCGGAGATCGAATCGACCTACGTCACTCGCGAGGAGATACGGAACATCATCGAGACCGGCGAACGTGCGGGCGTACTGGAGGAGGACGAGCGCGAGATGCTCCAGCGGATCTTTCGGTTCACCAACACGATCGCGAAGGAGGTGATGACGCCCCGCCTAGATATGGACGCCGTCTCGAAGGACGCGACGATCGACGAGGCGATCCAACAGTGTGTCCGATCCGGCCACACGCGCCTTCCGGTTTACGACGGAAGCCTCGATAACATCCTCGGGATCGTTCATGTCTCCGATCTGATCCGCGACTCGACGTACGGCGAGCGGGACGAGCTTGACCTCGAGGACCTCATCGAGGAGACGCTCCACGTCCCCGAGTCGAAAAACGTCGACGAACTGCTCGCTGAGATGCGCGAACAGCGGATGCATATGGTCGTCGTCATCGACGAGTTCGGCACGACGGAGGGACTCGTCACGATGGAGGACGTCACCGAAGAGATCGTCGGGGAGATCTTACAGGCCGGCGAGGAGGAGCCGATCGAGTTCGTCTCCGACAACGAGGCGATCGTGAAGGGCGAACTCAACATCGACGAGGTCAACGAGGCACTCGAGATCGACATCCCGGAAGGCGAGGAGTTCGAGACGATCGCCGGGTTCATTTTCAACCGCGCAGGCCGTCTCGTCGAGGAGGGCGAACGGATCGACTACGACGGGATCGAGATCCACATCGAGCGCGTCGAGAACACCAGGATCATGAAAGCGCGCGTCGTCAGAACCGACGAGTACGAGGAGACGACCCCCGAGGAGGTCGGGGACGGAGAAGACGACGCCGAGTGAGACGGTACGGATTATACAACAGCCGCGAGCAGTGTGTACAGCCCGAAGCTGAGCACCCCCGCGCCGAGGAGTGACCCGACCCACGCGAGGACCGTGTATCCCATCTTGCTCCCGCTGACGCCGCCGGTTCCGGCGGCCGCCCCCGCTCCGATGACCGCCGACACGATGATCTCGTTGAACGAGATCGGCACGCCGAGCAAAATAGCGATCTGTGCGATGACGAACGACGGGATCAACGCCGCGATCGAACGCCGTGGACCGAGCGAGGAGTAGTCCTGTGCGATCGCCTTTATCATCCTCGGGGCGGCCGTCCACGAGCCGAACAACAGTCCGAGGCCGCCGCCGAAGAGCAACGCGACGAGCGGTATCCCGACGCCGGCCGTATCGAAAAGCGGCAACAGCGGCCCGAGTGCGAGTCCGACTTGACTACCGCCGGCCGAGAAGGCAACGAGCCCGCCGAGCACTAAAAGGAAATGCCGCTGTCCCCTGGCCCGGTCGTTCCGCATGTCCGCCGCCAAAGCGACGGCGACAACGAAGCCGAACAAAAGCGTGACCAGAGCCCGAGGTACGGCCTCGGGAGCGATCGTCCCGGCGATACTCTGGGCGGTACCGGCCGGTCCGAGCAACACGAACTCGACGTTCGCCAGTATCGCACCGACACCTCCGGCGAGTACCGGCGTCGCGATCAGCTCGGAGACGGATTCGTGCCGGAGGAGTTTCGCGGTTCCGAAGGCGACGCCGCCGCCGACGAACGGGGTCAACGTCCAGACGGCAACGATCTCGTAATACTTCGAAAGCGCAGGTTCGCCGCCCATCGCCAGACCGGCCCCGACGACGGCCCCCGTCACGGTGAACGCCGTCGCGATCGGATAGCCGGTGAAGACGCCCACGGCGACGAGCCCGGCGGCGATGGACAGCGCGACGATCGCGGCGATCGGCGACAGCGTCGCGCCGATGATGAGCTCTCTGCCGACGGCCTCGGTCACGTTCGCCCCCTGAAGTGTCGCGCCGAGCAGCCCGAGGATTCCGACGAAAAACCCGGCACGCATCACGGAGATAGCGTTCGCGCCGACGGCCGGGGCGAACGGCGTCGAACCCGACGATCCCGCCCCGATCGCCCACGCCATGAACAGGCTCGCGATCCCGGCAGCCACGAACGTCGCGACCGTCGCTGGGTCCATTGGCGACCGGTAGCTGTCCACGATATAAACACCCGTCGGACCCGACCGGCGAAACCGGTAAATCGGACCGGACCGAACGACGGCCGTGCCGGAGTCTGACACCTTTCGAACAGTCAGTTCGCGTGCCAGCACAGCCTTTCGCGTGCAGGGTTCGGAGTTCATCGGTTACGTCCGTCCCGTCGAGACGATCACGGACGCGGAGGCGTTCATCGACGAGATCGAGGCAGAGCACCACGACGCGACCCACAACGTCCCGGCCTACCGTGTGCGAGCCGACCCGTTCCGGGAGTACGCCTCCGACGACGGCGAACCGTCCGGAAGCGCCGGCAAGCCGGTGCTGTCGGTTTTACAGGGACGTGATCTGGAGAACGTCTGTCTCGTCGTTACCCGATACTTCGGCGGAACCGAACTCGGTGTCGGCGGTCTGGTCCGGGCGTACTCGCGGGCAGCAAAGGACACGATCGATGCCGCCGGGACGGCCGAACGGCGCCCACAGCGACAGTTCGAGGCTGTCGTCGATTACGACGACTCCGGAACTGTTCGTGGAATCCTCGAGAGTTCGGACGCGACGTTCGAGGCCGACTACGCCGAACGGGTCGTGTTCGACGTTTCCGTTCCGGTTGCGGATGCGGAGGAGCTCGAAGACCGGCTCCGGAGCGCGACCCGAGATCGGATCGAACTGTAGTGCGTTCGCCGAGCGTCTGACGTTTCGACAGGAGACAGATCCACGGACACGACGGGGATCCAGACGAAGCGAAGGGGTATATCGGTCGCTGTCGGCGTTCAGGTCCCGAACGCGCGATCCCCGGCGTCACCGACGCCCGGGACGATGTAGCCGTCCGCGTCGAGCCGTTCGTCGATACTGACCGTCAGGAGATCCGCGCTCGGATGTGCCTTCTCGACGCGACGCAGTCCGTTCGGTGCACTCACCGCCGACAGCACGACGAGTCGCTCCGGTCGGCCGGTCTCGAATATCTCGTCGAGCACCGCGACCATCGTACTCCCCGTCGCGAGCATCGGGTCGGCGACGATGACCGTGTCGTCGTCGTTGATCTCCGGGAGTTTGATGTAATCGACGGTGATCGGGAACTCCCCGTCGTCGTTCATCCCGGCCGCCTCGTTACGTCCGGCGGAGATAACCCCCTGTCGTGCGTGAGGGAACGCCTTGACCAGCCCTTCGACGAACGGTGTCGCCGCCCGCAGAACGTTCACGATCACGACGTCGTCGAGCCCTTTGACGACCTCGCCGGTCGTCTCGGCCAGTGGGGTCGTGATCGAAACGTACTCCGTGCCCATCATCCCGTCGATGATCTCGTACCCACAGAGCCGACCGAGATCGATGAGTCCGTCGCGAAACGCGACCTGGCCGGTTTCGTCCGATCTGAGCTCCGAGAGGGTATGTTTCGCCAGCGCGTGGGTGATGACGTGCGCATCACCGCGATCCTCGATGGCCATACCGGTATCGCGAACGCCGACGGCTTAAAGCCCGTCGTTGGAGCAGCCACTGTCCCCGTGCCGACCACTCTCGTCGTGGTAGTAGCTCATATAAGCCCTCGGCCACAACCGTTCCAGTAATGGATGTCGAGGAGAGCGTCTCCGGGTTCAAACTACGCGGACACTGGGGGGAGATCGTCGAACACGGCGAACGGATCACCCGCGCACTGAAAGACCTCGCCGACGAGGATCACGCGATCGATGAGGGCGCGCTCGAGGAGTGGGACGAGTGGCGTCCGAAAGCCGACGAACGCCTCGGTGAGGACGTCAGCCAGAAAACCGCCGAGCAGGCCAGCATCAACGAAGGGGAGGGGGAAAAAGCCGGCAAAGCTCCCGACGAGGACCTCAAAACCGCCGGCGAGAAACTCACCGAATCCTATCAGCAGCTCGAAAAGCCCACCGAAGCGGTCAACGAATGGCGCGAGTCGATAAACTACGTGGCCCGGGCGGCCGATTCGGCGACGCGGAAGGCACTCCGGAAAGTCGAGGGAAGCGTCTACGAGAACGTCATGACGCAGATGTCCCCGTACTACTTCGATAACGGACTCGTCAGCGCGAACCTCAACCGCGCGGACGCCGATACCGGCGAGTACGTCTTCGAGATCAACGTCAACGACGACGACCTGAAGATCCGAGTGTCCAACAAACTCGCCGACTACGAGACGACCGTCGATCGGTGGCACGTCGATACCCCGAAAGAGACCGATATAGCTGAGGCGGTTGAAGGGCACGCGCCGCCGGAAGACGACACGACAGACGGTAACTCGAACCCCAAACGGACCTGAACCGCCGCGATTATTCGATCTCGATCTTCCGGACGAACGGGAGTTCTCGGATCTCGTTTATCAGCTCCCCATCGAGCCGTTCGGCGGTTATGACGTAGAGTTTCGGCTCGTCGGTGAACTCCGGGTCCTCGCTTATCGTCTGGCGGATCGAGATGCCGCTGTCGGCGATGCAGTCGGTCACGGTCGCGACGATACCGGGCTCGTCCGCGTCGCTGACGCGAACCGTCAGCACGGTCAGATCCAAGACCGGCGCGAGATCCATCAACGAAGGGATCGCGGAGATGTTCTGGAAGATGCGGCGGAGTTCGTCGTCTTCGAGGATCGCGTCGGTCGTCGCGTCGACGACGCGTCTGTCGACGTCGATCTCGCGGGCGATCCCCGTATCCGGGATTTCGATCCCGCCGGAGACGACGCGCCCCTCGTCGTTGACCGAAAATCCCCGTTCGAGCAACAGGCGAATCACCGCCTGCTGGCTCGGACTGTCCTCGAACTTCCGCATGATCTCCTCGAACATGCTCTGTTCCTCGCGGGCTATCGTGTTGTCAGTTACGCCCCGGCTGGGTCGTCTGTCGACGGGATACATTCTCGCCCAGGCGGACCGATCTAGCGAACAGGCGGTGTGAACGATCGGCCGACGCGCCACCGCACTCCCGCGAAACGTCGGCCGTGGCTTCTCAGCGCATGGGCCGATCTGGTCGCGTGATCCGATATAAACGTTCGCAGCCGACTCCGTTCGGTGGTTCGTTCGAACGGGATGGGAGTCGAAAGCTCAGTCGTCGGCCGGCGCCGCGCCTGCCCCGGATCCGATCGATCCGGTAGCCGTCGCGCCGTTCGCTTCGATGGCCTCGACGAGCAACTCCGCGACGTCGACGATCTCGATCGACTCCTCGAAGCCGCCGGTCTTGCGGCCGTCCTCGTACATCGTCATGCACATCGGACAGGCGACGACGAACTTCTCGATTTCGCGGCCGGCGTCGGTGTCCTCGAGCGCCTCCCGGAGCCGTTCCTCGCTCGGCTTTTCGTCCTCCTCCATCTCCATCCAGAGCCCGCCGCCGCCACCGCCACAACAGAAACTGTTCGCTCGGTTTCGCGGCATCTCGTGGAGCTCACAGCCGGTCGCTCGGACGAGCTCGCGGGGCGCCTCGTACTCGTCGTTGTACCGACCCAGGTGACACGGGTCGTGGTACGTGACCGTGTAGTCGAGTTCGGTCCCGTCGAGACCGAGCGTGTCTCCCTCGACGAGTTCCTCGACGGCCTGCGTCCAGTGGTACACCTCGACGTCGCCGTCCTCGTTCCAGAAGCCCTCGATATCGAACTCCATCATCGGGTCGTCGGCGAACTCCTCGAAGTCGACCTCGGGATACTCGTTTTTGAACGTGTTGTACGAGTGTGGGTCCGTACAGACGATCTTCTCGA
>CAZWZX010000034.1:0-15435 GCA_964638655.1 uncultured Natronomonas sp.
CCGGCGACGAGATCCGCGAGACGATCGTCGGCATCATCGCCGGGATGTCGATGGGGGCCGACGGCGTCTCCCGCGACGTTCCGATCGTGGCTTTCGCCGAAAAGAACGACGGGGAGACGAAAGTTTCGAGCCGGGCCACCGGCCCGCTCGTCAGCTCGGGGATCGACCTCTCGGTCGCGATGGGTGAGGCCGCCCGGGCGGTCGGCGGCGACGGCGGGGGCCACGACATCGCTGCCGGCGCGACCATCCCGGCCGGCGAGGAGGAAGCGTTCATCGAACACGCCGACCGGATCGCGGGCGAACAGCTCTCGTAGCTACGATCGCCCCAAGAGTCGCCCGATCGCTCCGGTCGCCGCGTCACCGCGGATCGCCGCCGCCGTGTGCTCGCCGCTGACGAGACACATCGGCATCCCGATCCCCGGCGAGGTGTACGAGCCGGTGTAGTACAGTGAATCGGCCGCAGACGACCGGATCGAGGGTCGGAACGGCCCGGTCTGGCGGAGGGTATGTGCGAGCCCGAGTGCGGTCCCCCGGGGCGCGCCGAAGCGCTCGCCGAACTCCGAGACGCAGGCGGTCCGTTCGAGCACGATCCGGTCGCGGAGATCCACACCGGTGTGGGTCTCGAGATCGTCGAGCACCTTCTCGCGAAACCGATCGCGGGTCGCCTCGTCGTCCGACAGGCCGGCGGCGATCGGGACGAGAACCACGACCGCCTCGTGACCGTCCGGCGCCATCGTCGGATCGGTCCTCGACGGGACGTTGACGTAGTAGGCCGGATCCTCGGGCCAGGCGGGGTCCTCGAAGATCGCCTCGAAGTGTGCGTCCCAGTCGTTCGGGAGCACGAGTGTATGGTGTTCGAGCGGTTCGGCGTCGCCATCGACGCCGAGGTACATGAGAAACGCCGACGGGGCGTACGTCCGCGAGTCCCAGTACGCGTCGTCGTACTCGCGCCGCCCCTCCGGCAGGAGTTCCCGGTCGACGTGGTACGGATTGGCGTTCGCGACGACCGTATCGGCCCGACGCCGCCCCCCGCCAGTAGTTACTTCGATCCCGTTCCCGTCGGGGTCGAGTGCGGTCACCTCGCGCCCGGTCTCGATATCGACGCCGAGTTCGGTCGCCAGTTCGGCGATCCCGTCGACGACACTCGCGATGCCGCCGGTGGGGTGGTAGACGCCGAGGTTGAAATCGACGTGGGACATGAGCGTGTAGATGGCGGGCGTGTTGTGCGGTGCGCCGCCGAGAAAGACGAGTGAGTACTGGACCAACTGCTGTAGCTTCGGGTTTTCGAAGTAGCCACCGACGTACTCCTGCATCGAATCCAGAAGCGTCACGCCCCCCGCGGCGCGGATGAGTCGCGGATCGACGCAGTCCCGAAGTCGGGACCGGTCGCGGTAGACGAACTCCTCGACGCCGATCTCGTAGGCACGCTCGGCCTCGTCGAGATACGACCGGAACGCCTCTCCCGCCCCCGCTTCGTAGGATTCGAACAGCTCGGCGACCGCCTCGGGGTCGTCGGGCACGTCGACCCGATCACCGTCCTTCCAGAAGATCCGGTAGTGCGGGTCGAGCCGCGTGAGGTCGTAATACTCCTCGGGCCGGCGACCGAAACGTCCGAAGAACCGCTCGAAGGTATCGGGCATCAGATACCACGACGGCCCGGTGTCGATCCGGAAGCCGTCGGTTTCGATCCGCCCGGCGACGCCGCCGAGTTCGTCGTGTTGCTCCAGAAGTGTCACGTCCGCGCCGCTATCGGCGAGATAGCAGGCCGTAGACAGCCCGCCGAAGCCGCCGCCGACGACCGTCGCCGTTCGGCCCTCGAGGGGTTTTTCGCCGCGTCGATCCGCCGATCGTATCGCATCTATCGATCCAAGCATCTTTTTGAGTTGTTTCGAACGGAAACCTTCCCGGCGGTTTCAGGGCGTATACCAGATACCGCGGTCGGTGTCGAGCCAGCTCCCGACGACGACGTGGGGGAGCGCGATGATACTGATGAAGACGCTGAAGAATGCGACGCCGCTGATGAGAAGCGTCCCGCCGGACATCGGGTTCGGGGCCAACATTGCGATCAGCGCCGCGAGCGCGAACGTGGCGATCGTCCCGCCGATGAAGGCGGCGATCACCGCGTGTGGCGACGGCGTCGATTCGGGGTCGACTGACGGGAGCTCCGCTCTGACCGCCTCGGTGCGGGCGCTCTGTCGCAGCGAGTACCAAAGCGGGAAATAGAGCCCGACGGCGATGACGACGGGAACGACGGCGAAATAGGCGATCAAAAGCGCCGTCTCGCCGGCGTCGACGAGCCACGTCTTGAGCCCCTCACGCCGCAGGAAGCCGAGCCCCACGTGGACGGCGACCGCGACCGCGAACAGCGCGCCGAGTCCGACCCGGAGTTCACCGAAGTACGGTGCGACGGCGGCGAACGCCCCCGGCCGGAATATCTCGACCATGAACGTGCTGAACGCCGCGAAGTCGCCGGGCCAGAAGTAGATCGGAACGATCATCACGGTCCCGCCGCGGACGAAGGCCGCCAGCGCCCGCTGTGGTTTCGTCCGGAGGTGATCGGTCCCGATGAGCGCGTCCAACACCCGGAGCCCGCCGTGGCCGCCCTTCGCGACCGCGACGGCGATCGCCACGGCGAGCCCGACGACCGGCGCGAGGAAAAACAGCGCCACGAAGCCGGCGACCAAGAGCAGATAGAGCCCGATATACCGGGCCCCGAACGGGAGCCCCCGGTGCTGGAGGTTCGACATGTGCTCGTAGCCGCCGTAGGGGAGGTTCAAAGCCACCATCCCGAAGAGGTAGATCCCCGCCTGTGTCCGCATCTCGAACGTGACGTTCGCCCACTGTGCGAGCAGGAACCATCCGACGAGTGCGACGAGGACGATCCGGGAGGCCGACAGCATCCAGCGCTCGCGGTCGGTCCGGAACCGCCCGAGCCGCGTCTCGACCGTTGCCATACTGGAGTATAACACCGCCTCGCCTCTCGGTTACGGGCCACAGTTTGGTGGTGTTTTATATCATGTCCCCGGTGTCGATCCGAACGGACTCGATCCCTCGGTCCACTCCCAGCCCGGCAGTCGAGCCTGAAAGCCGGCCGCCAGCGCGGCGTCGAGATCGTCGCTTCCGGCCGGGTCATCGGGATCGCCGTGGGTGTGGACGTCGGCGAAATGGAACGTCGCCTCCGCCAGGAGTGTGAACGGCTCCCCGCCCGCGATCGTCGCAGCCAGCCGCCGGCCGAGATACTCGTCGACGACGAATCCCGGATAATCGTCCGTACAGTCCAGTTCCCGGAGGATCAGACAAAAACCGGTGACGTTCACCGCGCGATCCCCGTCCGAAAAGACCGCATCGACCGCGTTCCGGTACTGTTCGGCCGAGACGTCCTCGACGTCGGTGTCGAAAAGCGGCCCGAGCCGACCCCGAATGTCGTTTATCAGTTCCGGGATCGATTCGCGGTTCCGGATCCGTTCGTGCTCCGTTCGGACGACGGTCGGTGTGACCTTCATATATGCCTTTGCGAAGGGTTTTATATTAGGGTTGGTTACAGTCGGTTACGAGCGGGTTTTCCGGTCCTTCCCGCGGCAGTCGTTCGACGACAGCCACCGCAGATCCGAACCAATGACACTTATGACCGATACAGTCGGCGCCCCTGTCCGTGACCCATACGGTCGGCGGCCCCGCCCGTCACAGTCGAACTCGACCCGCGGAACGACCGAAACCCGACCCAAGGATTTCTAACGTATGAGTGCAGTAGAGCGGAAACTCGATGATATCAAGGCAACGATCGTCCGCGAAGTCCCGAACGACATCTCCGTCTCGGACGTGACATACGAGGGCCCGGAGTTGGTCGTCTACACCCGCGATCCGAAGAAGTTCGCGAGCGATGGCGATCTGATCCGCCGGTTGGCCTCGAAACTCAGGAAACGGATCACCGTCCGCCCGGATCCGGAGGTGCTCGCACGGCCCAGCGAGGCCCGCGAGAAGATCCGGGCGGTGATCCCGGAGGAGGCGGGCGTCACCGATCTCGACTTCCACGCCGACACCGGCGAGGTCGTCATCGAGGCGGAAAAACCCGGCGTGGTCATCGGCCGGCACGGCTCGACGCTCCGGGAGATCACCCAGCAGGTCGGCTGGACCCCGGAAGTCGTCCGGACGCCGCCGATCGAGTCCTCGACGGTCTCGAACGTCCGGAACTTCCTCAAACAGGAGCGCGAGGAGCGCCGCGACATCTTAGAGCGGATCGGCCGACAGATCCACCGCGACGAGATGTCCGACGACGAGTGGGTCCGGATCACGACGCTGGGCTGCTGTCGCGAGGTCGGCCGAGCCGCCTTCATCCTCAACACGCCCGAGACGCGCGTGCTCGTCGACTGCGGCGACAAACCCGGCGCCGAGGGCGAGGTCCCGTACCTCCAGATCCCGGAGGCGCTCGGCGCGGGGGCCTCGAACCTCGACGCGGTCGTGTTGACCCACGCCCACCTCGATCACTCCGCGCTCGTGCCGCTTCTGTTCAAATACGGCTACGACGGACCCATCTACTGCACCGAACCGACGCGGGATCTGATGGGACTTCTCACGCTCGATTACCTCGACGTCGCGGCCAAGGAGGGCCGAACGCCCCCCTACGAGTCCGCGCAGGTCCGGGAGGCGATCAAACACTGCATCCCGCTGGAGTACGGCGACGTGACCGACATCGCCCCCGACCTGAAGATCACGTTTCACAACGCCGGCCACATCCTCGGGTCGGCGGTCACGCACTTCCACGTCGGCGACGGGCTCTACAACGTCGCTTTCTCCGGCGACATCCACTACGACGACACCCGCCTTTTCAACGGCGCGACGAACGACTTCCCCCGCGTCGAGACGCTGGTCATGGAGTCGACCTACGGCGGGCGGAACGACTACCAGACCGACCAGGCGGACTCCGAAGAAAAGCTCAAAGAGGTGATCCGCGAGACGACGACGGAGGGCGGGAAGATCCTCATTCCGGCCTTCGCCGTCGGTCGCTCACAGGAGATCATGCTCGTCGTAGAGGAAGCGATGCGCAAGGGTGAGATCCCCGAGGTCCCGGTTCATCTCGACGGGATGATCTGGGAGGCGACGGCGATCCACACCACCTACCCCGAGTATCTCCGCGACGACCTCCGGGATCGGATCTTCCACGACGACGAGAACCCGTTCCTCGCCGACCAGTTCAACCACATCGACGGCGGCGAGGACGAACGCCAGGAGATCGCCGACGGCGGTCCCTGTATCGTCCTCTCGACGTCCGGGATGGTCGAGGGCGGCCCGATCATGTCGTGGCTCAACCACGTCGGCGCGGAGGAGGAATCCTCGCTCGTCTTCGTCGGCTATCAGGCACAGGGAACGCTCGGCCGTCGGATCCAGAACGGCTGGGACGAGATCCCGATGAACGATCGCTCCTCGGATCGCGGCACGCTCACGCTGAATATGGGTGTCGAGACCGTCGATGGCTTCTCCGGGCACGCCGACCGACAGGGGCTGATGAACTTCGTCCGGACGATGAACCCCCGTCCCGAGAAGGTCCTCTGTGTCCACGGCGACGAGTCTTCAGTTCAGGATCTCTCCTCGGCGCTGTATCACGAGTTCAACATGCGAACCTTCGCGCCGAAGAACCTCGAGACGTTCCGGTTTTTATAAAGACAACTCCTCGGGACCCCTTTATACGATCACTTCGACCTCGTAGCCTCTCGCTTCGAGCGCCTCCAAGAGCGCCGCGACGTGTTCGTGTCCCCTGGTCTCGAGATCGAGTTCGACCTCGGCGGCGTTCATCGCGATGTCCTTGGAAGCCCGGTCGTGCTCGATGGCGTAGATGTTCGTCCGGTACTCGGTGAGCACGTCGACGAGGTCCTCGAGCGCTCCCGGTCGGTCCTTCAGTACCGTCTTGATCCGGAGGAACCGGCCGCGCTCGACGAGTCCGCGGGTGATGACGGTCGTCAGAACGTTGAGATCGATGTTGCCGCCACAGAGGGCGGGCACGATCGTCTCGCCGCCGTCGTACTCGAAACGCTCCGTGATGACGGCCGCCAGCGCGACCGCACCGGCCCCCTCGACGAGCGTCTTCGAGCGCTCCAGAAGCGAGGTGAGGGCGTTGGCGATCTCGGCGTCGGTCACCGTGACGACCTCGTCGACGCGCTCGCGGATGACTTCGAACGTTTGCTCACCGATCCTCCGGGTGGCGATCCCGTCCGCGATCGTGTCCACCGAGTCGCGCTCGACGATCTCCCCTTTCTGCAGCGACTGGGCGGCGCTCGCGGCGCCCTCGGCCTGCACGCCGATCACTCTCGCGTCGGTCAACGCCGTGATCGCGGTCGCGATGCCGGCGATCAGCCCGCCCCCACCGATCGGAACGACGACGGTCTCGACGTCGGGACACTGCTCGGCGATCTCCAAGCCGATCGTTCCCTGGCCGGCCATCACCGCGGGATCGTCGAAGGCGTGGACGTAGGTCCGGTTTTCCTCGCGTTCGATCTCGTGGGCGCGTTCGGCCGCGGCGGCGTAATCGATCCCGTGGAGCATCACCTCCGCGCCGTAGGATCGGGTCGCGTTGATCTTCGAGATCGGGGCGTGCTCGGGCATGACGATCGTCGAATCGACGCCGGCTTTCGTCGCGGCGAGGGCGACGCCCTGGGCGTGGTTGCCCGCGCTGGCGGCGACGACGCCCGCCTTTCGCTCCTCCTCTCCGAGCAGCGCGATCTTGTTCGTCGCGCCGCGGATCTTGAACGCGCCGGTTCGCTGGAGGTGTTCCATCTTCAATCGGACGTCCGCCCCCGTCCGCTCCGAGAAGGTTCTCGAGCGTTCGAGGGGCGTTTCACGCGCCGTCTCCGCGACTCGGTCGCGGGCCGCGAGTACGTCGGCGAGTTCGATCATACCCCCGCCTACCGGGCGGCGTGGGGTATGCCTTCCGACGCGCCGCTGTCCGAAGCGACGACACAAAGGGAAAGGAGCGTGTGCATCCGAAAGAGAGGTTGGGAACATAATAAAACCCGTGCATGCGGAGTGTAAGTGAAAACGCAGGAAAGGAGCGCGGTGAAACTGTCGTCAGACGGTCGTTCGACGGGTGGCCGACGGGTGTTTCGGGTGGGCGATCCGTGGTCGAACCTCCTCGGTCGCCCCGGCGCTGGTTTATAAGTCAGCCGACTCGAACCGGAGATAGCCGACGGCGAGCGGGACGACGATCCACACCGCCATCACGACGAACCCGAACCAGTCCTGCAAGTAGAAGGGAAGTTCCGCGGTCGCCTCCTGGAGCTCGCCGGTCTCGTCCAGTTGGCGGATGACCCACAGCGTCGCCTGCTGGTAGGCGGCGGTCGGATCGAGGATCGCGATGAACTGAAAGATATTGGAGGCCGTATCTCCCGGCTCGATTCCTTCGAACGAGAAGCCGTTCGCGGCGTAGGCGATCCCCTGTGCGAGTGTTGTCCACAGGAACTGAAAGACGACGAACAGTCCGAAGGCCCCGTAAGCGGCCCGAGAGGTCGAGGACGTGAACGCCGAGATCCCGACAGTGATCGCGATGAAGACGAACGCGAAAAGCATCGAGATGCCGACGAAGACGACGTACTCGAGCGGCGAGAACGCGTCCGCCAGTGCGGCGGTCACGACGATCCCGACCGCGAAGCCGACGAACAGCGCGACGGCGACGACGCCGGATCGGCCGATGAACTTCCCGAGGATGATGTCCTCGCGGCTGTTCGGCAACGAAAGCAGTAGCTTCAGACTTCCGCTGTCGCGCTCGCCGGCCAGAGACCGGTAGGCGACGGCGATCGAGACGATCGGGATGAAGATCGCGGTCGCGCTGACCAGCCCCGCGATCAAAAGTACCGTCGTCACCTCGCCGGTAAGGGCCGCCTGCTGTGGCGGGTCGATCTCCGTGACGACGTAGGCGGCTCCGGCCGCAAACAGCGCGAACAGCGCCGTCAGAACGATGAGCAGCCGCGAGCGGATCGCGTCCCGGAAGTCCTTCTCGGCGACGGCTTGCCAGCTCATCGATCGCCCTCCGTGTACGCCGCGAAGAGATCCTCGAGCGGTGCCTCCTCCGTCGAGAAATCCGAAACGTCCGCGCCCATCTCTTCGAGCTCCTGTACCGCGTCCATCTTGACGTCGTCCTCACAGGTGATCCGCAGCGTCGTCCCCTCGACGACGACTTCGGAAATTCCGTCGAGGCTTTTGAGCCGGTGTTCGGCATCCTCGGGCACGACGTCGACCTCGACGACCAGCGTCGAGCCGCTCCCGACGTTCTCGCGAAGCCCCTCGATCGTGTCGACGGCGACGAGCTCCCCGTCGCGGATGATCCCGACACGGTCACAGACCGATTCGACCTGTCCCAGAATGTGGCTCGAAAAGAAGACGGTCGTTCCCTTGGCGGCCTCGCTCTCGACGATCTCGCGGAGCTCCCGGGCCCCGTTCGGGTCCAGCCCGGAGGACGGTTCATCGAGGATCAGCAGTTCGGGATCGCCGACGAGCGCCATCGCCAAGGCGAGCCGCTGTCGCATCCCGGTCGAGAACCCGCCGGCCTTCCGCCCGGCGGCGTCCTCGAGCCCGACCCGCTCGAGAATCGGGTACGGATCGACGTCGGCTCCCTTCGAATCGATCGCGAAGGCGACGTGCTCGCGGGCTGTCAGGCGGTCGTAGACGTCGAACCCCTCCGGGAGAACCCCCGTCCGCTCTCTGACGGCGACGCTCTCCTCGCGGGCATCGCGGCCGAGCACGCGAACCGACCCCGCGTCGGGCCGGACGAAATCGAGCAGAATGTTGATCGTCGTCGATTTCCCGGCCCCGTTGGGGCCGAGAAAACCGAATATCTCGCCGTCCTCGACCTCGAGATCGACGCCACGGAGCGCCCGTACGTCGCCGAAGGACTTCTCGACGCCGTCCAGTTCGATGGCGGCCATATCGGGTGGGCCTTCCGCCCGATGGAATATAGGCCTTGAGACTCGCAGTCGTGTGCTTCCCACCTCGACGGCCGATCGTGAACTCCCACGACCCCGTCGGCATCATCGTTGAACCCCTCAGATAACTTCGTCGTGCTCGTGTGACTCACGGACGCGCTCGACCTCTTTCGCGTACCGCTCTCTCGTCTCCTCGTTGCCGACCGTCTCGATCTCGTCGCGTTCGACCTCGATCGCGGCCGTGACCTCCTTCGAGCGGAGCAACTGGACGCTGAGGTGTTTCACCAGACAGCGCGATCCATCGGGAGACGCGTAGACGAGTTCGACGAGCGCCTCGTCGCCGTAGTCGCGTTCGACGAGCCACAGCCGTTCAGTGTCGGACATTACTCCCTGATCGTCCTCGGGCGGCATACTTTTTACCTCCGTTCCGGCCGAACGCGTCACGCTGATATCGTCTCGGCCCCAGTATCCGGTATGGACGCGGCCGCGGTCCGAGACCGGGCCAACGAACTCCCGAGAGGGCCCGGTGTCTATCAGTTCGAAGCCGACGCTCGGGTGCTGTACGTCGGCAAGGCGATCGATCTCCGAGATCGCGTCCGTTCGTACACCGATCCCCGGAGCGAACGGATTCGACGGATGATCGGGGCCGCCGACCGGATCGACTTCGCCGTCACTGACACCGAGACGCAGGCGCTGTTGCTCGAAGCCAACCTGATAAAGCGACACCAGCCGAAATACAACGTCCGACTGAAGGACGACAAATCCTACCCGCTCGTCGCGCTCACCGACCACGAGATCCCTCGACTCGAGATCACGCGGGACCCCCCTGAGGGAGCGACCGTCTTCGGTCCGTTCACCGACAAGGGTCGCGTCGAGACGGTCTGTAAGGCGATCCGGTCGATCTACGGGCTCAGGGGCTGTTCGGATCACAAATACGAGGGGCGCGAGCGGCCGTGTCTCGACTACGAGATGGGACTCTGTAGCGCCCCCTGTACCGGCGAGATCGACCGCGGGTCGTACGCCGAGGACGTCGAGTCCGCGATCCGATTCCTGGAGGGTGAGACGGGTGCCCTCGCCGGACCGCTCCGCCGGGAGATGGAGGCCGCCGCCGAATCGCAGGCCTTCGAGCGGGCGGCGGCGACCCGGGATAAACTCGACGCCGTCGAGGCATTCCACGAGGGCGGCGACGAGGCCGTTATCGGTCGACAGGAGGAACTCGTCGACGTGCTCGGGGTCGCCATCGAGGGCAGTGAGGCGACCGTCGCCCGGCTCCACAGCGAGGGCGGCAAACTGGTCGATCGCGAGCGCCACCGGGTCGACGCGCCCGAGGGTGAAGACCGGATCGCCGCGGTGCTTGCGGCCTTCATCCCGCAGTTCTACGCCGAACGACCTCTGCCGGACGCGATTTTGTTGCCGGAACGGTACGACGACCGCGAACTCGATCGATGGCTCGAAATCGAAGGGGTCGCCGTCCGGGTACCGGGAGCGGGACGGGAGGCGACGCTCGTCGACCTCGCGCTGAAAAACGCCCGGAGAAGTTCCGGCGAGCCCGACGCCGCGGCCACCCTCGCCCGCCAGCTTGGGATCGATCGCCCCGACCGAATCGAGGGGTTCGACGTGAGCCACGCCGGCGGCAAGGCGGTCGTCGGCAGCGACGTCGTCTTCCTCGAGGCATCGCCGGAAAAGCGCGACTACCGGCGGAAGAAACTCGAGGAGACGAACGACGACTACGCGAACATGCGCTCGCTCCTCCGGTGGCGCGCCAGTCGGGCGATCGAGGGGCGCGACGACCGTCCCGATCCGGACCTGCTCGTGATCGACGGCGGTGAGGGGCAACTCGACGCTGCTCGGGAGGCTCTCTCGGAGACCGGCTGGTCGGTCCCGGCCGTCGCGCTCGCGAAAGCCGACGAACTCGTCGTCACCCCCGACGGGTCCTACGACTGGGACGACGACGACCCAGCGTTACACCTCCTCCAGCGGGTCCGCGACGAGGCCCACCGATTTGCCGTCCAGTACCACCAGACGGTCCGCGATACGGTTTCGACGCCGCTCGACGAGCTCGACGGCGTCGGGCCCGAACTCCGGCGACGGTTGCTCCGGCGGTTCGGCAGCGTCGAGGGAATTCGGGAAGCCTCACGGGCGGAGCTGGAACGCGTCGAGGGCGTCGGCAGCGCGACCGCAGAAACCATCGACGCGGCGCTTTGAGCGCGCTTTCCCGGCGGTCGATCCGCCCATCCCCGGTCCCTACGACGTGGGTTCAAGTACCGCGAGCCCCAACGGTAGTGTATGTCAGACAGCGCCGCCCGTCAACTCGGTCGCAAGAGTTCGGGGCTCTCCACGCGCGCCTCGGCTCTGATCTTCGCCCTCGTCGCCGTCGGCGCGGCGGTGTGGTTCGGCGGAGTCGAGCTCAACCCGCTTTTGATCGCCGGACTGGCGCTGCTTTTCGTCGCCATCGCCGCCGTCTGGAGCGCCGTCGAGATCGTCGAAGCTTACGAGAAGGAGGCGTTGACGGTGTTCGGCGAGTTCCGCGAACTCTTAGAGCCCGGTATCCATTTCGTCCCGCCGTTCGTCTCCCGGACGTATCCGTTCGACATGCGGACCCAGACGCTGGACGTGCCGCGCCAGGAGGCGATCACGGAGGACAACTCGCCGGTCACCGCCGACGCCGTCGTCTACATCAAGGTGATGAACGCCAAACGGGCCTTTTTAGAGGTCGACGACTACAAGAACGCGACCTCGAACCTCGCCCAGACGACGCTTCGGGCCGTTCTCGGCGACATGGAACTCGACGAGACGCTCTCGAAACGCGAGAAGATCAACCGACGCATCCAGCAGGAGCTGGAGGGCCCGACCGACGAGTGGGGCGTCCGCGTCGAGGCAGTCGAGGTCCGTGAGGTCAACCCGAGCCCGGACGTCCAGCGCGCGATGGAGCAACAGACCTCCGCCGAGCGGAAACGGCGGGCTATGATTCTGGAAGCGCAGGGTGAACGTCGCTCGGCGATCGAGAAGGCCGAGGGTGACAAACAGGCGAACATCCTCGAAGCGCAGGGTGAAAAGCAGGCCAGCGTTCTCGAAGCGCAGGGTGAGGCCATCTCGACGGTGTTGCGGGCGAAATCCGCCGAGTCGATGGGCGAACGCGCGATCATCGAGCGCGGGATGGAGACCTTAGAGGAGATCGGCAAGGGCGAGTCGACGACGTTCGTCCTCCCGCAGGAGATGACCACCCTGTTGAGTCGCTACGGCAAACACCTCACCGGCGGCGACGCCGGCCCCGGCGGCCCGGCGCTGGAATCGATGGACTTCGGAGAGGAGACCCGCGAACTGCTCGGGATCGACAGCATCGAGGAGCTGGCGGCCGGCGACGGCGGCGGCGAGATGGACCTCGAGATGGAGACCGCCGATATCGAGAGCGCCGACATCGAACTCGAGGACGAGATCGAATAACGCCGATCGGTATGGCCGACCGCACAGCCGAACTGCTCGCCTACGCCCCACCGCCGAGGGCCGTCGACTGGTCGATCCTCGCCTGCGTCCTCTTCGCGAGCGGATCGGGGCTGTACTCCTTCACCGTCGGCCGCCCCGACGGCTTCGGATGGCTCTTCGTCTGGAGCCACCGCGTCGTCGGACTGACGCTCGTCGCGTTGCTCGCGTTCAAACTCGTCCGGGTTCGCCGCCGGCTCACCGACCCGGACCGGTGGCAGCGTTCGACGGCGCTGTCGGTCGCGACGGGGATCATCGCGATCGCGACGCTCGCCACCGGGATCGTCTGGGGTGTCGTCGGGCTGGTCTGGGTCGCCGTCTGGCCGCTGCTCGCGGTCCACATCGGCCTCGGGCTCCTTTTAGTGCCGCTGGTTTTGGCACACATGTCGACGCGCTTTCGGCTTCCCCGGCGGCGCGACATCGCCGACCGGCGAGTCGCCCTGAAGTATTTCGGCCTGCTGGCGGCCGGCGGCCTCGCGGCCCGCCTCGGTGACGCGCTCGTTCGAATCGCCGACGCCCCCGGCGCAGACCGGCGTTTCACCGGCTCGAAGCCGACCGACGGCGACGGGAACGGCTCGTTTCCGGTGACGATGTGGGTCGCCGACAACCCGGATCCGATCGGGCGATCGACCTACGAGCTTTCGGTCTCGGGGCTCGTCGAGACGCCGCGTTCGATCGGTCTCGCGGAACTGCTCGGCGACGGCCCGTCGACGACCGAGGAGGCGCTTTTGGACTGCACGAGCGGGTGGTACACCGTCCAGGAGTGGGGCGGGATCCGCGTCGGGGAACTACTCGACGCCGCGGGCGTCGAACGCGAGGCGACACACGTCCGGTTCGTCTCGGTGACGGGCTATCGGTGGTCGCTACCGATCGAGGAGGCCCGCGAGGCGCTTCTCGCGACCCACGTCGGCGGGGAACGGCTCACTCATGGCCACGGTGCGCCGGTCCGGCTCGTCGCCCCCGGCCGGCGGGGCTTTCAGTGGGTCAAGTGGGTCCGGCGGGTGGAGGTCCGCGATCGGGGCGATCCGGCCCAGTGGGTCGTGACTCTCGTCAGCGGGTTCGATTGAGTCTCGGCAACCCCGACGGAACCGCTAGAGACACTGTGTCACTCGGTGCAGAGACACTCGTGGCCCTGCCGAGATCGGCCGACGATGTAGGCGTGAACCTCACGAGCGAGCGCGTACATCGCTTCGGCCCGATCCGCCGAAGCGAGACCGTCCTGATAGTACGTCTTCGCCCGGTGGTCCCGCCAGAGGTCAGCGAGATCCGCTGCAATCGGTTCGGCGAAGACGCCTGCGGCTGCCGCCTCTCGGTAGACGCCGGGGTGGGTGCCGGGAAGATCGTTCGGCTACATCGTCCCTCGTTCGAGCAACCGAAACTCGACCGTGCGTTCGATAGCGACGAACGAGGCCTCGATCACGAGCGTGTCGTAGTTCGCCTCGCGCAACGTCTTCGCACCGGCGAGGAGACGACAGGCCTTCCGCAACTGAAGGAGCGCTGCATCCTCGATATCGAGACCTGATTCGACCTCCGTTGGCCGCCGGTCGAACGCGGCCTGGGCGTCGTCGATGAGGTGCTCGATTCGCGTACTACTCACCGGCCATCACCGTCTTTCGGAGCGAACCGAGTTCTTTACTCCCGAACACTGTCACCCCTTCCGCGAAGATCTCACGGAGTTTCGAGCCGGCCCTGTGTGCGCTTTCGGCGGATTCGACGTACGGTTCGAACGCGAACCGGTCACCGTCGAACCGCTCGGTCTGGAGCTCGGCGACGATATCCGCGATGCGACGACGTGCCGCCGTCCGGTCGCCATCCACGACGACGAAGCAATCGATATCGCTCCGACGGTCCGCTTCACCACGGGCGACACTGCCGAAGACGACGATTCCGAGCAGGTCGTGGACCTCATCACTGTCGGTGATCGCCTCTCGAACGCGATTCACGAACGCGCGAACCGGTGCGTGGAACTCGGATTGGGCGATCGCGAGGATCGGATCGTCTTTTCTCAGTCGGTCCGGATCGATAGCGACGTAGTTTCGCTGTGGCGTCTCTCGGATCCGTACGGCGCCGATACCGTCGAGAAGACCGACAGCACGCCAGACTGTCGAGCGACTGACGCCGGTTGCGTCGACGAGTTCCGGGATCGTGAACTCCGTTTCGTGGGCATCGGCCAGAAGCCGGAGGATATCGTCGGCGGCGCCGATGCGAAAGACCCCGGAATCCGTATCCGGATACGCATCGATGCGGATCGTTATATCCTGTTTCGTTATCTCAGACACTATCCGATTTTGCGGGACGAAATATAAAAAGTCTCGGCAGTACTGTGGGCGTCGTCGTTCGACGATCTCGTCCGGCGAGTAGCCGCTGTGCTCGTAGGCGCTCACGACATTCCAGACACGGATTCCCGTCCCGGCGATCGTCGGGGCTCCGTCGCTGTGGTCGGGATCGCGGACGATTTCGATCGCTATTTCCCACTTATGTTTAGCGTTATTTAAACCCGAGTCAGGATTGGATAATGCTATTTAAATAAACACCGACACCGAACCCACTTTCAGGTTCGTCTCCGGTTTTATTACTGAAGAGTTTCAATATACGTTTATGTCGAGTACGGAGTGGCGTCCGGATGACGGACACGAACGGATTGACGGACTGGAGTTCGGCGACGCACTCGCGGAACTTTCCGTTACTGATGCGCCCGAAATCGATCCTGTTGACGCAGTTCGTGAGTCTCGCGAAGATGTATGAGTCTCTTTGTTGACTCGAATGTCTTCATCGCGGTCGTCACTGACGACACCGATCGATCCGAAACCGCTCGTGAGTTACTCAACAGCGATCGCCAGTTCTACTCCTCAATATACAGTATAATGGAGATTCGAAGCGTGCTTGCGACTAAATACCATTTCAAGCGTGAACGGATCGAAGAAATCGAGAGACGCATCCGGACTTACGCTGACCCCGTAAACCACAGCTCAATACTGATCCAAACGGCTGATTCGATTCAGGAAGAGACCTATGTCACAGCGATGGACGCAATAATGCTCGCCAG
>CAZWZX010000035.1:0-15372 GCA_964638655.1 uncultured Natronomonas sp.
CGGAGGTGTTCGGGGACCTTCCCGTCGTCGTCGATGAGTTCGCGGGCCTCCTCGAGGGCGGCCTCGAAGGAGTTGTGCGTGAAGTCGTCGGGGTCGTTCAGCCGCAGCGTCTCAGCCAAGGAGACGTCCTTGTTCTTCGCGTGGATGAACTGGATGACGTCGGGGTGGGAGACGCGCATGACGCCCATCTGGGCGCCGCGTCGGGCGCCGCCCTGTGCGATCGTCTCACACATCTGGTCGTAGGTTCGCATGAAGGTGATCGGCCCGGAGGCGATCCCGCCGGTCGAACCGACGGCGTCGCCGTAGGGGCGTAATCGCCAGAAGGCATAGCCCATCCCGCCCCCGCTCTGAAATACCTGTGCGGCCTCCTTTGCGGTCTGGTGGATGTCGTCGATATCGTCCTCGGGGGAGTCGACGAAACACGCCGAGAGCTGCTGAAGTTCGTCGCCGGCGTTCATAAGTGTCGGCGAGTTCGGCATAAACGAAAGCGACTCCATCTGTTCGCGGAACGCCTCGGCGGTCCCCTCGACGTGGGATGCGATCTCCGTCGGCAGTTCCGGGAGGATCGTGTCGTAGGCGAACTTGTTGACGTTGTACACCGAAAGCGCCGTCTCGGCGCCGTCCTCGGCGGTGACGCCGGCGCCGAAGACCTCGGCGGCGAGTTCGTCCCGGCGCGGGTGGTCCGGCTTGAGCTGGTCGGGCGTGACGGTGATCTCCCTGCCCCGCTTTTCGGATTCGAAGACGGCCTCGGCCAGAGCGACGTTTTCGGCGACCCGCTCGAAGAGGTCCTCCTGTTCTTCGATCGGCTCGCCGTCGGCGTCCTTCCGGAGGTATCGGGCCGGGAGAATGTTGTGATAGGCGTTGCCGGTGAGGCGCTCTTCGAGGGTCTCGCCGTCGGTCCGTTTTATCGGAAGCGAGAGCTCGTCCGCGGAGGGGTTCGTCCGCGACATCATTCGGCCCTCCGGGCCGGATCTGTTCGTTTCGGTTCGGTTCCTCCCCAATCGTGACACGCTGTACGGATCATCTGTAACGAAATCTGCGTTCTGTTGGCTGCCAAATAACCCTTGGCATCGGGGAATATGTTAACGGTGCTATACGATGCAGAGGCACGCGATACTATACATGGTTCAGTCGTTCGCTATGCCCCACGCGTACGACGAGGACAGACTGACGGGAAACATATAAGCGTTCTCAGTCCGCGGTGAAAGTGAAATTCAGTGTCGGAAAACCACCGGACAGAAGCATGGTTTCCATTGGAAATAATCGGGTGATGACTCAGCCAACCGGATAGCGGAAAGGTGGGAAATCCGGCAACGGTCCGGGCGGACGCGTCGAGAATTCAGTAGTGTGCGGCGGTCGAACGCGAGACGGAAAGGACAGAAGTGAAAGCTAATCGATATATCCAGAAGCGGACGTTCAGCCGGTAACTTCCGACCGAACCGAACGGCCGTTCAGTATCGTCGGGTAGCAGGCCGATCGATCACTCGGAGAAGCCCCGAACGGTCCCGAGGAAGTTCGCGATGATCTCGTGTCCGACACCGGTCAGTACGGACTCGGGATGGAACTGGACGCATTCGATCGGATACTCGCGGTGGCGTATCCCCATCACCAGCTCCTCGCCGTCGTGCTCTGTGGTCGCCGTCACGTCGAAACACGGCGGAATATCGAGAGCGATGAGGGAGTGATATCGGCCGCCCTGAAATCCCTGTTCGAGATCCCGATAGACGCCTTTCCCGTCGTGGTCGACCGGAAACGCCTTGCCGTGGATCGGCTCGGGAGCACGATCGACGGTGCCGCCGTACTCGTAGGCGGCCGCCTCGAGCCCGAGACAGACGCCGAGCGTCGGTACCTCCGGGCTGATCTCCCGGAGCACGTCCGTCGTCACGCCGACGTCACGGTCGTTCTTCGGGTGACCGGGGCCGGGCGAGATGACGATCGCGTCCGGGTCGGCCGCCCGGACGTCCGAAAGCGACGCGGTGTTCCGGAGGACGGTGATCTCCGTCCTCTCGTGTTGGCTCACGTATTCGACCAGATTGTAGGTGAACGAATCGAAATTATCGACGAACAGGACGTCGGTCATCGTCGTACCTCCTCCGGTTCGGAGTGGCGCTCTATGGCTTCGAGGGCGGCGAGAACGCCGTCCATCTTCTTTTCCGTCTCCTCGTACTCGGCGGTCGGGTCCGAGTCGGCCACGATCCCGGCCCCGGCCTGAACGGTGATCCTGTCAGTCCCCTCGACTCCTTCGCCGCGTTCGATCGTCGCGGTCCGGATGACGATCGCGAAATCGGCATCGCCGGTCCACGAGTAGTAGCCGATCCCGCCGCCGTAGACGCCGCGGGGGTGGCGTTCGAGAGCGTCGATGATCTCCATCGCCCGGATCTTCGGCGCTCCGGAGAGCGTCCCCGCGGGGAACGATGCGCGCGTCGCATCGAAGGCGTCACAGCCGTCGGCGAGCGTCCCCGTCACGGTCGATTCGATGTGCTGGACGTGGCTGTATTTGAGGACGTTCATGAACTCCTCGACGCGGACGCTCCCGGCTTCGCTGACCCGCCGAACGTCGTTTCTCGCCAGGTCGACAAGCATCGTGTGCTCGGCCCGCTCTTTGCCGTCCGCGAGCATCTCGCCGGCCAGTCGTCGGTCCTCGACGGGGCTGTTCCCGCGATCGCAGGTCCCGGCGATCGGGTTGCTCATCACTTTTCGCCCGCGCACGGAGACGAGCGTCTCCGGTGAGGCGCCGACCACGGCCAGATCGTCGTAGTCGAGAACGTACATGTACGGCGACGGGTTGATCTCTCGAAGCGCCGCGTAGAGCCCCAGCGGGTCGACGTCGCCGTCCAGTTCGCGAGTGCGGGAGATGACGCCCTGATAGATGTCGCCGTCGAGAACGTGCTCTTTGGCGGTCCGAACGGCGGCCTCGTATTCTTCCCGTGGACCGACCCGTTCGGCGGCCCGATCGAACCCACCGGCCTCCAGTGGGCTCGCCTCGACGAGCAGCGATTCGACGCGGGACGCTTCGGCGTCGATGGCGTCGTAGATCGCCGCCGGGTCGTCCTCGGGACGGACGAGCGGCGTGAAAACGAGCGAGACCGTACCGGCGGCGTCGTCGAAGACGAGCGTCTTCGTCGTCAACACGAACTGTGCGTTCGGAAGCCGCGACGGGGGTCGTTCGATCCCGACCTCGTCAAGCCAGAGGTCGTAGACCGCGTCGTAGGCCAGAAACCCGACCAGACCGCCCTGTAGCTGTTGGCGGTCCGTCTCGGGGAAGTTCCGGAGCGTCACGTCGGGGAGGGCTTCGCGGAGCGTCGCGACCGTATCGCCACCGTTCAGGTCGAAAAAGCTCTCGTAGCGCTCGTCAGTGACGTCGACCGTCGCCGTCGCGTCCCCGTCGACGGTGACGACAGCCGCCGGATCGTAACCGACGAAAGAGTACCGGGCGTGCCGGTCGGTACCGCTCCCGGCCCTGAAGGCGCCGTCGGGATCACTCGAGGCGACCTTGCCGGCGCTCTCGAGCAGGAACGTGTGGTCCGCCGGCCCGAAATCGGTCGTTCGACCACTCAGGGCGGCGTACGCCTCGAGCGGCTCCGTCTCGACGTCGAGTTCCGCGACAGCACGGACCACCGCCGGTCGCTCATCGGCGAGTTCGGCGAACGAACCGCGAGAAATCACGAGGAACCACCTGCTCGGCGGACGAAGTCAGCCACCGAGTCGGGATCCTTCCGCCCCGGTTTAGCCTCGACGCCGCTGGCCACGTCGACGGCGAAGGGGCGGACGGTTTCGATCGCCTCGGCGACGTTGTCAGGTGTCAAGCCGCCGGCAAGCACGACGGGAGCGGTCAACTCTTCGACCAACTCGCGGGTTCGTTCCCACTCGTGGGTTCTGCCGGTTCCGCCTGCTCCGGATTCGTCCAGCGAGTCGATGAGGAGGGCGTCAGCGACGGTCTCGTAGTCTCGGGCGTCCTCCGGAGCGACGGCTTTGATCACGTCGCCGGGGAGTTTCGCGGAGAGATACGCGAGATCGCCGGGCGTCAGGTCGCCGTGAACCTGGACGACGTCGGGTTGGATTCGGTCGGCCAACCCGACGGTCGATTCGGGCGAGTCGGGCATGGTGACCAGCACCGTCGTGACGAAGGGGGGCGTCGTCCGGGCGATTTCGAGCGCGAGGTCGGGAGTGATCTCGCGGGCGGTTTCGACGTCGACGTCGACGATGAGCCCGACTGCATCGGCCCCGGCCTCGACAGCGAGCTCCAGATCCTCGCGGGACGTGATGCCGCAGATCTTCACCCGAGTCATGGCTCGAACTCGCGAAGCGACGCAAGCTGCTCCGAGGCGGCGCCGGAGTCGATCGATTCTCGGGCGGCGTCGACGCCGGCCTCCAGCGAGTCGACCACGCCCGAGACGTAGATCGCCGCGCCCGCGTTCGCGAGGACGATCGCCCGTTTCGCGCCGCCGACGGAGCCCTCGAGGATCCCGCGCATGTCCTCGGCGTTCTCACTCGGCTGTCCCCCGGCCACCCCCGAGAGCCCGTATCGATCCAGACCGAGGTCTTCGGGGACGATCGCGTACTCCTCGACGGTCTCGCCGTCGACCTCCGCGACCGTCGACTCGCCGTGGACGCCGATCTCGTCGAGCCCGGCGCCGTGAACGACGAGCGCGCGTTCGACGGCCATCCGGGAGAGCGCGTCGGCCAACACGGGGACCAACTCGGGATCGTAGACGCCAACGACCTGTGCGTCCGCGCCGGCGGGGTTCGTCAGCGGCCCGAGGACGTTGAAGATCGTCCGCATACCGAGTTCCTTTCGCGGCCCGATGACCGCCTTCATCGCCGGGTGGAACACCGGCGCGAGCATGAAGCCCATGCCGATCGTCTCGATGCAGCGCTCGACGGCCGGCGGTTCGGCGTCGATAGCGACGCCGAGCTCCTCGAGGACGTCGGCGCTACCCGACGAGGAGGAGACCGAATAATTGCCGTGTTTTGCCACCGGGACGCCGGCCCCCGCGACGACGAACGCGCTCGTCGTCGAGACGTTGATCGTGTCGTGACCGTCACCGCCGGTCCCGCAGGTGTCGACGAGCGGTTCCCGGTCGGGATCGATCCGTCTGGCCGCATCGCGCATTCCCTGTGCGAAGCCGGCGATCTCGGTCTCCGTTTCACCCTTCGCCCGGAGCGTCGCCAGAAGGGCGCCGATCTGTGCCTCGGTCGCCTCCTCGAAGACGAGCGAGGCCGCCTCGCGGGCCGCCTCCTGTGTGAGCTCCTGTCCGTCCGTCACCTGCCGAATGTACTCCTTCATGATGAACACCAATGATCAGTATTGCGTTGTAATGTACAAATCAGTACATGAATATAAGCGTGTCGTTGGATACGTCGGTCTCGGGCTCCTTTCGGCCGTGCGTTCCCGGCCCGCCGCCACGTGTCGGCAGTTCCGGAGTCCTCTCGAAGGGGAGCGATTCCGAAAGGTTCAATTACGTCACCGGGTTACCGATGAGTGCAGGCAAACGCCAGTGAGGGTTCGTGGTCTAGGCTGGTTATGACACCTCCTTGACATGGAGGAGGCCGGCAGTTCAAATCTGCCCGAACCCACTCTCTTATAGCGAATCCTTGCCGAATAGGTGCGTCGCCCGCTTCCGGGGAGTTTCCCGCTGAACTCATCTACATTTCGCGTGCTGTCACTGTCGGGGACGAGACGGCCTCTTTTCGCCCGAACACCGATCGCCGTTCGGGTTTCTAGAGAGCCTTCACTCGAAGTGGACGTCTTTGATTTTCTTCGCCGGGACACCGCCGAAGACAGTCTCCGACGGAACGTCTTTTGTGACGACTGCTCCTGTAGCGACCACAGCGGCTTCGCCGATAGTGACGCCTGCAAGGATTGTTGCATCGGCACCGATCCACGCGTCGTCGTGCACCTGAATCAGTTCCTGGTGACCGAATACCTCTTCTAGTCGTGTTTCTTCCGGAACCATCGAACAGAGGAACGAGACGTCTGGACTGACGCGGACCCGGTCCCCTAACGAAAGGAGTGTCTCATCGGTAACGTATTTGAACGGTGTGATTGTCACACTGGGCCCTATATAACAGTCCTCCCCGATCTCGATATCGTCTATCTGCCGCAGCGTACGAACCCTGAGTGAACTCAGCGGAACGATACGAGAGAGTTGATACCAGAAATATCGGCGAGCGTCTCGGAGTGAAGCCATATCAACGTTACTAGAAAACGTATTATGACAAAATAATACCCCTGCTACCCCCGGTAGCCTCGGGCAACCGACTGGTAGTACCTGTGTTACAATACACACCGCCAGAGCGTTGTTATACACCTTCTAACTGGAGGGCGACTGATAATATGATTGAAGATACGAACGAAGAGAAATCGTACCAGAGTGAACCGGAAAGTACTGGGCGGATCCCGTCGCGCAGGGATCTGCTCCGGGCCGTCGGAGCGACCGCTGCCGTGGGGATCGGCGTCGGCGCGTTCAGCGGCAGCGCGGTCGCGGACTCCTGCGGTGAGGACGTCGACGACCCCGAGGTCGTCTTTTGTGGCTGTTCGCAGGTTTGTTGGTGTATTCCGTTCTGTAGTGTGGCTGTCGTCCACACCGAGGAGGAATGGTTCGCGTACACCGACGATCCGGAAGACAGCGGGCTCGAACCGAAGGGCGGGGAATACGAGACGAAGTTCTGTTACGAAGTCGGTGACGACGTCGACATCGAGCTGGACGGCGAGAAGATAATCGCGGTCGAGGTGTTCAACACCGACGGCAGATCCGGTACTGGGTCCGATGGCTGGGGAGACGTGACCGTCTTCGAGAACCCGAACACCTGCGCGGAACGGTCGCTCGATGAAATCGATATTGCAGACCGTATCGACAAAAGAGAGGACTTAGACGACGAGAACGTGTCGACGACGGAAGGGGCCCGGCCGCGAGATGTCCCCGGCGGCTGTGGCGAACCGCCGTGCGATCACCCTGCGCGGAACAACGGTGACGGAGGGGGCCCGCCAGCAGGGAACAACGACGGACGGGAACGATAGGGGCGGATCCTGGGGGACGATGGTGGGGTTTCCGTTCGGTCGCGTCCGTCCCGTTAAATGACGTCGTGATACTCGTAGAAGCGACGAACGCGGTCGTCAGCGAGGAGTGGTTCGTGAGTCTGTAGTGGCACGTCGGGGTAACTGTTCGCTTCGAGGATGGCTATCGAACCGTCGTCGTCGGTAACGAGGACGTCCCAGCCGATGTAGGGAGTTATCGGCGACAGGTAGGCCGCCATCTCGATCACGCGGTCGCGGACCCGCTGCCAGCCGGGGATCTCGACGTCCGTTATTTCGACACCGGATCCCGGGTGGACGGTATGACGGTCGAGTGTTCCGTCTTCCGGCGGTTTGACGGCTGTTCCGAGTCGACCCGTCTCGGGGTCCACACCGACACTGACTCCCCCTCTAGCAGTGTTGTCGACCGGCGCGGATTCGCCCGTCCCGAATCGGTGGTCCAAGGCACCGATAAACGGTTCCTGTGTGTCGGGGTCGACCATCGTCATGACTCGAATGGTGTTTGCGGATCCATCGTATATCTCTGCGGCATATTCGGCTTGCTCGATATACTCAGTAACGATGTGCTCTCCCTGTCGCTGGCCGATGCGTTCGACCTGCTCGGCCCGCACCGATGCTCCGTTGAGCCGGTACCCATCCTCCGAGTGTCCGATGACAGTCACTCCAGTCCCGAGTGTCCCGCCCACCGGTTTCACGACGAGTCTCCCGACACGTTCGACGCATTCGCGGAGGGTTTCGTCGCAGTCCGGCGAAAACGGCGTATCGAGAAAGCATCCGTCCGACAGGTAGCCATACATCGTGGGGAGGACATCGGAAAACTCCGGCCAGAGGACGTAATAAAAGAGGAGTTTGTCCTCGTGGACGAGCGCCGCCTCACCGTTGACCTGCCGTGCCCGTTCGCTCTGCCACTGCGAGAGATACTCGTGGCGGTTGCTCTCTTCGAGACCGTACAGTGGAACCGACGACGAGAGGTAGCCGTGACGGTGCGCCCACAGTCGCTGTCCGAGCGGGATGTCTGCCGTCGTCTTGAACTCCCGGTTGATGAGATGAAGGGCGCTGTATCCGTCCCGACGTATCTTCTCTGACAGTGCTACCGATTTCCTGAGAAGCGTCTTCACTCCTCGATACAGTCTCACGAACCTCACCGTCCGCCTCCAGTCAGCGTACGGGCTGAACCTGACCGGCGCCGCTCGAACACCGCTACCTGTTCCGATCGCATACCGTCCGGACGGGTGTGCTCGGGTTAGTAATGCCTCACTTACCCGTATCGACGCTCAATCTACGCCGGGGTTCCGTCGAGAGCATCAGTACGTGTATGTCGGTCGTCATGTGCTCGCCCGGCGCGTCGTAAACCGCCTCGTTGGTCCACAGCGCCTTGCCTCGAGGACCGAGGAGACGACCGTGGCGGCGAAGTGGCCGTCGTCCCCGAACCGGCCGCAACGCCCGACAGTCTAGCATCGCGAGCGTCGCTGTCCCCGGTGTACTTCCTGTAGACGCCGCGTCGTTTTTCTTTCTACACCCCGTAGCGTCGGGTATGCTACGGATTCGCGGCTCGGCGGGCGGGACGGGACTGACCGGGACGCTGTACGAACCCGGCGAGGAGCCGCCGTCGTTCCGCGGCGCGCCGGACGACGAGGCCCCGTACGTGTGGATCTGTGATTCCTTCTACGAGGTCGAAAGCGGCGGTCAGACACAGATCATCGACGGCCGGGAGCTACAGGTGGCCTTCGAATCGCCGATGCCTCGCGGGTTCGACGACAGGGAGCGGGCTATCGAGGCCGCGACAGCGCACGTTCGGACGCAGTTTGCCCGCCTCGGGATCGACGAGTCGGACGTCACCGTCGACGTGCTCGACGCCGTCGACGAGCCGAAAGCGTAGGACACCGACCGACCGTGCTCACGCCACCAGTCCCCACCGCTCGTCGTCGTAGGACCGGTCGCGATCGGCGTCGAAGCGCTGTTCGATCGCACGGGTGAGCGCGGCCTTCTCGTCTCGACTGATTCGAGCCAGTTCGTCCGCCTTCGAGACGGACAGCGGCGGCCCCCGCTCGTGGGCGATATCGCGGAGTAGCTGCATCGTCAGCGCCTCGCGCGTCTCCGGATCCCGGGTGAACACCGCCGGCGATTCGACTCTGAAAAGCAGTTCGTCGCGGGGATCGTAGACGTAAAAGAACGTTACCTCGTAATCTTCGGGGTCGCGGTCGCGATCGAGTCCCAACGCGTCACCGCCGGCCGAGAGCGGTTCGTCGACGCCGCACCGGGAGACGAACCAGTCGGTGAACGTGAGCTGATCGGTCAGAGTCTCGCCGTCGTCGTCGCTTCGGTGGAGGATCCGCTTGAACAGGGCCGCGTCGTCGGCCCACGGGGCCCGTTCGTTCCGGCGGAGGATCCGGGTGATCGCCTTCGAACTACCGTTCTTGACGAATCCGACGAGCGGAACGCCGCGGTCGGCAAACCGCTCGACGAGGCCGATATACCCGTCCACGACGTCGCGGGGACGTTTGTCCTCGACGAGGAGATCCGCCAGCTCCGGGTGCCTGTCGGTCCACGCGAGCAGTCCCTTCGGATAGATCGGCCCGTCGAGAACGAGGAGGTCCTCGACGACTTCCGCCTGCGTTTCGGCGTGGTTCACCTCGGCAAGATACAACGACAGCGCGTGCACGACAGCCTCCTCGTAGCGGCTGACGCGCGGGGCCTGAAGCACCCGCCCTTTCGAGTAGCCGCCGTCGAACATCGTCCAGTCGTCCTCCTCGCAGTCGACGGTCGCGTCGTTCGAGTGGACCGTCGCTACGACGGTCCGCGAGCGGTGTAACTCGAGATCCGACGGGACGGCGGCCATCGCCGCCTGTGCCACATCGAGGACGAGCCCGTTCGTGAACGTCGTCGGGTTGATCGTCCCCGAATCGAGCCCGTGTTGGGTCGAAAACGGCGCGTCCTGTAGTGCGGCGGCCTCGGTATCGATCCGACGTCGCCGGAGCTCGCCGAGCGGTTCGATTGCGCGTCGGCCGTCGTCCCAAAGCGGGTCGAGGAACTCCTCGAAGACCGTCTCCGCGAAGTCGTCGTGGTCGGTCGAGTCGACGCGCTGGCTGATCCGGCCCGCGAGCTGTGCGATCCCGTCGAAGTGGACCGGGTCGAGGGTCATATCCCGTCTGGGTCGCTCGAACTCATAAAACGTCCGCCGACGGCCCGTCTATCTCGCCGGCAACGGCCGTTTCCATCGAGTCGCTGTCGTACGCGGACCCTGTGTCCCCGTCCGGAGTGAGGACGATGAGCCCGGCGACACCGGCGGCGAGATCGCCGAACGCTTCGATCGCTGTCTCGGCCGCCGTGTGGGCGTCGTGGCCGTCTTCGAGGAAGTCGACGGCACGCCTCGAGAGCGTCTGGCGGGCGATATCCTCGCCGGCGCCGGTCGCGGAGGCACCGCCCGCCTCCGTACAGTAGAACCCGGACCCGACCTGCGGGACGTCCCCGACGCGACCGGCGAGAGCGAACCACCGACCGCGCGTCGACGTCGCCGCGACGGACCGTTCGCCGTCGGTTGCGACCGCACCGACGGTGTCGTGATCCCGACCGTCGGATTCGCCGAACCGCTCTCGAACCCATCTCGCCTGTTTTCTGGGATCCGCTGGCGGGCGTTCTTCGAGGTCGTTCCAGCGCTCCCGCGTCCGGTCGGTCCAGAGATCGACGCCGGTCTCGGTCCCGTATGCGTCCGCCAGATCGACCGCGTGGACGCCCGAAACGAGGACGTGTGGCGTCTCGGATCGAACCGTGGCGGCGACGTCGATCGCGTGTTCGACGCCGGGCATCCCACAGGCGGCGCCGATCGACCGATCGCTGGCCATCAGTCCTGCGTCCGTCCTGATGTGGCCGTCCGCCTGAACCGCGCTCCCGACGCCGGCGTTGAAAAGCGGATCGGACTCGAGCCGCCGGATCGCCGTTCGAACCGCCCCCAGAGGGGTTTCAGCGCCGCTTGCGGCCGCCACGGCGTCGTCAAGCGACTCCTGTCTCGCTTCGGGATCGGTCGGGTTCTCTCCGGCACCGCCGTGAACGATGACTCGCATGGTCGACCAGTCGTTTTTCCGGGACTTAGAGTCACCGACTATCACGAACAATGATAAACGATCCGGCACGATAGCGGTACGCCTTTCATGGGTCCCTGCAAAACGGTCCGGTATGGAATACGATAAGATCGAAGTGCCGTCGAACGGATCGAAGATCGAAGCGACGGAGGACGGCGAACTCGTCGTCCCCGAGGATCCGATCATCCCGATCCTCTACGGTGACGGTGTCGGCAGCGACGTCGGCCCCGCCGCACAGAAGGTTCTCGAGGCTGCCGCGGAGGCGACCGGTCGCGAGATCAACTGGATGCGCGTCTACGCCGGTGAGTCCGCCCGCGAAAAGTACGGCGAGAACCTCCCCGACGAGACCGTCGAGGCGATCCGGGAACACCGCGTCGCCATCAAGGGGCCGCTGACGACGCCCGTCGGTGCCGGATTCCGATCGCTGAACGTCGGTCTCCGCACACTGCTGGATCTGTACGCGAACGTCCGTCCGACGTACCACCTCGAAGGCGTTCCCTCGCCCGTCAAGGAGCCCGAGAAGATGGACATGGTCACGTTCCGGGAGAACACCGAGGACGTCTACGCCGGTATCGAGTGGGAGGCCGGCACCGACGAGGTCCAGCAGGTCAAGGAGTTCGTCGAGGGGGATATGGGATTCGACTCGACGATCCACGACGGCCCCGTCGGGATCGGTATCAAGCCGATCACGGAGTTCGGAACCAAACGGCTGGTCCGTGAAGCCATCGACTACGCCCTCGAGAACGACCGTGACTCTGTCACCCTCGTCCACAAGGGCAACATCATGAAGTTCACCGAGGGGCAGTTCCGCGATTGGGGCTACGAGGTCGCCGAGGAAGAGTACGGCGACGAGGTCATCACCGAGGACACACTCTGGGAGGAACAGGACGGCGAAGTCGACGACGACACGCTCGTCGTCAACGACCGCATCGCGGACAACATGCTCCAGCAGCTTTTGACCCGCACCGACAACTACGACGTCATCGCGACGATGAACCTCAACGGCGATTACATGTCCGACGCCGCGGGCGCCCAGATCGGTGGCCTCGGCATCGCGCCGGGCGGTAACTTCGGCGACGCCCGCATGCTCGCCGAGCCGGTTCACGGCTCCGCGCCGAAATACGAGGGCCAGGACAAGGTCAACCCGACCGCGATCATCCTCTCTGGCCGCATGATGCTCGAGTACATGGGCTGGAACGACGCCGCGGATCTCGTCCGGGACGCCGTCGAGGAGACCATCTCCTCCGGGAAAGTCACCTACGACCTCGAACGACAGCTCGAGGACGCCGAGAAGCTCGCGACAAGCGAGTTCGCCGAAGCGGTCGTCGAGAACATCGAGAAGCTGGACTGATCGGACCGCCGCAATCCCGTCTTTTTCTGTCGAAAAGAGCGTGAGCGTCGTGGAGTCAGTCGTCCGCGAGCGTCGGGTCGCCGCCGGCCTCTCCGGTCGGTTCGACCGACGCGTCCGAGGGGAGGACGAACTCTTCGAGTTCCCGCTGTAGCGCCGTCGTCTGGGAGCTGAGATCCGAAAGCTCCTCGCGGATTTCGGCGATCTCCACCGCCGTCGCTTCGCTGGCGTCGGCCGCTGCCGTTCCGGCGCGGGCGAGTTCACGGGCCTCGTTCGCGACACCGTCGATAACGGCGGTGACCTCCTCGGTGCTCGCGGCCCCGTCGTCGGTGGCGTGGGCGACCTCGTCGATCGACGTTTCGAGACCGTTCGCCGAGTCGTCGACCCGATCGAAAAGCGCCGCGACCGTGTCGACGTTCTCCGCCCCGTCGGCCGCGACCGATTCGAGCCGCTGGACGTCCTCGCGAACGTCGGTGACGTCCCCGAGCGTCTCGGTGATCGTCTCCTGGATCGTCGCGGAGTGGCCCCTGGTCTCCTCGGCGAGCTTTTTCACTTCGTCGGCGACGACTCCGAACCCGTCACCGCTCGAACCGGCCCCGTCGGCCCGGGCTGCCTCGATGTTCGCGTTGAGCGCGAGCATGTTCGTCTGCTCGGCGATGTCGTCGATCAGGGACGTGGTTTCCTCGACGTCTGTCATCCGTTTATCGAGCGTTTCCGTCAGCTCCGCGACCGTCTCGACCTGCGCCGCGACCTCACCGACCGCCTCGGCGGCGGCGGCCGCCTCGTCGCTGCCCTCGTCGGCGAGATCGGCGACCTCCGCGGTTTCTCCGGAGACTTCCTCGGTGCTGGCGGCGATCTCCTCGATCACGGCCGAGAGGTCGTCCATCTCCGCGCAGGCGGACTCGAGTTGGTCGGCCTGTGTCTCGAGCTCCGAGGCGAGCGTCCGGACGTCGTCCGACTGTTCGCGCTGTTCGGCCTCGAGTTCGGCGGCCCGTTCGCGGACCATCTCGGTCGTCCGATCGACGGTGTCGGCGAACGAGCGAATCTCCCCGAGCACCGATCCGAGATCGTCGGTCATCTCGCGGTACGCACCGGAGATGTTCTGGACCGCCTCGATATCCGAGTCCGTCGGCGGTGTCGCGGTCAGATCGCGGCCCGCGACCGCGGTCAACGCCGTGGCGACGTCACCGGCTTCGGCGCGAAGCGTTTCGTTCAATTCGTCGATCCGCTCGCGTTCGGTTTCGGCCTCCGCGCGGGCGGCTTCGATCTCGGCCCGCTGTTCTTCGAGCGTTTCGACGTCGTCCGCCCGGTCGTCGAGTGAGTCCCGGGCGTGTTCGACCGACCGCCACTGGAAGAGCACCGCGCCGACCAAAAGGAGGACGAAAAAGGCGTGAATCAGTCCCCAGACCATCGGGTTGGCCATCGCCGGTTCGTGGTTGTACACCATCTGACCGTAGGTGTGTCCGAAAAGCGAGTGCTGTGTGGCGACGTAGACGACGGCCAGCGCCAGAGGAAGCCAGTCTTCGTACATCGCGACGACGCCGACGCCGACGAAATACAGGAAATGCGCCTCGACGAATCCACCCCAAAAATACGCCAGTACCGCGGCACAGGTCATGAAACCGAACGAGGCCGTGATCGATCGGACCCGTCGTGAGAGTATCGGTAACAGACTCACGACCGCCAATGCGAGCACGATACCGCTCCCCGCGAGCCCGTGTGTCAGCGGGATGTCGGGGAACGGAACGCCCGTGAGTTCCCCCGTTCCGGAAAGCCGGCTGAGCGTGAACAGAACCGGGGCCTGGACGACAAGCGAGGCGACGATGAATCGATGCCGGAGCGAGAACTGGCTGTCGTCGAGGCGGGCTCCGTCCGGAACACCACTGAGAAATCGACTGAGAATCGTTTTGTTCTCGGCCATATTCTCCCGTTTACCGACGGGGGATTTAAAATAGGATCCGATAACGAGTGCTGAGTTCCGGATGCGACCGGGAACGGCGAGCGCCTTCAGAGAATTGAGCCGAGCGTCGATTTAGGGGGCGATCGAAGCCGAAGTCACTCCGCCCAGTCGGGATCGGTCCGCGGCGGCGAGAAGATATCCACGCCGCGAACCGGAACGTCACCCTCGTTCGTCACCGAGTGCGGTTCCCCGCCGGGGACCGAGAAGGAATCGCCCGACTCGACGAGGAACTCTTCGCCCCCGGAGACGAAGGTCAACTCCCCCTCGTAAACGAAGCCGGTCTGTTCGTGGGGGTGGCTGTGTTCGGGAACGGTCGCGCCGGGCTCGATCTCGAACAGCTGCAGGTTCGTCTTCTCGCCGGAGGCGAGAAGTTTGAGCGATACGTTCTCGACCGGTTCGGCCGCCTCGACCTCGCTGGATTTCACGTGATCCATGGCGGACCGTTCGAGCCGGCGTTACTAAACATCCCCCCTGGATCGGGGTCAGTACGACTTCGCGAAGTACGCGGTCTCCTCGGCATCTTCGCCGCAGACTCCGCAGGTCTCGTGGACGGGCTCCTCGTCGCGGTCGAGCGGGAGCATGACGATCTCGGCGGCGATCTCGTCCTTGATCTCGGCCTCGCAGGCCTCCGCACCGCACCAGCCGGTCTTGACGTAGCCGCCGTGACGGCCGATCGTCCCGAGGATCTCGCCGCGACCGTGGGCCTCGCGTACGTTCTCTTCGAGGTTCGCTTCGGCCGCCGCGTACAGTTTGGCGTAGACGGTATCGAGAGCCGTCTCGACCGAGTCGACGATCTCGCCGCGCCCGGCGGTCCCGCTCTCGCCGTCGGGGCGGTGAACGAGTGTTGCCTCGCCGTCCTCGACTTCGTTGGGGCCGATCTCGATCCGGAGCGGAACGCCGTTGAGCTCGTGTTCGTTGAACTTGAAGCCGGGGTTGCGCTCGTCGCGGT
>CAZWZX010000036.1:0-14798 GCA_964638655.1 uncultured Natronomonas sp.
AACACGAGTCGAACAACTGGAACAAAGCCCGACGACGCTTAGCGCGAGCGTATGAGCGGTTGTCGAACAAGCGCAGAGCGTATCGGGAAGCTCTCGCCAACGCTTATACTCAGCGGTATGATGCCGTGTTCCTCGAAGACCTGAACATTGGAAGCATGATGCAGCAGAACAGGAATAGCCGTAATATTGCGTCGATGTCGTGGTACGAGACGCTACAAACGTTCCAACGCTTCGGGGAGAAGAACGGCTGTCACGTTGTCCTTGTTCCGCCAGATGGAACGACGAAGAGATGTGTAAAGTGTGGTATCGAGTCTGAGAAACCGTTGTGGGTGCGCGAGCACTCGTGCCCGTCGTGTGGATTCGAGACGGACCGCGACATGAGCGCTGCGTTGGAGGTACAGCGTCTTGGATTGCTCGAACTGGGAGTGGTTGAGGATGAATCTGGATTAGGTCAGGAACTGGCCGAATCAACGCCTGCTGAGACTGGAACCTCTGCGGGGTCACTTCAGCGAGAGGTGGTTCCTGCAAGTGCCGTCGTTGACACAGGAAGCCCCATCCTCAAGGAGCGAACGGCGCTAGCCGTGAGCGAGTAGGGTGGGGTAGTTCACATGCACACCCCTGATGGGGCGTCGTTCGGAACTCAGCGATACAGAAACAACCACTCGACCGGTTAACCCGATATTTTATCTATCCGCGGTTTAACTACCGATGGCGTCCGTACTATCCGGTGATGCCTGACCAGACCCTCCATCAGGTCGGTACTGTCCGTTGGTCGAAACGCATACTGTTCGGGCTGTTCGTCCTCGCGGTCGGGATCGCCGCGCTGTCGGTCCCTGCAGTCGCGGACGATTCGCCGTCGAACGGCGCAAGCGAGTTCGACGGCCCCGAGTTCGAGGAGACACCGGTCGCAGTCGAACCTCCCGAACCGGCGGAGATCAACGTGAGTACAGCCGACGAAGAGCGATTCACGCTATCGATCGCAGCAACCGGTGACGAACGCTTCGCCGTCGACGCAACCGTCAATTCGACTGACGAGCTCGTAACGGTTCACCTTCACACGGGAGACGTCGCGGCGGACGATCCGGCCACGTATCTGTCGGCGGACGGCGGCGAGATACGGAATCTGACCGTTCACTCGAACGAACTCGATGAACTGGACCGTGAGACGCTTCCCGGTGGAATGTACGAGATGCGACTCACTGGGGACCACAGCTACCATTCCAGCACGCTCGAAGTGACGCCGTCAGTTCGGTTCGACGAACCTCTCACCCTCGATCGCTCCCAACTCGAGGCCGATCCGATACGGCGGATCGGTGGCGAGACCGATCTCGAACCGGGAACGAACGTGACGGTTCGCCTCACGTCGAGCGGTGAGGAGGCGTTTCTCATCTCTAACCGAACCGAAGTCGCCGACGACGGCGCGTTCGAAGCGACCGTCGATATGGGTAACGTCCCCGCCGGGGCCCGTTTCGACGTGGTTGCACGCCACGACGGGGTCACGAAGGGAGTGACTCGGGGGATCGTCAGGGAGCCGGAGTCGGACAGGAGAGAGCCCGAAAGCGACGGGATCGTCTTCGTTTACGAGGGCGAGAAACTCGAACCGGAGGCGGCACCGGAGCAACGAATCACCGGCGAAGCCGATCTCGATACCGGCGAACCAGTCGTCGTCCGGCTCCAGTCGACGGGTGAAACGGCGTTTTTGCTCTCGAAGGAAACCGACGTTTCCGAACGCGGAGCGTTCGAGGTGACGTTCGACCTCGATGAGATTCCACCCGGAACCGAGTTCATCGCGGAAGCGTTCTCACGGGGAGACGCCGACGTACGCGGTTCCGCCCCGGGTGTCGTCATCGATCACGCAGCTGATGACGATACGACAGAGACCGAGACCGACACGCGGGTCGCCGACGATGAAGGGGCCACTGGTCTCGGCGGCTATGCGATCGGCGGTCTGGGTGCTATCGCCGCCAGTGCGGCGATGGCGATCCTCGGGATCGGACTGCTGGTCGGCGGCCGGGATTCGTGGTCGTCGTGAGGGACGATCCGGATGCGACAGAACTCATACCGGCCCGTTCAACGGCGGGTGCTCCTTGTCGGTCTCGCTCTGACGGCGATCCTGCTCTTCGTGCCGGCAGGTGCGACAGCGGAGCCACTCTTCGTCGGGCCCGACGACGACGCCGATCACGCGTCTCTCCAGACGGCTATCGATGCCGCCGACCACGGGGATCGGATCGAAGTCAAGCCCGGAACCTACGATCCGGTGACGATCGAGGAATCGATCGTTCTCGCCGCATCGGACGGGGCTGTCATCGATGCCTCCGACGCCGACTGGGACGAGGGCGGTATCACGATCCGTTCCGGGGAGCCACTCGTCGACGGGTTCACCGTCGTCGGTCCGGAGGCTCATATGACCCATCGGGACGACGGCCCGACGGGAATATATGCCGAGGGGACCGCCGGTGGCTGGGTGGTGCGAAACGTGACGACACGGAAGGTGACATACGGTGTCTGGGCGGCCGAAACGACCGGCGACTGGACGGTCGAGAACGCAACCCTGGAGGAAGGGAGAACCGGCGTGTTCGCGGGCGGGAGTCGCGGCGACTGGACGGTCGCTGACACCCACGCTCGGAACAACAGCCTCCAGGGTATCAACGCCAGAGGCGACAGCGATTGGGCGATCCGGCGAACCGTTATCGCCGATAGCCCGATGCGACCCGGTGTCGACGCGACCCGTACGGCCGGCGATTGGACGGTCGAAAACGTCAGCGTCCGGAACGCCCAGGGTGGGATCATCGCAGAGGGGACGACCGGTGAGTGGACGATCCGAAACGCCGAGATCAGAACCGTTCCCGAGCACGACGTCCCGGCCCCCGAACGGACCGAGGCCGGTATTAGCGTAGCCGGTGCAAGCGGCCGGTGGGCGATCCGTGACGTCGACGTCGCCGAGATCTCCGGCGCCGATTTCGACGCTTCGAACGCGTCCTCCGGTGTCGTCGACGGCGTGTGGTGGGGCGACGATCGAGAACGGGGGAACTGTCTCGGTTCCGTCGACTGTCGGACCGAACGCGACGCTCCCCCCGAGATCGACGTCGGGTCCGCCGGCGGACCGACCCGGTCGTTCGACGAATCCGCCACGAGTTCGGAGCCGAATGGCGGCGCATCGACCGACGTCGAGCCGGAGCCATCCGACGACGGGAACACGACCGAAGCGGGATCCGACCGACCGGAGGCGGTCGAAAATCAAGCCGGATTGTCGATCGCGATCGCGCTTTCGGCGATCGGCGGCGCCGCCGTCGTGGCGAAGCGATACGCCGGCGATCCGTAGGCGTTTGCGTTGCCGGAGTGGAGATCACAGACCGTTCCGTTGGGCGCTATCTGGCCCCACACGCCGTCGGAAACGGTAGCCGCTGGAAAGTCAATGCACACCCGATCGAACGACCGTCGCGCGATCGGCGTGTAAGTCGTTTCAGCCGTCGCGATAGCTCCGAACGCGGACGCCTTCGACGATCTCGTCGATCAAAACAGCGCCGTCACTCCAACAGGAGCAACTCGGGCGACTCCAGATACTCCATGACGGTGTTTGTGAACTGTGCGGCCTCCGCGCCGTCGATGACGCGGTGATCGATCGTCAACGAGATCGTCATCACCTTACGGGGGACGATCTCGCCGTCGACGACGCGGGGTTTCTCCTTGATCGCGCCCAGCCCGAGGATCGCCGTCTCGGGGTAGTTGATGATCGGCGTCGCGTACTCGCCGCCGATCGCGCCGAAGTTCGTGATCGAGAACGTCCCGCCCCGCATCTCCTCGCGGGCGATCGACCGGTCTCGGGCTTTCTCGACGAGTTCGTCCATCTCGTCGGCGATTTCGAGCATCCCCTTCCGGTCCGCGTTCCTGACGACCGGCACCATCAGCCCGGCGTCGGTCGCCGTCGCGACGCCGATGTTGTACTCCCCGCGGAGCACGATCTCGTCGTTTTCCTCGTCGAGTTGGGAGTTGAGGATCGGATACTCGCGTAGTCCGGCGACGACGGCCTTGATGACGAAGGGCATGTACGTGAGCCGGCTCCCTCGACTCTCGGCTCGCCCTTTGAGCTTTCCTCTGGTTTCGACCAGTTCCGTCACGTCGACCTCGTCGTGGTGGGTGACGTGCGGCGCGGTGTATTTCGACCGCTCCATCTGCTCGCCGATGGTCCGTCGGACGCCCCGGTAGGGGATCCGCTCGTCCGCTCCGGTGGCGCTCGCTGCCGGTGTTTCCGCGCTGTCGGCCGAGACCGCCTCGCCATCGGCCGCCTGGGCTCGCTTCTGTGCCGCCGCGTAGGCGTCGATCTCGGCGGGTGTGACGAACGGCTCGCCGTCCTTCGTCCGATCGGTCGGAACGGAATCGATATCGATCCCCTCCTCGTCGGCGAGCTTTCTGGTCGCGGGAGCCGCAAGCGTCCGGTCCCGATCGGCTGCCTCCGTTTCGGGTGCCGGTCCGGCATCGCCCGCTTCGTCCTCGTCGATCCGCTTCGTCGCGGATTTGACCGTCCCTTCCGTCTCGGTATCGTCGTCGCTCTCCGCCTCGGCGTCCGTCGACTCGGCCGCGGCCCGAACGTCCCCCTCCGTGACGCGACCCCCCGGACCGCTGCCGTCGACCGTCCCGATATCGACGCCGAGTTCGCGTGCGATCCGGCGTGTCGAGGGGGCGGCGAACGTGCGACCGCCTCCCGAGTCCGGTTCGGGCTCCGCATCGGTCGCCGGCTCCCCGCTGTCGGCTGGCGGTTCTCCGGCTTCCGCCGTCGGCTCGTCGACAGCCGCCGCCGTCTCCTCGGCCGGTTCGTCGATTTCCTCGCCGTCGACGTCGAAGGTGATGATCACCGTCCCGACGGGGACCATCTCGCCCTCCTCGGCGCGGATCTCCCTGACGGTTCCGTTGACCGGCGCGGGCACCTCGACTACCGCCTTGTCCGTTTCGACCTCGGCGACCGGCTGGTCCTCCGAGACCCGATCACCGACCTCGACGAGCCAGCGGACGATCTCGGCCTCGGCCAACCCTTCACCGACGTCGGGGAGTTTGAATTCGCGAACCATGTTAGGCCTCACTCGTCTCCCTGATCGCGTCCGCGATCCGAGTATCTTCCGGCATGTAGTAATCCTCCAGCGCGTACAGCGGATAGGGGACGTCGAAGCCGGTCACGCGGTTGATCGGCGCCTCCTGGTGATACAGGGCTTTTTCCTGGATCGTCGCCGTGATCTCGCCGGCGAGCCCGCCGGTTTTCGGCGCCTCGTGGACGACGACCGCCCGTCCGGTCTTTTTGAACGACTCGATGATCGCCTCGGTGTCCATCGGCGACAGCGTCCGCATGTCGATGACCTCGCAGTCGATACCCTCCCCGGCGAGCGATTCGGCCGCCGAAAGCGTCGGTCGCGTCATCGCGCCCCAGGTGAAGACCGAGACGTCGCTCCCCTGGCGCCGAACCGCCGCCTCCCCGAGCTCGACGGTGTAGGGTTCCTCGGGGACGTCCTCGCGGAACGCCCGGTAGATGAGCTTCGGCTCGAGAAAGATCACCGGATCCGGATCCCGGATCGAGGCGGCGAGCAACCCCTTCGTGTCGTACGGCGTCGAGGGGATCACCACCTTGAGCCCGGCCTCGTGGACGTAGATGGTCTCCTTCGACTCGGAGTGATGCTCCGGGGCTCGGATCCCGCCGCCGTACGGTGCGCGGACGACCATCGGGCAGGTGAACCGCCCCCGCGAGCGGTTCCGGAGTCGGGCGGCGTGGGAGACGATCTGATCGAACGCGGGGTACATAAAGCCGGAGAACTGGATCTCCGGAACCGGTTTGAGCCCGTAGGCGGCCATGCCGATCGACGTGCCGACGATCCCGGATTCGGCCAGCGGTGTATCGATGACGCGGTCGCCGCCGAACTCCTCGTAGAGGCCCTCGGTCGCCCGGAAGACGCCGCCGTTCTTGCCGACGTCCTCGCCGAGAACGAGGACGTCGTCGTCCCGTTCCATCTCGCTTTTCAGTCCATCGCGGACGGCCTGTACCAGCGTCAGGTTCTGTGTGTTCGCTTCTTGTGTGCTCATAGTTGTGTAGCGCGGACCCCACGAGTTCAATCGTGGGAGGAAGCGCGTCGGATGCGCTGCCGACCACCGCACTCTGGCCGGCGACGGTTTTGTTATCGGTACATTTGGGCCGGTTCGGGCCGCCTCTTCCACCGCGCTCCGGGGCGGCCAAAATGGACGCTTCGGAGGGGTCGCCGTAGGCCGGCCCCGAACAGTGGGACGCCGACGACGCCGCTCCGACCGCGGTTTTGGCGGTGTGAAGCGTCCGAGTCCACGCTGAATTAAAGCGGTGTGTAGACGCCAGTTGTCCTCGCCCGATAAAGCCCGGCGGGAGTACGCCCGCCCGAACAGAACAGTTCGGTCCGGCAGAACCACGGCGTCGTGTAACCCGCCCATGACACTCGTTGGAGCGAGGGCGGAAACCTCCACGGGGAAAGCCCTTGACTTCACTCATGGGTAGCTTACTCTAGTAGCTCCTCGTCGCCGTGGCGTTCCCGAAGCCGTTCGAGGTGTGCGGCCTGTTCCTCGAGTCGATCCGTTCGCTCGTCGTAGACGTGATCGAACATGTCCGATGGGGCGGGCCGTTCAGTGCTTTCGGCGGCCCGGATCGCCTCTGCGACCTCGTCTTCGATCGCCGTCCCGATCGCCCCGATCGTTTCGTCGTCGAGAATCCCTCGGTCTTTGAGAAACGCCTCGAGCCGGGGAATCGGATCCTTGCGCCGCCAGCGCTCGACCTCCTCCTCGTCGCGATACACGGAGGGGTCGTCGGCGGTCGTGTGCGCGCCGAAGCGGTACTGGACCGCCTCGATGAGCGTCGGCCGACTCGCCCGTCCCGGCGCGTCGTCGCCCGCCGCTTCCGGGTTCTTCGCCTTTTCGACGGCCTCGGTGGTCACCTGATACACCGCCAGCGGATCCATCCCGTCGACGACGACGCCCTCGAAGCCGTAGGCGTTGGCCTTCTGGGCGAGCGTCGCGGAGGCGGTCTGACGCTCTCTCGGTACCGAGATCGCCCACTGGTTGTTGTTACAGAAGAAGACGGCCGGCAGATCGAAGACACCGGCGAAGTTGAGCCCCTCGTGGAAATCGCCCTCGCTCGTCGCGCCGTCGCCGAAATAACTGAGGAAGACCTCCTCGCTTTCGCCGTCGCTCGAGAGCTTCGACGCCCACGCCGCCCCGGTGGCGTGTAACACCTGCGTCGCGATCGGCACCGCCACCGGAAAGACGTTCAGCCCGGTGAGCTCGTTGCCTCGCTCGTCGCCCATCCAGTACCGCAGCGTCCGATCGAGATCCACTCCGCGGACGTACGAGGCGGCGTGCTCTCTGTAGCTCGGAAAGATCCAATCGTCCGCCGACAGCGCCATCGCGCTCGCGACCTGGGCTCCCTCCTGGCCGGACATCGGTGGATACGTCCCCATCCGGCCCTGCCGCTGGAGGCTGACCGCCCGGCCGTCGAAGTGACGGGCGAGCCGCATCGTGCGGTACATCTCGACGAGCGTCTCGCCGTCGAGGTCCGGGACGGTCGCTCCCTCGAGGACCGATCCGTCCTCGCCGAGCACCTGCACCCGTTCGGGCTGTGGCCCGCTCATGGCTCCCTCCGTCGCATACTAACCCTGTCCGCGCCCGGTGGCATAGTGTTTATGTCGGATCGCTTTCGAGACGAACGCCCGAAAACGAGCCGTCGCCGGTGTCGTCGGCAGAGCGGTGTCGACCGTCTTCGACTCCGCTACAGTCGGAAATCTCGCGATCATTCAGGTCGATGTCGTCTCGTCAGTCCTCTCATTCGGTGGTGTTTCCGGGGCATCGATCGGCGGTGTTTCGGATTCCGCCTTGTTGACCAGGTTTTTGAACTCACTGGACCGTGCGGCGACGTAGTCCATCGTTTCGCTGTCCGGCGTTTCGTCTTCGGCTTCGATCAGGTACGTCGTGATCACGACGGTTTTGACCCACGGATCGAACAGGCCGAAATACGAGACGAGGACGAGCGCGCCGACGGCGATCCAGCCGCCGATCTCGAGCGCCGGAGCGAGGCCACTGAGAACGCCCGCGAGCGGCACCAACAACAACACGAGCGCGAACAACGCCGCGTAGGAACCGAGAACGATGAGCAGCGTCGACCCGAGCACGGACTTCCAGGTCTTCCCGTAGAGGACGACGCCGTCGCGGGCGGCGGTCCAGTTCCCTTTGGATTCCTCGAGGAACATGTGGGCGATGATCGCCTGGTCGATGTACGAGGCCGCGATCCCGACGGTCCGTTTGACGACCGTCATGAGTTGTTTGATACCGGGGACGAAGCCGAGGGTGTTGCCGACGGACGTGACGGTTCTGTTGAACTGCTTTATCACCCCTTTGAGGAGCACGTCGACGCCGAAGAGGACACTCGCCTCGGTGAATCGGTCGCGGACCTTCCGTTTGCCGAACCGGACCTGATTCGGCGGGATCTCGCCGGTGTCGACGGCGTGAGCGATGACGGCGACGTGGCCCGCAGTCACGAGATACAGAACGTATCGCCTCGCGAGGCGGAAAAACCCGTAGAAGACGACGCCGGCGATGAGCAGTCCGACGACCGCGATACCGCCCGAGAGATCCCCGAGCGCAAAGAGGGCGAACGCGATCGCCGCGAAGTACACCACGGCGAGAAGGGTGAAGGCGAGCCCGACGGCGAACCGAACGACCACCCACGGGGTTGTTTTGACGAAGATTCCCGTTGCTTTCCGGAAGTGAAGAACCATGCCGGACGATACCTGTCGGTATAATTAGTAACTAGCGTGCTAATACACGACAGGATATGGATCGATCCCGAACCCCGATGGAAAGCCACCCCTAACGCCCTTTAATCGCAGTGTCTGACTGTTCCCACAACGACCGCCATTCCGTTTCCACCGACCGAAGGTTTTCGATTCCCATCAGAACGCAACGCGTTCTGAGGACGCCGTGAACGGTGGGATTCTCTCGCTGAATCAAGATAGGGTCGCCAGAGTGGCCTGCGAGACGAAGCTGGCCACGAGTATCACGCTGAGCCGCTCGTTTTTGGGCCATCACACTTCGGTCCACGCCGTTTCAGTGAACTGCCTCGGGGTCAAGCCCCGGGGCATTCTCCTCGCATTCTGTAAAAGCTCGAAAACCCGCTGTCAACAGAGTCGGTTCGGACGGCCGGTATGAGGTACCGCGGTGACAAGCCCCGCGGCTTCGCCGTCCTGGCCACGCGTCCCGAGACGGGACGTAGCGCGTGGACTGATGGGGCGTGCCGTCGCTCACACCCTCCGCGAAACGGTGAGTTTCCACCCGCTACGTGTCATGTGTATCGAGAAAACCGGCCGCAACCGCCCTCAGGACAGATCGATGTTCGCCGAACTGCCGGTCCGGTCGAGTTCGATCTCGAGGACGCCGTTGTTGAACGAGGCCGACGCCGAGTGCTCGTCGACGCGGGCCGGGAGTTCGATCCGCTCTTCGTACTCGCTGGTCTCGGTCGAGGCCGCGATGGTGACGTGTCGCCCGTCGCATTTGATCCGGATGTCGTCCTTTTCGACCCCCGGGAGGTCCGCGACGACGCGGATCGCCTCGTCGGTCTCGTAGACGGAGACGTGGGCGTCGCCGCCGAAGCCGGCGTCGCCGGCCTCGAAACCGCCCGTCATCCCCTCCATCATTCGCTCGATCTCGCTGAAGATGTCGTCGAACGGATCGTCGCGATCGTCACGTCGCATACCCACGCTACGACTGACGCAGTCAAAAGCCTTCTGTCAGCTTCAGAAACCGACGCCCATCGTCTCGTCGGTCCGTTCGATCGATTCGGCGGCGTCGGCCGCACCGGTGACCGCCCGGATCGCGTCGATGTTTTCGGGGACGACATCGGATTCCTGGTGGATCGCCTGAAAGAGATACAGGTCTGACCCCTCCATCGAGATCGACTCGCGCCAGATGCAGTTCTCCCAGACGTCGCCTCGCGGGCGCCCCCGGTCCATCGCGAACTCCTTGAGCGCCCCCGACCCGTCGATATCGGAGGACTCGGAGATCAGGAAGGTCCGCGTCTGCTCGTCGAGCAGGTCGGCGACCGCCTCGGCGTCGGGCGAGGACTCGAGCGTCACGTTCACCGAGTGGGTGTGCATGAGCGTCGCCGGCACCTTCAGCCCGAGCGTGTCGATCGCCAGATCGGGGAAGATCGTGTTCACGTCGGGGCCGTGGTGTGAGGGGAGGCTCACGGGGTTCGGCAGCACGTCGTTGATCGGGCCCCGGTCGGACTGGGCGGGATCGCCGCCGCGACGGACTAACGTGACGCGGGCCTTCTCGACCCCGTAGGCCTCCTCGAGCGGCGCGAGCAGCCGCGAGAGCCCCGTCGTGTTACAGGAGACGACGCGGACGTGGTCGGCGCCGATCGCCTCGGCGAAGTTCCCGCGAGCGTTGAACGAGGCGTCGACGAGGTCGGCGTCCTCGCCGCCCTGATACAGCGCCGGCGTGTCGTACTCCTCGTAGAGGGATTTGTTCTCGGCGCCGATCCCGGACGGGCAGGCGTCGACGACGACGTCGGCGGCGTCGACCAGTTCCTCGACGGGACCGGCGAGTTCGAGGTCGGCGTCGCCGAAGGCGTCCATCCGGTCTTCGATCGCCGCATAGAGTGGATAGCCGTTGTCGACGGCCAGCTCCGCCTCGTGGTTCGGACGCGTCTTTCCGACCCCGATCAGTTCCATGTCCGGCTGGAGCGTCACGGCGTCGGCGACACGCTTCCCGATGGTTCCGTAGCCGTTGACCGCGACCTTGATGCTCATGGTCGTGGCTAGGAACCCATCGGAATAACCGTTTCTCTCCGCGTTGGGTTGTGAGACGGGACGCTCCACCCACGAAGGACAGGAACGTCTTTGCGGCCGCCGACCCAAAGGCGAGTATGAGCGATTTCGACGAGCTTTCGATTTCGGATCCGAGCGCGGTCGCGACGGCCGCGGAGACGGCGATCGAACAGTGTCTCGCGGTCGAGAGCGGAGAAACTTGTGTCGTCGTCACCGACGACAAGCGCGCGCCGATCGGGGAGGCGATCTACCGGGCCGCACTCGAGGCGACCGACGACGCCACGATCGTCCGCTATCCGCCGGGGCCACAGCACGGCGCGGAGCCGCCGGCCCCCGTCGCGGCGGCGCTCGGGGAGGCCGACGCCTTCCTCGCGCCGACGACGAAGAGCATCACCCACACCCGAGCGCGATCGAAGGCGACGGAGGCGGGCGCCCGCGGCGCGACGCTGCCGGGGATCACGGAGGAGGTGTTCACGGTCGGTCTCGACGCGGATTACGAGGCGATCGAAGCGGAGTGTGCGGCGATGCTCCGGCGGGTCGAGGAGGCCGACGAGATCCGGGTCACCTCGCCGCAGGGGACGGACATCACCTTCGAGTTGGGCGATCGACCCTGGAACGACGACACCGGGATCGTCCACGAGCCCGGCGCCTTCTCGAACCTGCCGGCCGGCGAAGTGTTCATCAGCCCCGAATCGGCCGACGGAACGTACGTCGTCGACGGGACGATCCGGCCACACGGTCGACTCGATGACGGACGGCAGGTCACCGTCGAGGTCGAATCGGGGTTTGTGACGGAGATCTCCGACGACGCGATCCGCTCGGACATCGAGACGGCCGCCGAATCCGTCGGCCGGGACGCCTACAACCTCGCCGAGTTGGGGATCGGAACGAACATCGGCGTCACCGAACTCGTCGGCAGCGTGCTGTTGGACGAGAAGGCGGGTGGGACGGTCCACATCGCGATCGGCGACGACGCCGGCATCGGCGGCGATACGGACGCCCCGATCCACCTCGACGGGATCCTCAGAGAGCCGACCGTCTTCGCCGACGGCGAGGAGATCGAGTTGCCGACGGTGGGGTGAGCCGGTCTGGCTTCGAAGGGAGGATCCTGCTCAAACGTCGGAGCCACGCGCTTTATACGTCCGGATGGATTTATACGAACAATGAGTTCCCAGCGCGTCGCGGTTCGCTGTCCGTCCTGTTCGCCGTCCGAGGAGACGGCCCACGAGGTTCTCAATCAGGGGGGGCAGGCGACCGTCCGATGTAGCGAGTGCGATCACGTCCACAAGACCAACATCGAACAGCAAGCCACCATCGAGCGACGAGTCATCGTCTCACAGGAGGACGAATCGACCGATGCGCGGATCGATATCCCGCCCGAGGAGACGCTTTCGGCCGGCGACGAGTTCCTCGTCGAGACCGACGAGGCGATCTTGACCGCCCGAATTACGTCGCTCGAATCGATCGAGGGCGCCCGCGTCGACGAGGCGGAAGCGAGCGACGTCCGGACGCTGTGGACCCGCGCGGTCGGGAACGTCTCCGTGAACCTGACGCTGCACCCGAAGGACGGCTATCACGACGACACGCGAAGCGTCCGGATCCAGGTACCCGGCGACGAGGAGTTCGTCGTCGGCAGAACCCACGAGTACGGCGGCGAGGAGTTCGAAGTCGAGCGGATCCTCGTCCGTGAGGACGCGACCGGATACGACCGGGAGGGATACGACTTCGCCGGGGATGCGGTGCTCGCAAAGGACATCAAACGGCTCTACGCCCGCGACGAGGACGCCCGAACCCGGGCGTGGTCCGGCTGGTAGGCCGATGTTCGGGCGCGACTCGGGGGGTGACGATTTCGAGACGGCGCGCGAGCGGATGGTCGACGATCTCGTCGATCGGGGACGGATCGAGCGTCAGACGACGATCGACGCGCTTCGGGCCGTCCCACGCCACGAGTTCGTTCCGGAGTCCAAGCGTGAGAGGGCATACGCCGACCGACCGCTGTCGATCGGCGAAGGCCAGACGATCTCCGCGCCGCACATGGTCGGAATCATCTGCGATCTGCTCGAACTCGAGGCCGACGAGAAGGTCCTCGAGATCGGGACCGGCTGTGGGTATCACGCCGCCGTGACCGCCGAAATCGTCGGGAGCGAATCGGTCTACAGCGTCGAGTACGTCCGATCGCTCGCCGATTCGGCCCGCGAGCGGCTCGACCGGCTCGGCTACGGCGAGATCCGAGTTCGAGTGGGCGACGGTGCCGAGGGATGGGCCGAGCACGCGCCCTACGACGCCGCCTATCTGACCTGTGCGGCACCGGAGCTCCCGGAAGCGGTCGTCGGACAGCTCCGCGTCGGCGGGCGGCTCGTCGCCCCGATCGGAACCGGGCGGCAGACGCTCGTTCGGACGAGAAAGACCGACGACGGGCTCGAACGGGAGCGACACGGCGGCGTTCGGTTCGTGACGATGCAAGGTAGGGACCCGTAACCGTACGCCATTGCGCTCGATTCAAGAGGCTTCGGCCCGGAGCCGGGAGTATGGAACCTGCGGTGCTCCGGGACGACATGGTCGACAGCCTCGAACACGAGGCCAAGGCCGTCGTCCGTTCGGAGCGACTCGGCGTCGCGATGCGGACCGTCCCGCGCGAGCCGTTCGTCGAGGACGAATCGATCGCCTACGCCGACCGTTCCTTCGAACGGCTCGGAACCCGCGTCCTCTCGCCGAGTGCGGCCGGGCGACTGCTGGAAGCGCTCGATCCCGAACCCGATGACGACGTCCTCGTCGTCGGCGTCGGCGTCGGCTACACCGCCGCTGTGCTCGCAGAGCTCACCGCCGAGGCGAACGTCCACGCGGTCGACATCACCCGTCGGCTCGTCTACGAAGCCCGATCGAACCTCGAGGCGGCGGGCTATTCGGGTGTCCTCGTCGACCGACGGGACGGGACCCACGGACTGCCCGAGTACGCCCCCTACGACCGGATTCTCCTCGAGGCGGCGGCCGTCGAACCGCCGCGAGCCCTCCTCAGGCAACTGGCTCCCGACGGCCGGCTCGTCATGCCGCTCGGGAGCGGGAAGCAGGAACTCGTCGCGATCGAGGACGGCGAGCGGACCGCCGAGTACGGGACCGTCGTCTTTCACCCGATGTTAGTCGAGGGCGAGCAGGCCGACACCGTCGAGCGCAACCGGACCCATCGGGAAGACCGCGAACACGCCCGCCGGGCCGCCGAGCGCCGGAAGGGATGGGAGCAGACGTGGATCGACTGGGACGGCCGGATCTAGTCGTCCACCACCAGAAGCGCCGTGTTCTCGCGTCTATCGGCGTAATCATCGCCGGCGGGCGGTTTGATTTCGAACTCGATCGTCCCGTCGCGCTGGTTCGCGCCGAGTTCGGGCTCGAGCTCTAGCTCGGCGATTCCGTCGGCGTCGGTCGTCGCCGTCTCGACGCCGTCGAGGCGGGCCGAGCCGCCGCGTGCGATCACGGTCGCATCGGAGACAGTCTGGCCCTCCGGATCGACGACCGAAACCTCGATAGTGTGTTCGCCGGGGGTGACGACCTCCGGTTCGGGTTGGACGTCCAACTCGGCGACCGCAAGCCCCGAGATGCCGGAGATCATGTTCATCATCACCGAGAGGCTGGCGACCCCGACGACCAAAGCGATGACCAGCCTGACCGGAAGCCCTTCGATGCCCCGCGTGTCGTTCCACAGCCGCCCTCGCTGTCGCATGGGCCGTCTGGCCCCACGTTCGTATATAAATCCTCGGCCGGTAGTTCGGGCCAATCTCTAATACTCAGGTTCCACTCGGTACACCCATGCTGAACCTCCCCTCGAAACTACGGCGCCGAGACGAACCGATCCAGGTCGGTATCATCGGTGCCGGGCTGTTCGGGACGAAGCTCACGGACCAACTCGCCCGCGTTCCGAGGATGGAACCGGTGGCGATCGCCGACATCGAGACGGAAAAGGCGAAAACCGCGTTCGAGGAG
>CAZWZX010000037.1:0-2312 GCA_964638655.1 uncultured Natronomonas sp.
CCTCGAGGACGACGCCCCACCCCCGACTCGACATGCCGCCGGTCCCGGCCGGTTTGAAGTTCTCCGTCGAGACGATCGCGCGATCGTCGACGACGGCGTATTTGGGATGGTGGTGTCGGTATCGGGTGTGCGGTCCGGACAGGAGTCGGACGTCGACCCCACCGTCGGCCAGTTCATCGAGCAGTCTCGCCTGCCGCTCGCTCGTTCCGCCCACCGGTGCGCCGTCGAGCAGGAGTCGAACGTCGACGCCGTCCGCGGCCGCCTCGAGCAACGACGTCGAGATCCGCTCGGAAGTGAACGTGTACCCACCGACGAAGATCCGCTCGTTCGCCCCTTCGAGTTCTTCGAGAACCACGTCAGGGGAGTCGGGGAGGACGAACGCCCTCGCGGTTCCCTTATTTGTCCGGATCGGTTCATAACTCGTCGCCCCGATCGGCCGCCACGACTCCGCCTCGAAATCGCGGCGTTCCGACTCCGGCGCGTTCCGGTAGCGTGCGCTCGAGACGACGTCACCGTCGGCCCGCAGTTCGAGTTCGTCCCCACCGTCGGCCAACTGAAGTCGTCCCGAGAGCGGCACGACGGGGTGATCGGTGTGTCGCTCCGCGTCGTCCGGGTGTACGGCGACGGCGACCGTCCCGCTCACGGTCCGGTTCGGAAGCGCTGCGGTCGTCTTCCCGTCCGTGAGCGTCCACCCCGTGGTGTTCGTCGGCTTCTCGAACCGGATCGTGACGAACTCGCCCGGATCGCCGTGGGCGACGGGGTTCGGGTACGCACCGACGATCGTCGCGTTCGTCGACCCTGGTTCCAACGCCTGCGTCGCGTTCGTCCCTTCGCCGACGGCGATGCCGGAACCGAGCGCTACCGACAGCAGGAGGACGACGGCGAGAACCCGGAGTACGGACACGGGATGGGGTGGTCCCGTCCCGGTATAAAAGCGTTCGTGTGGGGATCGGGGCGAACCGAACGGCTCCCTATGCTATCGCGCCGCGTGCGATCTCGGCCTCGTGTTGGACGGTGTACGAGCGGTCGTCGTCGTATTCGGCGACCGTCTCCAGGGCGCGTTCGGTCCCGATCTGTACGAGTGCCCACGCCGCCGAGGCGCGGACTTCGGTCGCTTCCTCCGCGTCCGCCAACCGCGCCGCGAGCGGTTCGATCGCCCGGGTATCACCGAGCAGGCCGAGCGCGCGTGCGGCGATCGAGCGGACGGCCGGCTCCTCGTCGGCCATGGCGTTGGCGATCTCCTGGCTCGCCTCTTGGCTTCCGATCTCGCCGAGCGCTCGGATCGTCACCTTCTGTAGCGGCGGGTTTCCGCTGTCGACGAAATCGACGAGCGTTTCGACGGCTCGTTCGTCGCCGATCTTCCCGAGCACCTCGATCGCACCCCGATTACGCCGCTGTGCGAGCCCCTGTATCGGATCGAACGCCGCCCCGGGTCCGAGCCGCTTGAGCGCGTCGATGCAGTTTTCCTCCATGAAGTCCGAATCGAGCGAGTCCAGCGCCATGAGGATCCGCTCGGGATCGTTTTCGGCCTCGGCGATCCGAACGACGCCCAATTCCGGCGGGAAATCTTTGCGGTTCTCCGGGGTTAGCCGATCGTAGAACCCCTCGCGGCTGAGCTGTTCGGCGATCTCGAGATCGCTCCACTCCTCGGCGCCCTCCAGACCCGACTCCAGCGTATCGAGTGCCTCGAGCAGGGCGGCGATCGTCGCCGCATCCTCGTCGGCGTCGAGCCGACCGTCGGCGGCCGTCTCCCCGACCGACTCGACGGCTTCGGCCATGGCGCTCTCGTCTTCGGTCTCCGTCCCGAGTTCGAACTGCTCGTCGAGCTCGGCCGCCGCGGTTTCGAGGAACGCCTCGACAGCCCCCCGCACGGCCGGCTTCCCGTCGCGAGTCCAGCGCGTTTCCCGGATCGTGCTCGCGGCGCCGTCGGCGCCACTTTCGACGTCCTTGCCGTACGGCCCGCGCTGTGTTTCGATGCCGTCTCTGATCTCGCCGAGCCGGTCTTCGAGGGGTTCTTTCGGATCCTCGGGCTCTTCGTCTTCGTCCTCCGGTTCGGGGATCGGGAACTCGGCGTCCTCGAGATCGGCCTCGAACTCGTCGGCGTCGGCCTCGACGTCGTCCAGATCGGCTTCCGTCTCGGCGGCCTCGAGCGCCGCGTCGAGATCGTCGAGACGGGATTCGAAGGCGGCTATGTCGGGATCGGGCTCAGGTTCGGTTTCGTCCTCGGTCCCTTCGGATTCAGATTCGGAGTCGGGCTCGGCTCCCCCCTCGGACCCGTCCTCTTCGGGTTCGGTTTCTTCCTCTTCGGGTTC
>CAZWZX010000037.1:2412-12672 GCA_964638655.1 uncultured Natronomonas sp.
CGGCTCCCCCCTCGGACCCGTCCTCTTCGGGTTCGGTTTCTTCCTCTTCGGGTTCTTCCTCTTCGGGTTCAGGTTCGGCATCCTCTTCGGGTTCGGATTCGGGATCGCCCGCCGTCTCGTCGTCCCCGTTGCTCATGGCACACACTCCGATGGAGTGATCAAAGAGCGTTTCCCTTCGGTGCTTCCCCGTCCGGTCGGGCCTTCGCTCGGGCGCGGGGCGTCGGCCGTTCAGGTGTCCCGCCAGTATACGAACGGCGCGAGCACGAGATACGCGACCGCAAAGAGCAACAGGGACCGCGGCAGGCCCCGGTTCCCGACGGTCGGGAACAGCACCGCGAGTAACTGCAGCCCGCCGAGAACGGCGGCGTCGCGGGCATACAGGTCGGGGTACGTTATCGGGGCGACCATGAGATAACAGAAAACCGCCGCGACCCCGAGTAGAGCCATCGGATGGGTGAGCCCGGCGAGATACGCGACGGCGAGGATCGTCGCCGCAAGCGTCGTCTGGACGCCCTCTGTCTCCGGGATATCCCTGTCGTGGAGGGTGTAGAACCCGAGTCTGACGACGGCGACACCGACATAGACCGCCGGGATCGCGACCGCGGCGACGGCGAACGGCGAGGAAAACGACGAGACGCCGCCCCCGGTCGCGGCGACGTAGACGAGAACGGCCGGCGCAACGCCGAAGGAGGCGACGTCGGCGAGGGAATCGAGATACGGTCCGACGTCCGTCCCGCCCCGAACGCGGGCGACGACCCCGTCGAGGCCGTCCGCGATGGCGGCGAGCAACACCAACCGGGCGGCCGTTCCGGGGTCTACGACGGCGACCGCGACGGCGACGAACCCGAGCGCCGCGTTCGCCACCGTCACGAGATCGGCGAGCCCCAACTGACCGAGCAACCGCGGCTGCATGGCGTTGTCTCGCCGATCGGCGACGGCGGTCTTAGTACGTTCGCTTCCGTCCGAAACCCGAGCACATATCATCGCTCCGCCGCAACGTTCAGTATGGACCGACGGGCGTTCCTTTCGACGGCGGGTGTCGGTGCGGCGGTCGCGCTTTCGGGCTGTCTCGACGACCTCACCGACGGGAGTTTCGGGATCGGCGGGCTCAGCGAGGCCGACTTCGACATCGGGATGTCGGCAAACGCCTTCCTCCCCGAGGAGTACGAGATCTCCGTCGGCGAGACGGTCGTCTGGGGCAACAACGGCTCCCGGGGCCACACCGTTACCGCCTACGAGGCGACGATCCCCGAGGACGCGGCGTATTTCGCCTCCGGCGGGTACGACGACCCCGAAACCGCCAGAGACCGGTGGCACAACGAGGGCGGCGGCAACATCCCGCCCGGCGAGACCTACGAACACACCTTCGAAGTTCCCGGCCGACACCACTACTTCTGTATCCCACACGAACCCGGCGGCATGATCGGCGTGATCGACGTTACGGAGTGACCGATACCGTCGGTTTCGACCGATCCGTTTCCAACGTCGGGTCGTGACCCTTTCGACGCGCGAACGACAACCCTTATTCACGGGGAATTCACATCGGGAGGCATGGACGCGTCGGTACCGGAGGTCGACTACACGGAGTACACCAACAGACAGTTGGTGGCTATCCCGCTCGCACTGTTGGGTGTGGCCCTCGCCGTGCTCGCCGTTGCGACCGTACTGACCGGCACGCCGGTAGCGCTCGGCATCGAGTTCACCGGTGGCACCGAAATGCAGATCGTCACCGACGACAGTCAGGCGGAGATTCAGGCGGCCTTCGACGAGGAGGTGCAGTCGATCACGCCGGTCGCCGGCCAGGCGAACACGTATCAACTGACGTTCCAGGCCGACGACGCCGACCCGATCCTCGAGCAGGCCGAGACGGCCGGCTACGAGGTCGAATCCGTCGGCGAACGGTCGGCGAGTTTCGCGGCCGACTCACAGCGACAGGCGCTGTTCGGGCTTGCGATCGCCTTCGGCGGAATGGCCGCTCTCGTGGCGTTGATGTTCCGGACGTTCGTTCCTTCGATCGCCGTCATCGCCTCGGCCTTCTCCGATATTATGATCCCGCTCGCGCTGATGCGTCTGTTCGGTATCGAGCTGACGCTCGGGACCGTTGCGGCGCTTCTGATGATGATCGGATACTCGGTCGACTCCGATCTCCTCTTGAACAACCACGTCCTCCGACGGCACGGTGATTTCTACACGTCGACGTTCCGTGCAATGCGGACCGGTGTGACGATGACAGTCACCTCGATCTCGGCGATGGTCGTCATGACAGTCGTCTCCTATCTGCTCGGAATCCCGCTGTTGCCCGACGTCGGGATCATCCTCGTCTTCGGGCTGCTCGCTGATCTGATGAACACGTACCTACTCAACGTGAGCCTGCTTCGATACTACAAATACGAGGGGATCGCCAAATGAAACTCCACATCAAGAAACACTGGCGGATCTGGCTGCTCACGGTGTTTCTGATCGTGAGCACGGCTGCCATCTTCGCTCCCTTCGGCGGTGAGGGCGGCATCCTGGGTCCGGCTGACGACGCCGAAGAAACCGCCGCGGGCTCGCAGTACACGAACCTCCAGTTCGGGCTGGAACTCTCCGGCGGTACGCAGGTCCGGGCACCGTTCATCGGGATGACCGTCTCGAACCTCGAGTTCGAACCCGACGAGGAATCCGAGATCGAAGGGGTGTTACAGGAGGAACTCGGCCTCGGTCCCGGCGATGTACGGGCCGACTTCGAGGACCAGACCGTCGAGGTGTTCGACGACGACGTCGTCGGTAACACGACGCGGGCCGACTTCGCCGAGGCGCTCAGTGCGGGCGGATACGACACCAGCGAAGGCGACGTCCGGATGGGCGTGACGGGCGATACCCGCGACGGCGTCGAGGAGGTGCTGAACGAACGACTGAGAGAACGCGGTCTCGGCGGCGGCACGGCCTCACAGGTCGCGGCCCCCGGTCAGCAGTTCATGGTCGTCGAGGTCCCCGGCGCGAACCGGACTGAGGTCATCGACCTCATCGGCGACCGCGGACAGGTCGAGATCTGGGCGCTGTACCCCGATGACAACGAGACGTATCAGACACAGTCGCTGCTTGATCAGAGCGACCTCGCCGATATCGGACAGGCCCAACAACAGGAGGGTGATACGTTCGTCCCGATCCGTCTGAGCGAGCAGGCCGGCGCGCGGTTCGGCGAAGCGATGCGAGCCAACGGGTTCGATCAGACTGGTGGAACCCAGTGTGCGTACGACCTGGATCGCTCGCTCGATGAGAACATGGGCGATAGCCCCGGTCGGTGTCTGCTGACCGTTCTCGACGGGGAGGTCGTCTTCGCTGCCGGTATCGCCCCGGATCTGGCGTCGTCGTTCGAGAGCGGCGCCTTCGACGAGGATCCGAGCTACCGGACGACGACGACGTCCTTCGAGGACGCCCGCGAACTCGAGATCAACATGCGTGCCGGCGCGCTCCGGACGGAACTCGACATCGAGAACCGCGGGACGACGTTCTTCCTGTTGCCGAGCCTCGCCGAGCAGTTCAAGCCGCTCTCGCTTCTGACGGGTGCGACCGCGGTGCTCGCGGTGGCCTTTATGGTGTTCCTCCGGTATCGTGAACCGAGCGTCGCCGCGCCGATGCTTCTGACCGCGGCCGCCGAGGTGTATATCCTCCTCGGCTTCGCGGCGGCGGTCGGCTTGCCGCTGGATCTCTCACACATCGCCGGCTTCATCGCCGTCATCGGTACCGGGGTCGACGACCTCGTGATAATCGCCGACGAGATCATGCAACAGGGTGAGGTCAGGACCTCGAGAGTGTTCGAATCGCGGTTCAAGAAGGCATTCTGGGTCATCGGTGCCGCGGCGGCGACGACGATCATCGCGATGTCGCCGCTCGCCGTGCTGTCGCTCGGGGACCTCCAGGGATTCGCCATCGTGACGATCGTCGGCGTCCTCATCGGCGTGCTCGTCACGCGGCCGGCCTACGGTGACATCCTCCGGATCCTGGTGTTGGACGAAAAGTAGCTTCCCTCGGTCGGAGCGGTTCGAAGCCCTTTCGGCGCTGCCCCCGAAACCCGTGGTATGACTTTCCGCGACGGGACGCTCGTCGACTGGCACGAGTGGGGCGAAAAGCCCTTCGAGCTAGCCGATCGGGCCGGCAAACCCGTGCTCTGTTCGCTGACGGCGCCGTGGTGTGAGTGGTGTGAACGGATGGACGAACGCTCCTACTCGGATCCCAAACTCGCCGCCAACATCGGGGACAGATTCGTTCCGATTCGCGTCGACGTCGACCGACAGCCCCGCGTCCGGGAACGATACAACATGGGCGGTTTTCCGACGACGGTCTTTCTGACGCCCGATGGGGAGGTCCTTTCCGGGGCGACGTATCTCGGCCCGGACGGCCTCCGGCAGGTCCTCGACAGCGTCCGTGCCTCCTGGGACGCGAAGGGGGCCAGCGCCGGCCGGATCCCCAGATCCGTCTCCGGCGGTGATCTGCCGGGCGGTGAACTGACGGCCGAGATCGAAGCCCACATGGTCGAACAGGTTGCCGCGGCCTTCGACGGGGAGTTCGGCGGGTGGGGGACCGACGCGAAGTTCCCGCTTCCCCGGACGATCGAGTTCGCGCTCAAACGCGACCGCGACCGCGGGACGCGAACGCTCGAGGCGGTTCGGGCGCACCTGCTGGACACCTACGACGGCGGCTTCTATCGGTTCGCCGAGACCAGAAACTGGGGCGAACCCCACCGCGAGAAACTGACCGACGAGAACGCGGCGTTGCTTCGGGCCTTCACGACCGGCTATCTCTACACCGGCGAGGATTCCTACCGACGGACGGCCGAGCGAACCGTCGAGTATCTGACGACGACCGCCTGGACCGGCGACGCCTTCGCGGCCAGCCAGGCCGCAAGCGAGTACTACACGCTCGAACCGACCGAACGAGAGGAAGCCGAGCCACCACACGTCGATCCGACCGTCCTCGCCGATCGGAACGGGATGGTCGCCGAGGCGCTGTTCGCCTTTGCCGCCGTCACGGACCACGACGGTGCGGGACGGTACGCCGAGCGCGCGCTCGAGTACGTCCTGGAAACACTCGTCGACGACGGCCGGGTGGGACATTTCGCGGGCGAGGACAGCGAGGACGGTCTGCTCGCGGATCACGCACGCCTGCTTTCGGGACTGACCGCCGCGGCGCAGGTGACCGGCCCCGACGGCTGGCTCTCGCCCGCCCGAGCGATCGCGGACGTGGCCATCGATCGACTCGTCGCCGCGGACGGCTCGTTCCGGGACGGAACCCCGTCCGGGCCCGGGCTGCTCGATCGGCCGCTGTACCCGATCGGAACCAACGCCGAGATGGCCGACGCGCTGTTGGATCTCGAAGCGCTGGCCGGCGAGCAGCGGTACGGGGAGGCCGCGACCGACGCGCTCGCCGCCTTCGCGGGTGCGTACGACCGGATGGGCGTCGAGACGGCGGGCTATGCGGCGGCCTGCGCTCGGGCGCATTACGATCCCCTCGTGGTGTACACGCCGCCGGCGGGAACGGACCTCCACCGCGCCGCGCTCCGGATCGCCGACCACGAGAAGGTCGTCGTTCCGGAGGATCGAACCGACGCCGTCGTCGTTCGGGCCGGCGAAACGACCCCTCCGGCAGAGACGCCCGAGGAACTCCTCGATCGGGCCGCCGAGGGGCCCGCTCCCTGACCGCTGTCCCTTCGAGTGGAACGACGGAAACTTACCGACCGGCTAAACGTTCGATGTGTTTATACTTTCCCCGAGTGGAGTCACGCCAATGGCGAGTCTCAGAGATCTCGGATTATCGGAGTACGAAGCGCGAGCTTATCGGTCGCTGTTGAAAACCGGTCCGACAACTGCCAAGGAGTTGTCCCGGGCGAGCGACGTCCCGATGGGACGGATCTACGACGTCCTGAACAGCATCGAACAGTACAACCTCGTCCGTTCGCAGTCCGCCTCGCGGCCCAAAAAGTACGTGGCGGTCGAGCCGACGACCGCGCTCGATCGACTGCTCGCCGAAAAGAAGCGCGAACTCGACCGGCAGGCCGACCAGTACGAATCGATCGTCGGCGAACTCGCCGGCGAACTGGAGACCGCCGAACCGGTCGAAGAGACCTTTTGGACCGCCGCGGTCGGCCCGACGGAGGCGGCCGACCTCCTCATCGAACGGATCTCCGCGACCGACAGACGGCTCGTGATGGTTCTCTCGAGCTACACCGAGCAGTTCTTCGATCTCGACGAGATCGGGACGCTCGTTCTCGACGAACTCGTCGGCGCGATGGAACGCGGCGTCGACATCCGGCTTCTGTTGCGTCCGGAACTCGTCCCTCTCCTGCCCGAATCGATCGGCGAGCGGTACCGGAACTCGCTGATCGAACACGATCGGTTCTCGGTCCGGACGAGCGAGAACGTCTCGGGGAGTTTCACCCTTCTGGACGGGTCCGAAGTCGTGATCGAGGTCCCCCACCCGCTGCAGAGCCAGGAAGTGTTCGCCGTGATCGATCTCAAGGACCGGGAGTTCGCCGAGAGCGTCCGGAACGAGTTCGACCCCCGCTGGAGCGAGGCGACCGAACTCACCCTCTGAGACGATCGCGGTCCCGCATCGGTATCGATGTCCGAATCGGCCACAAGAACAATCACGGGGGTGCTCATACTCTCAGTGGACCTCCTGTATGAATCGCGAGACCCTCCGCACGCTCCTCGATTTCACGCAGGACAAGATCGTCGTCATCGACTCGGAGGGGACCTACCAGTACGCCAACGCAGCCACCGAGCGGATCCTCGGATACGACCGGAAGGCGTTCGTCGGCACCCGCACCTTCGAGTACATCCACGATGCCGACCGGGCGGCGGTCCGGGACGTCTTCGATCGGCTGATCGAGTCCGACGCCGAACTGACCGAGACGGTGACGTACCGACATCGGACCGCCGACGGGTCGTGGGTTTGGCTCGAGAGCCGAATGTGGAACCGTTTCGACTCGACGCTTGGCGGGTACGTCGTCAGCTCTCGCGATATCACCGCGAGAAAGGAGGCCGAGAGACGACAACGCGAGACGGAGGACCGACTCAGACAGATCGCGGCCAACACCGACGACGTGTTGTGGATGTTCTCGGCCGAGTGGGACGAGCTGCTCTTCGTCAACGGGGCCTTCGAGGATTTCTGGGGACTCTCCCGTGACGAGCTGACGGCCGACCCCTCGCGGTTTCTCGACGAGATTCACCCCGACGACAGACCGGCCGTCCGTCGAGCGATGGGGCGTCTCTCCTCGGGCGAGCCGATCGGAATGGAGTACCGGGTCAACAGCGACCGCTCCTTTCGGCGGTGGATGTGGGTTCGGGGCCACCCGATCTTCGAAAACGGCGAGGTGACGAAAGTGGTCGGGTTCGCGCGCGACATCACCGACCGCTGTCGCCGGGAACGACAGCTGCGGGTGCTCGATAACCTCCTCCGACACAACGTCCGGAACACGATGAACGTCGTCCTCGGGAACGCCGACCTCGCCCGCAGGTACGGCGACGAAGACGTCAATACGTGGATGGACACGATCGTCGAGTCCGGATCCGAACTGCTCGATACCGTCGAAAAGGAGCGTCGGATCGTCGACGTGCTCTGTGACGTCGGCGAGCCGGTTACGGTCGATCTCGTCGAACTCCTCGAGAACTCCCTCGAGGACGTCCGCGGACGCTTCCCCGAGGCGACGATCCGATCCGATCTCCACGGGAGCGCTTCGGCGGTGGCGGTTCCCGAACTCGACTACGCGATCCGCGAACTCCTCGAGAACGCGATCGAACACGCGGACGCCCAGCCGGAAATAGCGCTTCGGGTCGAAACCGACCCGGGGACGGTCTCGTTTTCCGTCCGGGACAACGCGCCGCCGATCCCGGACAACGAGACCGAACCGCTGTTCGCGGAGGCGGATCCGAGTTCGGTCTACCACGGCACCGGACTCGGGCTCTGGCTCGTCTACTGGACCGTCGATCTCTGTGACGGTCGTCTCGAGTTCGAGCGGACCGCCGACGATACCGGCAACGTCGTCACCGTACGGCTGTCTCGGGCATCAACGGAGGATTAGTTTCCGTCGCCGTTCACTTCGTTTTTCAATAGCCCGAAATCGGCGACGCGCTCGGCGTGGGCGTTGTGCTGGTGGATCGACTCGTCGTTGGACTGTTCCATCCGAACGACCGCGTCGTCGGGAAGCTCGGGATACGTCTCGACGATCCCTTCGGCCATCGCCCGGACGCAGTCCTCGACGAACTTCGCGTCGCTGTGGCTCTCGAACGTCATGTGATCCTCGTCGGGCCGCTTGGCAAGGTTGTAGATCCGTGCGCTCATCGAGTCGCGAGCGACGTCGATGAGTTCGTGGAGATCCACACGGGGTTGGCCGGACGTTTCGACGGTCAACGTCGCGTGGCCCCGCTGGGAGTGTCCCGGCTGGGGCACCTCGGCGAGGAACTCGTCGATAGTCTCTCTGTCGACGTCGAGCCCCTCCAGAACGTCGCGCGCCCGCGACTCGCTCATGCCCTGCGAACAGGGACAGACCGTCATGCCGACGACGTGACAGCCGATTTCCTCTCTTGTCGTTCCGTCCTCGTGTGCGGTCGCCGAGGCGATGATGTCGGCCGTCGCCTGTGTCGGTCGGTTACTCGCCGGCGTCTCCTCGCGAATCACGTACTCGGCCTCCATGCGGACCTCTGCCCGTGTCGTGTACTCGTGTTTCTCGATGAGGCGCTCGGCGACGTCGCCGCAGACGTCCTCGACGCGGAGGGCGGGCTCGGAGACGGCCTCTTCGAGCATCTCGTCGACGACCTCCATGTTCCGGCTCATGTCCGCCCCTTTGCGCCATCCCGGCAGATCGACGAACACCTCGAAGTCGGCCATCAGAACGATCGGTCTGTCGCCGTCGCGGTGGAGCTTGACGAGCTTTTCGACGCCGGTCACGCCGACGCGGTTGAGTCCGACGCTGACATCCGGGCTCGACGCCTGTACGTCCGGCAGCTGCTGGCTCATTGATACGTTAAAAAGGGCCGGATCGCGGTTATGGCTTTCGGAAGGGGCAGCCCCCGGAGGACCGCGTCCCGACTCAATCGAGCTTGTCGAGCGCCGCGAAGAACTCCAGCGGCGGTCCGGCGACCCGAACGGGATCGGCGGCCGGCCCGAGGCGGACGGTCGTCGGCGGATCGACCCGCTGTCGTGTCCGCCCGTCGGCGACGACGAACGCCTTCGGCGCGCCCTCGAGTTCGACCGTCAGCTCGGCCCCGATCGGAATCGCGAGCGACGGCATCGATCCGTCGGCACACATCTCCGTGAGGACGAACGCAGACACGCTCGGATGGACGAGCGGTCCGCCCTCGCTGAGGTTGTACGCGCTCGATCCGGCGGGCGTCGAAACGAGCACGCCGTCGGCTTCCCCCTCCGAATAGCGGTCACCGTCCACTCTGATCTCGACGTAAACTCCGTTGTTCCGACCGCGCTGTGGACCGAGCATCGCGATCTCGTTGACGGCCGCGGGGAGCTCCCACCCGGTTCCGTTCGCGCGTATCTGTGGCAGTTCCTGTAGCTCGGCGTCACCGTTCCGAACCCGTTCCGTCGTCGTTCGGACGGCCTCGACACAGTCCTCCGGTGAGACGGCGTTCAAAAACCCGACCTCACCGAGGTTGACGCCCATGATCGGGGTCGGAGAGACCTCCCGCGCGGTAAAGAGGAAGGTGCCGTCCCCGCCGATCGACACGACGAGATCACACGCCGAAAGCTCCGAGACGGGACGGCCCGAGATTCCGAGCACCGCCGCGGTCCGCTCGTCGACGGAGACCGTCGCGTCGATCCGGCGTCTGATCCGGTCGGCGAGTTCGGCGGCCCGGGGTGTGTCCTGTTTTGCGACGACGCCGAGGTGCATCGAATCGCCCTTCGACAGCCGGCGACAAAAGCCCCCCGAACCGCCTTTCTCGGTTCGAACTCCGACGCAGTATTAAGTCCCCCGGGACTCAACGACGGGTATGTGCCGGCCGATCGGAGGGGTACGGTGAGCGGCGACGACTGGTTCGAGAGCGGCGATGTGGACTCGTCCGAGGACGCCGGCTCCGGTGAGGAAGGTCGCTCAGACGACGATTTCGCCGATGGTGACGAGCCCGGGACGGACGGTTCGGAGGCCGCCTTCGATTCGGGCCCGGAGGACGCCCCCGAGATGGCGGACTTCGAGGCCGCCTTCGGGATGGACGCGGAGGACGCCCCCGAGATGGCGGACTTCGAGGCCGCCTTCGATGCGGGTTCGGA
>CAZWZX010000037.1:12772-14712 GCA_964638655.1 uncultured Natronomonas sp.
CGGAGGACGCCCCCGAGATGGCGGACTTCGAGGCCGCCTTCGATGCGGGTTCGGACGACGGGGACGCAAGCGGTTTCGATCAGGAGTTCGACTCGGATCTCCCGCGGCTCGATCTCGGTATCCGGGGGCTCGACGAGATGATACAGGGTGGCGTCCCGAAGCGATCGCTCATGGTCGTGATGGGTTCGGCGGGGACCGGCAAGACGACCTTCGGGCTGCAGTTTCTCAACCACGGCCTCGAAGCGGGCGAACGCGGTATTTATATCACGCTCGAGGAGAGCCAGGAGGCGATCCGGAACGCAGGGGTCGAGAAAGGATGGTCTTTCGACGAGTACGTCGACGACGACCGTCTGGCGGTCGTCGATCTCGACCCGGTGGAGATGGCCAACAGCCTCACGTCGATCCGGAACGATCTCCCGCGGCTCATCGAGGAGTTCGGCGCCGATCGGCTCGTGCTCGACTCCGTCTCGCTGCTCGAGATGATGTACAACGATCAGGCCAAACGACGGACCGAGGTGTTCGATTTCGCCAAATCGCTCAAGGAGGCCGGCGTCACGACGATGGTGACGAGCGAGGTGAGCGATACGGACGACTACACCTCGAAATACGGTATCATCGAGTATCTCACGGACGCCGTCTTCGTTCTCCAGTACGTCCGCACGGAATTTCAGGAGACCCGGCTGGCCGTCGAGATCCAGAAGATCAGGAACGCGAACCACTCCCGCGAGACGAAACCCTACGAGATAACCGGCGAGGGGATCTCGGTCTACAGGCAGGCGAACATCTTCTGAAACGGGACCGGCGGACACAAAAAAGTCGATCGGCCCTACTCCGGGACGACGATGATCTTCCCGAGGATGCTCTCTTCCATCACCGCGCGATGAGCCTCGGCGCCGTCCTCCAGCGAGTAGGTGCGATCGATGACGACCTCGAGTCGACCGTCCGCCATGAGTTCGGCGATCCCCTCGAGGATCGGCGCGATATCCGGCATCTCGGGGTGACTCGAGAGGTTCGACATGCTCATCATGTGGACGTCGAGCTCCTTCGATCGGGCCGGCCCCGTCGCCGGGAAGGTCGTGGTCCCGCCGGCGATGATCACGATATCGCCTTCCATCGCGGCGACGTCGACGTCGAACTCCATGTACTCGTCGGGCATGTGATCGAGGACGGCGTCCGCGCCGCCGGTCGCGTCCCGGACCGACTCGGCCAGGTTCTCGTCGCCGTAATCGATGACCGTCTCGGCGCCCAGTTCCCGGAGATCGTCGTGGTATTCGGGACGGGCGGTACAGACCGCCGACCCGCCCATGGCGTCCGCGAGCCCGACCGCGACGTGTCCGACGCCGCCGTTGCCGCCGTGGACGAACACCGAATCGCCCGGTTCCCACTCGGCGTGATCGACGAGCGCCCGCCACGCCGTCACCCCGACGAGCGAGACGGCGGCGCCCTCCTCGAAGCTGACGCCGTCGGGGAGTGCGGCGAGCAGATCGGTCGGCACGGCCGCCATCTCGGCGAAGGATCCGCCGCTGAACCGGTCGGTGTGTAGCCCGGTGGCGAAGACGCGATCGCCCGCCTCGAATCGCGTGACGCCGTCGCCGACCTCGACGACGACGCCGGCCAGGTCGGAGCCGGTCGTCTTCGGCCCCCCGGGATCGACCCCGGCCCGAACCTTGGCGTCGACGGGGTTGACCGAGGCGGCCCGTACCTCGACCAGCACTTCTCCATGGTCCGGTTCGGGTTCATCGATCGATTCGTACTGTAGGACGTCCAGGTCGCCTGCCTCGTGATAGCGGAGCGCGTACATCGGATCACGGTTCGGCGGGATCGGGTAAAACGTTACCGTACTCTCGCGCGTCTTCGGTCCGCTCCCGTCGGTAGTCGGTCCGTCCCCTGTTCCAGCCCTCCCCGAACTCACCGTCCGTTCGAGACGACCTCGACGTCGT
>CAZWZX010000038.1:0-1676 GCA_964638655.1 uncultured Natronomonas sp.
ACGTCGTAGCCACCACAAGGCTACAGGATACCACTACCCCAACCCGGACACGCACGTGAACATAAGCGCAGTCCGATTCATATACGTTTCGCCTTTCCGAGACGTATGCGACGGTTCCGCACACGCTGTCCGTGGGTTTTTGAACGCCGATCACCTACGGCCGACACCGTGGCGATAACGGACAAGATCTACGTAAAAAACCACCGCCAGCTGGCCTCACAGCTAGAGACGAGCTTCCCGAAGAGCGCCTTCTCGGGGGCGACGCTGGATATCCTCTTTTCCGGCGACGGGATCGCAAAGCTCGACGACGCCTCCCGGGATCGCGTTCTGGAGTTCGCCGAGGATTTCCTCGACTGTGACTGTCAGGGCCATCCACACTGTGGGTGCCCGGAACGGAAGTTCGTCTCGTATCTCCTCGAACTCCGCGCACAGGGGCTCGGCCCCGAGGCGATCGTCGACGTGATGGGCGACGACTACATGCTATACGCCTATCCGGGCGACGTGCTCTCGTTTCTGGACGATTCGGTTCGGACGCTCGAAGCCGCCGAGCGGTTGGCGGACGTCGACGGGCGAACGGAGGCCGGTGAGGAAATCTCTCGACGGCGGCGGGAACTGTCGCGGTGAATCGTCTCGGGGTCAAGTGGTTCGAGAGACTTCGTCTCTCGTCATCACGGAAGACTTCGTCTTCCGTACGACCCCGGGGTATTCGCCTTGGCAGCCGATAAAAACGGACGGCGATCAGCCGAGTCGGAACGGTTCCTCTTCGCCCGCCTCGCCGTCGAGGTCCTCGAGTTGGATGACGTCCTCGGCTTCCTGCTCTTCGACCTTCTGGCTGAGCCGGGTCACGTACTGTTTGTACTCGTCGAGCTGCTCGCGGAGGTGTTCGGCCTCCAGTTCCAGCCGTTCGTGTTCGCGGACGAAGCTCTTGGGGACCTCGACCTTCGGCGGGAAGCTCTCGGCGGCCGACGCGGTCTCGGAGGCGCTGCCGCTTTTAAGCTCGTGCTCGGGAACGACCCGGACCTGCCCGTCGTGAGCAACGAGGGTGTCCACGTAATCGCGGAACACGGCCGAAAGGGAGATATCGCGCTCCTCGGCGATCTCCCGGAGGGTCTCGAAGGCCTCCTCGTTGACCCGAAAGGAGATCGTCTTGTTCTTGTTGCCCATTTCACGTCTAGTTGATCGGTCGGAACATATAAGCGTTTGTCAGACACGCGCATGCCGCGACGGCGTCGGTCCAGCCTCGCCCTCGGTCGCTGATCGCTCGGCCGCGTCGTCGGAACCGTTTCGACGCCCTAACGAAAAGGTCTATCCGGGCGAGCGGCAACCTTCTGTCAATGAGCGTCGATCTCGCCTTCGACGAACGGGAGTTGTTGCCCGCGATCGCACAGGACGCCGCTTCGGGGGAGGTGCTGATGTTGGCCTACGTCACCGAGGAGGCGCTCGAAAAGAGCCGCGAGACGGGCGAGGCGCACTACTACTCCCGCAGTCGGGACGAACTCTGGCATAAGGGCGGTTCCAGCGGCCACGTTCAGCGCCTCGAGGAGATCCGCGTCGACTGTGACGGTGACGCGATCCTCTATCTCGTCGAACAGGAGGGCGGAGCGTGCCATACGGGATATGAATCCTGCTTCTATCGAACGCTCGACGGAGACGTCGTCGGCGAGGAAGTCTTCGAT
>CAZWZX010000038.1:1686-14524 GCA_964638655.1 uncultured Natronomonas sp.
GATCCCGAGGCAGTGTACGAGTAACGAACGATCTACCGGATCTCAACCATGGCATCGAAAACAGAAGCGGACGTGGCCGACGAACTGCGGCGGTCGGACGAACGGGTCCGAGGGCTGCGCTCCGAACTCGAAGCGGGCGACGTCCCGATCGGACGAATCGAGGATCTCGTCGACGCCTACCGCTCCGTCGACGGCGTTCTCGAACGCTGGGAGGAACGGGCGACCGACTGGGACGACTTTCAGGGCTACGTCGAGTTCCGGAACGACCTCTCGGAGACGCTCGAATCGCTCCCGGAGGACCTCCCCGAACGGGACGCCTTCGCCGAGGCGGACCGCCACGTCAAAACGGGTGGCGTCTCGAGCTCGCTCGATTCGTCGGATTTCGACGCGGCGCGGGCGGCGCTGGAACCCGCTCGCGTCCCCGTCGAAACGTACGAGGACCTCGAGTCGGCGCGCAAAGAGCACCGGGAGGCGTCCCGCCGAGCGCGAAGGCGAGCCGAGGATCTCCGCGATCGGATCGAATCGCTCGAACGGCTGCTCGAACTGGGGGATGCCGATCTCGAGGCGCCGATCGAGCGGCTCGGGGATCCGATCACGGCGTACAACGAGTCCGTCGGGGAGGCGTTCGAGCGCTTCCGCCGGGAGCGTTCGGCCCGCGAGTTCCTGTCGTTTATCGAACGGGCCGCCCGAACGCCCTTCGTCGAGTACGAACCGCCCCGTCCGGAACTGCTCGAATACGTCGGCGACGAGTCGGCCGGCGAGCACACGATCGACGAACTGCTCGAGTTCGCCACGTATTCGGGATCGAAGCTCGCCCACTACGTCGACGATGCGGATCTACTGAAGCGCCGCGTCGCCACGAACCGGACGTACCTCGAGCGGCTCTCGGTCGATCCGCTCTCGATCGAGTGGCCCCCCAAACCGGCGGACGCGCTTTGGTATCGGGCGGGTGAACTCGTCTCACTCGTCGACCGGTTCGCCGGCGAATCGACGATCGAGGCGTTGCGGGAGATCAGATCGCTGACCCGCGATCCGGCGTACGAACGGATCCGACGGGCGGCGGAGGCAGATCACGAACTCTCGTCCGAGGAACGGCGACGGCTCGAAAGCGGTGCGGTCGAAACGGAACTCTCTGAGACACGCGACGAACTGGAGAGACTCGAAAACGCGATCGACGAATACAGCCCCTGAACGCCGCTGGTCCGTTTCGCTATCCGCCATCCGATCCGTCCGCGGTCGTCCGATAAAGTGAGTCGAGAAGCTCCCCGGCTCGCTCTTCGTTTCGGGCTTCGGCGTACAGCCGGATCAGCGGTTCCGTTCCGCTCGGCCGGACGAGAGCCCACGCGTCGCCGTAATCGAGCCGGTAACCGTCCAGCGTCGTCAGCTCCGCGTCGGCGCTTTCGGCGTACGCTTCGGCGGCCTCGAGCATCGCGGCCCGCTCGTCCGCACTGTCGTACTCGACATTTCTTCTGACCATCACGTATCCGCCGTACTCGTCGGCGATCTCGCTCGCCGGTCGGTCGGCGACCAGCCCGAGGAACTTCGCGGCCGTGTACGCGCCGTCGCGAGCGATCCGGAACTCCGGGAACAGGACTCCGCCGTTGCCTTCCCCGGCGACCGGAACGCGGGCGTCCGCCTCGAGGAGTTCGCGGATGCGCGTGATAATGAACGTGCTCCCGATCGGCGTCAACTCGAGTTCGGCGCCGGCGTCGGCGGCAGCGTCGACGAGCCGCTGTGAGACGTTCACCGCCGAGACGGCCACGTCTCCCTTCCCGAGCTCGGCCGCGGCCAGGGCGGCGAGTGAGGCGTCCCCTTCGATGTGGTGGCCCCGCTCGTCGACGAAGATCGCCCGGTCGCCGTCGCCGTCGTGGGCGATCCCGAGGTCGGCGCCGGTCGAACGGACGAGCCCCCGCAGATCACCGAGGTTTTCGGCGATCGGCTCGGGATCTCTCCCGGGAAAATGACCGTCAGGTTGCGCGTTGAGTGTCACGACACGGCAACCCAGTTCGCGGAGAAACTGGGGGCTCGTGAGCGCGCCGGCACCGTGACCGGGATCGAGCGCGACGGTGAGGTCGGCCCTCTCGATCGCGTCCGCGACACCGGTCCCGTCGAGGCGCTCGAGCAACTCCGCGACGTACGTCTCTCGGATCGCTTCGACCGACCGGCTCGTCCCGATCTCCGCGTATCCGACACTGTCGAACCCACCGTCCGTTAGCCGATCTTCGATCCGTTCGAGCGTCCGCTTCGGGAGTTCGATCCCGTCGGCTCCGATCAGCTTCACCCCGTTGTACGCCGGCGGGTTGTGACTCGCCGTGATCATCACGACGGGCACTCCGTGTCGCTCCGCGTACGCCTGTGCGCCCGGCGTCGGAACAACGCCGATCCGGTGGACCGAGCAGCCGGCGGCGGCGAGACGACTTGCGGCGGCGTCGACGAGCATCCGCCCACTCGTCCGTGTATCGCGGGCGATTCCGACCGTTTCAGCGTCGAGGGCTCTCCCGGCGGCGGCTGCAACGCTCCCGACGAACGACGGCGTTATCTCTTCGCCGACGATCCCACGAACGCCGCTCGACCCGAACACGTCCATACCGTCCCCTCGGTGCCGGACGGGAAATGGGTTTCTGACGACCCTCGGCGAGTGGCCGGTACTCCCGGGTCGATCTAGCGGGGACCGAACGGAACACGAAACGCGGTTTGGAGGGGGAAGAACCGCCAGCGGGTCGCGTTCGTTCGGACGGTCGGTGCTCACTTTACGTTATACGCCGCACGAGCGTTCGAACGTCGAACGCTGTTCGGACCCTCGGATTCGTCTCGAAGTACGAAAGTTTGAGGTGTCTTGGGTTCGCGATTCGAACGAAATGGCTCAGTCGGGCGGAAACGGCCACGGTGATATCGAGACGGTCGCCGATCTCCTCCGCAAGCGAACGGCGCTCCTCGAGTCACTCGCGGATACGCCGAAGGACCAACGCACGCTCCGCGACGAGCTCGGCGTCTCCCGGTCGACGGTTTATAAATCGCTGCAGGAACTGGCCGAGGCCGACATCGTCATCCAGCGGAACGGTCGCTACGAGCTCACGGGGTTCGGCCGGTTCGCCTGGCAGCGTCACGACGAGTATCTGGCTCGCCTTCGCCGACTCGACGCCGGACGCCGACTGCTCGAAACGCTCCCGGACGATCGTCCGTTTCCGCCGTCGCTTTTCGAGCGCAGCCGGATCATCGTTCCCGGACGACACGCGCCCGAACGGCCGCTCGATCGGCTTTCGGCGGCCGGTGAGCGCTCGGATCACCTCCGAGTCGTCTCACCGTCCGGAATGCCGCGGTTTCTGGCGGATATCCACGACGACGTCGAGGCGGGCGAACGGACGGCGACGGTCGTCGTCGAAGCCGACGCGCTCTCGAGGCTCCGCTCGGAGTACGACCGCTTCGCGGCGGCGACCGCGACCGACGGGCTCGGGATCAGCCGTATCGACGGGGAACTCCCGTTCGCGGTCGTCCTGTTCGACGACGAAGAGATGGGACTGTTCGGATACGACGGCGGCGTGTTGATCGGCGCGGCGTTTACCGGTGACGACGACGCCCTCACGTGGGGCGAACGGACGTTCGAGCGGTTCCTCGAGCGCTCGACCGAAATATAGACCACGGCGGCGATCCTTCTACCGAAGACGCATGAGCGACGAGGACATCTCCCTCCCCGAAAAGCGAGTCTATGCCGACGCGACGGACGCGACGACGGCGTTCGTCGGCACCAAAAGCGGCGCGGTTCGCGTCTCTGTCTCCGACGATATCGTCGGCGAGTTCTCTCTGGAGCGAACGGGTGAAGTGACCGACGTCGCGTCCGCGGACGGCCGTCTCGCCGTCGGCACGCCCGAGGACGTGCTCGTTCGAGCCGACGGTGCCTTCCACGCAACCGGGTTCGGACCCGCGAGCGCCGTCGGATACGACGAGAACGGCGCTCTCGTCGCTACGGGGGAGGGTCGTCTCGCTCGCTACGGGGACGGGTGGGAACCGCTCGCCACGATCGAGGACGTCAGAGCGATCGACGGCGATATGGTCGCCGCAGGTTCCGGGATCTATACCCTCGATGGAACACACGTCGGACTCGCGGACGCCCGCGACGTTTCGACGACCGGAACGCCGCTGGCCGCGACGGGATCGGGGCTGTATTATCTCGCCAACGGCTGGATGTGCGCCCTCGAAGGGGCGTTCACCGTCGTCTCGAGCGACGGCGAACGGAGCGCCGCGGCGACCTCTGATACGCTGTACCGAAAGGACGGTCTCGAAACCGCTTGGGGCGAAACGGAACTGCCGGTCGGTGGACGGATCGCGGCACTCGCTTACACCGACAACGCTTACGCGGTCACCGGGGACGGGGTGTTTCTGGTGAACGCCGGTGACGGCTGGCGGCATCGTTCGCTCGGTGTGCCGGATGTCACGGGGTTGGCCGTCGTTTAGCTCCGGATAGACGACCATTTACAACCGATACCGCGGGCAGACCGTCTATGCGTTGACTGACTGCCGACGGCCCACGGACGAACGCGTGGTGGAGGGATCGTCGGGCGGCGCCACCACCTGTTCGATTTCAGCCCGTGAGCTCTCGGTCCCGGTTCTGGGGGTAGCGCTGCTCCGCGACGGCGAACGCGAGCGTGCTGGCGAGCCCGATGAACGTCCCCGTCGTCAGCGTCACCGCGAGATACGACAGCCCGGCGAACGGCAGGGTGAGGAAAAACGCGCTCAGACCGTGTAACACCACCGCGATCGCGGTGACGTAGAAGGGTGCGTTGAGATAGCGCCAGCGGAACCCGCCGGCGAGATACTCGTCGGTGATGCGGCCGAGCGCGGCGACGACGCCGGCCGCGGCGGCCCACTGGACGGCGCCGTAAACGAATGCGGCCCCCGTCTGAACCGGATCGGGGTCCGACCCGGTCAGCGTCTCCATCGCCTCGGATCCGCCGACGCCGCCGACGACGATCAGCGCCGCCGCGACGACGTACGTAATGAACTGGACCCGCCCCGAAAAGAGGCCGACACGGATCCGCTCGAGCGTTTCGTCGATCGTCTCTTCGAGCCCCAGCCCGCGGAAGAGGACGTACAGCCCCAACAGTGCCGAGATGACGCCGAGCGTCGAGCCGGGCAGTCCGATCATCTCCGCGACGATCGAGATCGGATAGATGAGAAGCAAAATACCCAGCGGGATCAGGATCGTCCCCCGGGTCTCGGGATCCGCCAGCACCTGCTTGAACGTGTAGTACATCGATTCGAGATCCTGGGCCTGTCGGACGACCACCCGTCGGACGCCGTCGATCGGGACCCTCGATCGGATCACCGGCAGCACGCTCTCGTCCTGTGCGCCGTCGGTGACGACGATCGCCCGGACGTCCTCGCCGGTCGACAGCGACGCGAGAACGGTGTCGACCTCCTTGCCGACCTTCCGGTTCGCGGAGACGTCGGCCTTGGCGGTTCCGGTGACGACCGCCACTTCGACGGACTCGTCGTCGATGCTGTCGTGGAGATGGACGCCCTGGAAACAGACGTTCACGTCCGAATCCTCGGGATCGGCGGTGGCCAGCGCGACGGCGGCCGCCTCGACGTTATCGCGACCGACGACGGGCGTCTCGAACCCCGTCTTCCGGCCGAGATCGTCGTCCAGGTCGACACACAGGATGAGCAGCATCGCTCGTTGTGCCCTCTTTCGCGTGGTCGGTTAAGTGGTTTCTCCCCGTCGGGGCGGTCCTCGGGCCTCGCCTCATCGCTGCAAATACCGCTCGAAGACACGTCGCTCCCGCAACATCTTGTACAGATACAGCGCCGGAAACAAAAGAAAGGCGACCGAAAGCGCCGCGACGAGGACGATCGGACCGGTAACCGACATACCCCCAGCGTCGGTCGAGACGGGCTTAACGGCTTCGGGAGTCAGGTATCGTATCGACACCACCGCCGAACGCCGAGAGATCGCTCTGGACCCCGGCCGCGAGCGTCGACTTTCGCTCGAGATCGGCCATCGACACCGGCAACCGCGGAACGAGTTGCCGGATCGCTCCGTGGAACGTCTCGGCGACGGCCGGCTCGTTTTCGAACGCGTCGCGGATCGACTCGCGGATCTGCCAGACGCCGACGGGTGCCCAGTACTCGTCGGTCGCGTGCCGGATGACGAACACGGTCGCCTGTCTGTCACGGTCGGCCAGCTCCTCTAGGACGCCGAGCCGGGCCGCGTAGTACGCTCCCGAGGTCTCCTCGACGTAGCCGGTCCGCCCCTCGTACCCCTCGCTGTCGGCGGCCATATACAGCCGACCGTTCGGATCGGGGTTCCAGATGCTCCCCGGGGCTTTCAACTCCAGTAGCTCGAACTCCCAGTCGCCGGGCGTCGCGATCACCCAGTACTCGTTGCCCATGTAGCTGTTGTGCCACACGAGCGTCCGATCGACGGTGGGTGCGTTCCGGATGGTGCCCCGGAGGTACTGCCCGACCGTGTCGTCGACTGCCGTGATCGACCACCGGGTCGGAACGAGCCGTCTGTGCTCGCCCCGGCCGAGGGCGCCGACAGACAGCACGTTGTTGATCTCGTAGACGTCGAACCCTCGGCGGTAGAGATACGCGATCGCCCCGTCGGCGCGCCAGTCGTCGTCCGAGAGCGTCTTCTCGATCGCGCGTGGAACGGAGGGGTTCTCCGTCACGCGGGCGGTGTCGGCGTTCGCACGGGGACCTCTCGGCGCCGCGATGTCCTCCAGCGAGCCGTCGAGATCGAACCCCGGAGAGCCCTCGAGGCCGAGTTCGACGTCGACCGGCCGGTCGGCGATCGCGACCTCGCGTTGGGTGCCGACGAAGCCGTCCCAGACGTCGTGAACGTCGACGTTCGACCGGCGCGTGGAGTTCAAAAGGCCCGTCCGCCGCCGGAAGACGTCGTCGATGCTGTAGCCCTCCCGATACCACTCGCCGGTGGTCACGTAGTCGGCGGCGTCCGCTTCGTTACCGACGGGGGCGAGCAGCCCCGCGGACACGCTGGGATAGCTGGAGCGCCCGACGAAGACCGACGGTGCCGTCGAGCCGACCAGCGTCTCCCCGGTGAGAGTCTCGTCGAACCGGGTCCGGGCGTCGTCGAGGTATTCGGTAACCGCATACGACTTCTCCTCGGCGAGCTTGCGGAGTTCGACCGATTCGTCGCGGTCGAGTCCGTTCACGTACTCGTCGAGGCGCATACTCGCCGTTGGATCTCGGCTCGTAATAGTCGTTCGGGCGCGCTACCGAAGACGAGCGCAGTCGAGTCGCCTACGACTGGACCGCAAAGCTAACGCCGACCGCCCGACAGCCGAACGTATGCCGGTTATCGACTGTGATCCGGAACTCGCCCGCGAGCGGCTAGAGGCCGAAGGGGTCGACGTCCGTCCGGGCAACACCGATCACGAACTGTGGCGGGCCGAACGCGAGGGAGCGACCGCCGTCGCCTACGAGGACAGCGTCGTCGTCCAGGGCCGAGATCCGGCGCGGCTCGTCGGGTTACTGCAGGACGGCGGCGGTAGGGCTCACGTTTATTTCGACGGCGCCGCACGCGGGAACCCCGGCCCGGCCGCGGTCGGATGGGTCATCGTCACCGCCGACGGGATCGCCGCCGAAGGCTCCGAGCGGATCGGGCGCGCGACGAACAACCAGGCCGAATACCGGGCGCTCATCGCGGCGCTCGAAGCCGCGACCGATTACGGGTTCGAGGAGCTACGGCTCAAGGGCGACTCCCAACTCGTCGTCAAGCAGGTTCGCGGCGAGTGGGACACGAACGATCCGACGCTTCGCGAAAACCGCGTTCGCGTTCGGGAACTGCTCCGGGACGTCGAGGAGTGGTCGATCGATCACGTTCCGAGAGACATAAACGGCCGTGCGGACGAACTCGCGAACGAGGCGCTCGATGGCTGACGAGGACGACTCACTGCCGACGAACGTGATCGATCGGGCGGTGACGCTCACCCGGCAGGCGCGTGCCGCGGTCGACGGGGACGAACGGGACGCCTACCTCGAAGAGCGCGCGGCACTTCTGGGCGAGCACGGCTACGAGACGCGAATCAGAGAGGGTGATACGGGATCGACGCTGGTCCTGTACCCGACGGAGTGGATCGAGGACGGCACCGCCAAACTGGAGGCGATCGGCGACACCGATCGGGCGATCGAACGATCGCTCTCCGGTCCCGGATCCGGCGAGGACTGGGCCGAGATCGACGAACACAACCGGGCGATCGCGTCGGCGGTTCGGGATCGGCACGGCGACGTCCACGGCGAGACGGCCGACGCCTTCGCGGCGTTCATGAGCAACCACTACGCGAAGCCGATCGGATCGGCCACGATGTCCGAACGCGAGGAGTTCCGGCGGGAGTATTTCCGCCGGAACGCGTGGCCGAGCGGGGAACAGCGCGAACGCCTCGAGCGCTCGATGAAGCTGATATTCGAGACGGCCGGCTCGGTCTGAGTCTTTTTAAATTCACGTTCCCCGGCTCTCGATCCGTGTCGAAAGCTCTTTGCGCCCGTCAGTCCCACGCCCGTACATGGCTGGAGCAAACCTCTGGGAGGATCTCGAGACCGGTCCGAACGCACCCGAAGAGATCTACGCCGTCGTCGAGTGTCTCAAGGGCGAACGAAACAAATACGAGTACGACAAGGACATCCCCGCGGTCGTGCTCGACCGTGTGCTCCACTCGAACGTCCATTATCCGTCCGATTACGGTTTCATCCCGCAGTCGTACTACGACGACGAGGACCCCTTCGACGTGCTCGTGTTGGTCGAAGATCGGACGTTCCCCGGCTGTGTGATCGAAGCCCGTCCGATCGCGCTCATGAAGATGGACGACGACGGCGAGCAGGACGACAAGGTCATCGCCGTTCCGACGGAGGATCCCCGGTACGATCACCTCGAGGACCTCGAGGACATCCCACAGCAGACGCTCGACGAGATCGACGAGTTCTTCGGGACGTACAAGAACCTAGAGGAGGGCAAGGAAGTCGAGACGCTGGGCTGGGAGGACAGACAGGCGGCGATGGACGCCATCGAACACGCACAGGATCTCTACGAGGAACGTTTCGGCTGAGGCCGGTATTCGCAGCGATAATTCTCGGAAAGAACACAGCTACGGCGCGGATTGGCTTCATTATTCCCGTAGTGCATACGGTAGGGAGTCAACATCCGTTATGATTATGGAACGATATTTACGGGAGAGTGGCGTATCGGCTCGTATGAGCACGGACCCGGAGGAGCGTCCTGACGGACCGGGGGCGTTCGGAATCGATCATCCCACGGTCGTCCCGGAGAACTTACGGCGGCGATCCGGAACCGGTCCGGACGGCGAAGCGTAGCCGTCCTGCCGGCACGGATTGCCACGTTCGCTGACCGCCGTCCAGTTTTCCGAGCGAAACGAAACTTCTTGTATCAGCCTCTCCCAGACGGGCGTATGGGACTGTTCGATCGGCTCCGCGGCGGCGACGGGCCCCGGGTCGCTTTTTTCGGTATCGACGGCGTGCCGTACTCGTTGATCGCGGACAACGAGGAAACGTTCGAGAACCTCCACGACATGGCGTCGGGCGGTTCGATAGACTCCATCGTGCCGCCGGAGTCCAGCGCCTGCTGGCCCGCGCTCACCACCGGCGTCAACCCCGGTGAAACCGGTGTCTACGGCTTCCAGGACCGGGAGGTCGGCAGCTACGACACGTACGTTCCCATGGGACAGGACGTACAGGCGACCCGCCTGTGGTCACGCGTCGACGAAGCCGGCGGCGAGACGACGGTGATGAACGTTCCCGTGACGTTCCCGCCGGACAGGGACATCCAGCGGATGGTCAGCGGCTTTCTCTCCCCCGGCATCGAGAAGGCCGCCTACCCGGACGAGCTCCGGAAGACGCTCGAGGACCTCGATTACAAGATCGACGTCAACGCCAAACTCGGTCACAAGGCGGACAAAGAGAAGTTCATCGAGGACGCCCACAGAACGCTCGATGCCCGGTTCGAAGCGTTCAAACACTACATCGAGGCCGAAGACTGGAGTCTCTTTTTCGGCGTGTTCATGACGACCGATCGGGTGAATCACTTCCTGTTCAAAGATTACGTCGAGGACGGCGAGTACAGAGAGGAGTTCCTCGAGTTCTACGAGAAACTCGACGGCTATCTCGGCGAGCTCCGGTCGCTTTTGGGCGAGAAGACCGCGATGATGGTCGCCTCCGATCACGGGTTCATGCCGCTCGATTACGAGGTCAAATGCAACGTCTGGCTGGAGGAAAGGGGCTGGCTGTCCTTCGAGGACGACGACCACGACAGTCTCGGTGACATCGCTGACGATACTCGAGCGTACTCGCTGATCCCGGGTCGCTTCTATCTGAACCTCGAGGGCAGAGAACCGCGCGGTTCCGTTCCAGAAGACGAGTACGAATCCGTTCGGGCCGAGCTCAGATCCGAACTCGAGGCGCTCGAAGGGCCCGAGGGGCGTCCGGTCGCCGACCGCATCGTCACGAAGGAGGACGCCTTCCGGGGTGATCACGCCGACATCGCCCCCGACCTCATCGTCATTCCCAACCAGGGCTTCGATCTCAAAGCCGGCTTCCGGGGCGGCGAGAAGGTGTTCGACACCGGTCCCAGAAACGGCATGCACAGCTTCGGCGACGCTTGTCTGTTCGTCGACGACGACAGCGCAACGGTCGAAGACGCCGACCTGTACGATATCGCGCCGACGATCCTCGAGTTGCTCGACATCGAGACGAGCCGCGGCGATTTCGACGGCGCGTCGCTCCTGTAGCCGACGGTTTATATTCGATACCGAACCATCCCCTCGCGTGCAACCGAACGATCCCGATCGCGACTCCGTCGAGCGTCGGCTGAACGCCGTCGAGCGGGCGTTGACAGAGGACGAACCGCTCGAACGCGCCGACCGACTGGCCGAACTCGAGACGAGGATCGCCGAACTCGAGGCCGCCGTGCGGGCGCTTCGCGGCTACGTCGGCTCCGTTCGCTCGGTCAACGAAGACATCGAGCGGCGAGCCGATCGGGCGCTGCGGAAGGCCGAGGCGATCGAGCGCCACGTCGATCCCGAACGGGCCGACGACGGACGGGTGGAAAACGATGACGCGGTCGGGGAGAACAGTGACGAAACGGTGGGATCCTCACCGCTCTCCCGCCTCAGATCCCGACTTTGATCCGTGTCGTTCTCGCCGTCGCACTGACGACCGCACTGTTCGGGATCGCACTTCCGAGCGCCGAGCGTGTCGATCGCGAACGGAGCGCCGCCCTCGCGATCGACGATCTCGAGTCGGTCGACGACACCGCGGAGCGGCTCGCGGCGGAAAACGATCCGATCGCCCCTGCCGACGATCCTGCCGGGACCACGGTCGTCGTTCGGGTCCCCGATACGACGTTCGTCGAACGTGGACGGGTTCGGATCGGCGACGGAGCGTTACGCTGGAAGCCTCCGGACGGTCCGAACCACACCGTCGAACCGTCCGTTCCGCTCCGCGTCGAGGCGCCGATCGTCGTGAGGGACCGGATTCGGCTCCGGCTGTCGTTCGTCTCGCTCGGCGATCGGGCGGTCGTTCTCGCCCGTCCCGCAGCGGAGCGCTCCGACGGGACGAGGGTTTAAATACCAATCCGGGGCCAGACGTCCCGTGCTCGCCCGACTGCTGTCGTCAGATGCCGACTGTGACTGTGAGCCGACGTTCGAGGCCGACCAGCTTCGCGTCGAGAGCACCGACTGTCCCGGGGCGGGGCGGCTCACGGAGGAGCCGGCCTGCCGGCGGACCGTCGTCGAGGCGCTACAGCGGCGGGACGTCGAATCGATCTGTACCCGAGCGAACGGGTTCGAGCGAGCCTACGAGGACGGCGCCGCCGGGCTGCTCGTCGCCGCCGGCCGTTTCGCCGACGCGATCGAGTTCCACGACGGGGCGCTGGCCGAGCGGGCACGGGAGGACCCGCTCGGTGCCGGTCGGACAGCGGCGGGGCGGAACGAGACCCACTCCCGACTCGTCGCCGAAACCGGGCTTTCGGCGTTTCTCGGGGGCGACTACGGGACGCTGCTTCGCCCACACGTCGGGCCGACCGTCGCCCGCTCGAGGGTCGCGACCCAGCCACCGTCGGATGCAGTTCTCGAAGAACGGTACGAGCTGGATACGGGTGCGATCGTCCGAAAATACGCCGGCGATCCGCTCGATACGTATCATCTCATCCCCGCCGAACACCGGCTCGACGCCGACGCCACGGCGACGCTCGCGGCCGCCCACCGACGGCTAGCCCGTGGCGCTGTCAGCGGCGGCGAGCGTGCCCCCTCGCGTGCGGTCCGTTCCGTCGCGACCGACGGACAGCCGGTCGGAACGCTCGTCGCCGCACTCGCCAAACACACTCGAGGGCTCGGCGTTCTCGACGATTGCTTCGCCGATCCCGACGTTTCCGACGTGTTTGTGACCGCCCCGGTGACGGACAACCGTATCCGGGTCCGCTGTGCCGGCGAGACGTTTCGGACGAACGTTCGGCTGACCGAGACGGGGATCGAGGCGCTCGCCTCGCGCTTTCGGCGCTCGAGCGGGCGGGCGTTCTCACAGGCGGATCCGACCCTCGCCGCGACGGCCGACGCCTCCGGTCGTCGGATCCGGGTCGCGGGCGTCACCGATCCGGTCAGCGACGGAACCGGGTTCACCTTTCGGGCTCACGACGAGTCGGCCTTTCGGCTCGCCGAGTTGGTCGAAAACGGGACGGTTTCGGCCGATATCGCCGCCTTTCTCGCGGTCGTAACGTCACGCGGCTCGGCGACCCTCGTCGCCGGATCCCGTGGTGCCGGAAAGACGACGCTTCTCGGCGCGCTCCTGTGGGAGATCCCCGCCGACGTTC
>CAZWZX010000039.1:0-14380 GCA_964638655.1 uncultured Natronomonas sp.
CGAGATCCGCCTCGGTGTAGGGGGGTTCGACGACGAGCGTCTGCTCGTAGCGGCGCGTGCTGACGGCCGAAAGGCCTGCGGCCTCGAGTAGCTTCGCCGCGTCGGCCCCGAGCGTCACGTCGGTTTCGACGCCTGAAATGTACCGGTCCCGCGCGCGTTTCGCGAGGCCGCACTCGGCGTCGACGCTCGATTCGACGACGACCGCTCCGTTGTCGGGTTCGATACAGGCGACGCGTTCGCGGGCGACGCGGACGAACTCCCCGATCGCCCGTTCCGGTTCGGGGAGGTTGATCAAAAGCGCCTGACAGACGACGGTGTCGAAACTGTCGTCGGAAAACGGGAGCCGGCAGGCGTCCCCGCGGACGATCGGGCCCGCCAGTTCGGCGAGCAGGCGGGCGTCCCGGTCGCAGCCGACGACCTCGCCGGGACACTCCTCGCGGAGAACGCGAGTCAGTGCGCCCTCGCCGCAACCGACGTCGAGGACGCGCTCGCTCGTTTCGAGTTCGAGCCCCGAGAGCGCCTCGCGGCTATCGGCCCACATGCCCTGGCGCGTCTCGCGCAAGTAGTCGGCGTCGAACTCCCGCATCGGCCGAGTTTGGGCACTCCGACCCAAAAACGCTCCGGCAGCGATCGCTCGTCAGCGCCGAAACAGTGCCGACCGGGGATCAGACCGACTCCGCGGGCGGTCTGAGCCGTGTGATCGTCACCGCGTAACTCGCACGACAGTCGGGACACTCCGAGCGGCGGTCCTCGGGGTCGAGTTGGATCGAACTGCCACACTCACAGACGAGCGTACATCGCATACGACCGTCAGCACGGGCCACACGAATAGTTATGAACTCCGTTCCCCGGTACAAGGGAAACATACCGTCGATCGCGGGGGCGCTATCGGTCGTGAAGCTCCCGAACCCGTTCGACGTTCCAGGCGTAGGACTTGCCGTCCTCGGTCGGCGTCTCGAGGACGAGCGGGAGCCCCTCGACAGCCTCGTGGTTGATGACGGCGCGCATTCCCACCTCGCCGATCAACCCCTCGCCGATGTGTGCGTGTTCGTCCTTGTTCGTTCCGCAGGCGTGCTTCGAGTCGTTGAGATGGATACACCGGAGATGTTCGAGCCCGACAGTCTCCTCGAAGTCCTCGAAGGTCTCCTCGACGCCCTCGGCCGTCGAGAGATCGTAGCCGGCGGCGAACATATGCGCCGTATCGAGACAGACGTCCAGATCCAAGCCACAGCGATCGAGGACGCCGGCGATCTCCTCGAAGCTCCCTCCGAGTTTCGTTCCGCTGCCCGCGTCTGATTCGATGAGCACCGTCACGCCGTCGGGGACCGAGAGTTCCTCCAGTGCCGAGGCGGCGTTGTCGAGACCGCCCTCGACGCCGGCGCCGGTGTGCGCGCCGAGGTGGACGTTGACGTAGGGGATATCGAGCGTCGCCGCCGCGTCGAGTTCGGCCTGCATCGAGTCGATCGACTTCCGCCGGAGGTCCTCTTTGGGGGTACAGAGATTGACGAGATACGAACTGTGTATGACCCACGGACCGACGCCGTGCTCCTCGGAGACGGTCCGGAAACGCTCGGCCTCCTCGTCGTCGATGTTCGGGTCCTGCCAGACCTGCGGGGAGTGGGTGAAGATCTGACCGCAGTTGCCGTCGTACTCGAGCTGTTCTTCGACCGCGTTGTCGACGCCACCCGCGATTGAGGTGTGCGCACCGATCCGAAGCATATCTCCGTTCGGTGGAGGCCGACAATAGGGGCTTCGGATCCGGCTACTCGTCGGCGGCCGGCAGGCCGTCGTCGGGGACGTTCGGGGCGCCGATAACGAGCCAGACGTGTTCGCCCGAACCGCCCTCGCCGTCGTTGAGGATCTGTCGGGACGTCTCCGGCGGGATCCGAAGCGCCGATCCCTCGGGGACGTCCACGTACTCCTCGCCGACCCGAAGCCGGCCGGGACCCGAGAGGACGTAGTAGAACTCCTCCTGTTCGGCCTGTCGGTGATAGCTCATCGAATCGCCCTCCGAGAGATACCAGACTTTCGGGCGCATCTCGGTACAGCCGAGCTCCCCGAAGAGATCGACGTGCTCCGTGCCGGAGACCGCCGACGGTTTCGTGTCGAGCTCGGAGACCCGGACCATGCTGTATTCGTCGGACATATGGGGTAGATGAACGGGTACTCACTTAACGGTGGGTGGGGACCGACGCCGATCCCGTATCAATCGGCCGGATCGATCCGATCGTGGACCCACCGGTCGTCGTCGTATTTGGTTTCGCACAGCTCGGCGGCGCGGTCGCGCTCGGCGTCGCTCCAGACCCCCGGATCGGCGCCGGCCCACGCCGAAAGCGCCGACTCGAGGGCGTCGACGAACCCCGATCTGTCGACGTCGACGCCGTCGATCGCCGAGAGCCCGCCGACGCGGTCGGCGAAGGTCTTGGGAGCGACCGGTGGATCGACGAACGGGGCGAGGTGGGCCTCGGGATCGGACTCGAACGTCAGCGAGCCGTGCTGGACGATCGCGTCGCTGGTCCGGTACTGGGCGTTGCCGGCGATCTTACGGCCGTCGGGCCCGACGAGGTCGTGGGCCGGGTCGAGCCCGAGCAGATAACAGAGCGGCTCCCAGAGCGGGTCGGATCGTTCGGGGGCGAAACCGACGTCGGCGCCGACGGCCTCGAAGGCGGAAAAGACGGGCGAAAGAAGCTCTCGATAGCACTCGGTGACGTCGCCGGGGAAGGCCGACCTGGGGGCGATGATCGAGTAGGCCACGTCACCGTAGCCGTCGTGATAGATCGCCCCGCCACCGGTCTGTCGTCTGGTGACGTCGATGTCGTGCTCGGTACAGTACTGCCGATCGACGATCTTCGGATCGTTACCGTAGCCGAGCGAGACGGTGCTCGGTGTCCACCGATAGAGTCTGACCGTCGCCGGACCGCCGGAGGCGACCGTCTCCGCGGCGACCTCGTCGAGCGCCATGGCGGTGGGGCCGCCGAGCCGTTCTTCGGGAATGAACCGCCAGTCCATACACGGGGTGTCGGCGGAGGCCCCAAAGCGGTTGTGTCTTCAGGGCAGCAGTTTCCGGTCGAGTCGCTCGACGGTCCGGTCGGCGACCGTCCGCAGGTTCACCGTGTCCTCGCGGTTGTACGAGACGAGTGTCTCGAGTGCGCCGTCGACGCCGCGTTCGTGTTCGCGCCACAGGCGGACGGCGTCCTCTCCGGAGAGATCCGGACGATCCCGTTCGATACCGACCTCGGGTTCGATCGCCTTCAGCCCGCCCGTCAGCCCGACGCGTCGACAGGGGTACATGAGATCGAGATGCGGGCGGTCGATCTCGAGACCGAACGCGGATTCGAGGAACGGAACGTCGAACCTGGCGCCGTTGAACGTCACCAAAAGCGGTGCCTCGAGCAGCTCCCGAAGGTTTTCGCGGGTGAGATCGTCGCCGTTGACGAGCGTTTCCGTCCGGCCGCCGCGGTGGAAACTGACACAGGTCACGTCGTCGTGGGTGTGATCCAGCCCGGTCGTCTCGATGTCAAGGAAACACGCCGACTCGCGGAAGTTCTCGTAGAGCCGCCACTGCTCGCGTTTCGGTAAGGCGTGCTCGAAGAACTCGGCGTCGCCGTCTGCCAGGTGGGGACGGGCCCGTTCGATGAACGATTCGATCCGATCGGCGGTCGTCGGGCCGCAGAGTCGCCGGTCGAACTCGGACCAGGTTCGAGCGCCCGAGGCCCACAGCTCCCGTTCGGTGGTCTCGCCGACCCCGTCGACGGCGATGTACGTGTTTTCGAGTCGCACGGTTACCCATGCGACGGGCAGCCTCCTAAATCGCTCGTTCGTACTCGAGTTCCCCGGCGACGGTGTCGGCGATCGCCGGCCCACACTCCCGTTCGACGAGATGGAGCGCGAGGTCGAACCCCGAAGTGATGCCACCTGCGGTGAGAACCGCCCCGTCGTCGACGAACCGGTCCTCTCGCACGTCGACGCCCATGTCCCGGAGGTCCTCGCGTGCGGTGTGGTGTGTCGCGGCCGGACGACCGTCCAAGATCCCGGCCGCGGCCAACAGGAGCGAGCCGGTACAGACGGACGCGACGGTCGACCCCGACTCGAACCGGTCGGCGATGATCTCTGGCAGCTCGCCGCGCTCGTACTCGCGACCGACGCCCGGCGCGTCGCGATCACTCCAGCCGCCGCCGGGAACGAGGAGGGCGTCGGGGTCGTCGGAGACGACGCCGTCCGGTTCGATCCGGAGCCCGCTTCTGGCTTCGATCCGATCCGCCGGTTTCTCCGTCACGAGTTCGGCGTCGATATCGCCGTGACGGGATGCGAGCCGGAACACCTCGTAGGGACCGATCGCGTCGAGTTCGTCGAACCCCTCGAAGAGGAGTATCTCGATCAGCATACCCGTCGTTGGTGGGGTGGGGACATAGCTAATTGGGATCGGAAACGGGGACCGACGGATCGACGCCGGCCTCACCCCGGGACCTGATGTTCGAAGAGCCGCTCGCCGGTCTCTTCACAGACCACGGCGAAGACCGTACTGGAACTACAGCAGGATTTGACGGTCTCTTCGGTCATCGTGACGCCGCCCTCGGCGGTCGGACAGGTCTCGAGAAACATCCGGATTCCGTTGAGGATCTGTCCCTTCTGTTGGGGGCCGTACTCGTCCCACTCCTCGAGCCACGAACCGAGCGGCTCGCTCGCGGCGACGTCGGCCACGACGGCGGCCCGGGAGGGCCACATCCCGGCGTTGTAGGCAGTTCCCTCGCCGACCTCGCCGAACCGGAGCGCGTAGGCACCCTCGCCGGTCTCCTCGAGCTCGAACTCCTCGGAGCCGTCGAACCCGAACGCCTCGACGGCCAACTCCGTGTCGACATCCGCCTCGAGGACCTCGTCGATGGCCCCGAGCCACTCCGTTTCGAACGCCGAGGACAGACAGAGATCGTCCCGGTCCTCGCACGGTTCGAGGATCCCCGCCCGCGAGAGGTACGCCTCGAGGTCTTCGGGAACCGCCGTTTCGTCGGCGTCGTCTGATTCGGCGTTTTCCTCTCCGCCATCGCCGGGTGTCGGATCGGCGCCGCCCGCCGAGTCGTCCGATTCGTTGACGTCCCGGCCATCCCCGTCCGTCGTCGGTGGGGTCGAAGCGCCGAGACCACTCGCCACTTCGACGTCCGGCTCCTTTCCGAACCACCGGAGCACGGCCCGGGGCAGATACCGTTTCGTCAGCTCGGGAGTCCCGGGCACCAGATACCCGCGGAGGTAGATCGAGGCGAGCGAGACCGCGACGACGGCCGCACCGCCGAGTCTCGATCGCTTCGAGACGACCGCTCCAAGCACCGTCGCGATGAGCACATTCACGACGGTACAGGGGAGACAACGGTTCTCGCCGGTGTACTCCGGCCGGCGCACCGCTTCGGCGAGTTCGCGTATCATCGGTTCCCCTTTCGGCTTCATCGGTCATCCGTGTTCCGGACCTCCCGAAAGTCGACCGTGGAACTTAGCTACTGAGTCGGAAAAAGGGATTATATACGCCGTTGACCCTATCCCGCGTATGAGAGTTTCCAGCGGCGTGACGGGGTTCGACTCGCTCGTCGAGGGCGGGTTGCCGGCAGGCCGCCTCTACGTGCTGTCTGGTCCCCCCGGAAGCGGGAAGACGACTCTGTCGACACAGTTTCTCGTCGAAGGGGCCAGACAGGGGGAGTCCTGTCTGTTCGTGAGCATGCACGAATCCCGCGGGGACATCGTCGAGGACATGTCGAGCTACGGGTTCGGATTCGATCGAGCGATCGAGACGGATCGGTTGACGTTCGTCGACGTGTTCTCCTCGGACGGCAAGCGGCTGTTCCGTCCCCCGGGGAAACACCGCGACGCCTCGAGTCTCGTCAACCGTCTGACCGGGTTCATCGACTCGAACGGGATCGAGCGAGTCGTCATCGACTCGACGATGCTGCTCGAGCATTTCCTTTCGGACGCCGAGAGCAACACGATCCAGTTTCTGACGTCGCTGAAACGGACCGACGCGACGGTCGTGTTGATCTCGGAGATGACCGATCCCTCGGCGTACGCCGACGAGCATTATCTGGCTCACGGCGTCGTCTTTCTGCATAACTTCCTCGAGGACGGCGGGATGCAACGGGGGATCCAGGTGTTGAAAATGCGCGGAACCGCGATCGACACCGACATTCACGATCTCTCGTTCGGTAGCGACGGGATAACGATCGGAACGAAGCGGAACGGGAGATAACCATGTACGACCGGTATTTCGACGAACGATCGGAGTACACCACCGACGAGGTGCTCGAGCGGGCGTACGCACTCGGCGTCGCGTCGGTCTGTGGGACGCCGGACGAGGGGGCGTACGACCGGCTGAAAAATCGATCACCGGACGCCTACGACGAGAGCATCGTCGAACTCGCCTACGACGAGGGGCGGGCGAAGGCCCTCGAGTTGGAGACGGCCGACGAGGACAACGAGACCATCTGGAACCGACTCGTCGAGGAGACGTTGGCGGAGCCCGGTACTGCGGATCGCCCGGACCGCCCGGAGTCCCTCCCGGAGTTTCTCTCCGTGCCGAAGGGGACGACAAAAGGGGGGCTACCGGACAGTCTCGACCTGCCGTCGTTCCTGCGGCGATAGCGCCCCGGCAATAGATACCGAACCGTGGCCGGCCAACGAGATATCGAACCGTTTATTCGTCGGCTCCGCCGTCGATCGATACCGGATCCCCGACACGGATCGTCTCACCGCGGCCGGCGTCCGGAACGTTCGTGATCACCATCACCGTGTAGAAATGCTCGAGTGCGTCTTCATCGACCCACTCCGGCAGCGTCGCTTCGCGCCGCTCGATGAACCGCTCTCGGAACCTCTCGGTCGGTTCGCCGGTTTCCGGATCCCGAGAGGGGACGACACAGCGCGCACAGGCCTCCGCGCCCTCGAAGCGAACGCTGCCGATCTCGAACTCCGGCGCGTCTTCACCGAGGAACTGATCCTCCCAGAAGGCGGGTACACCGCCGATCTCGACGTTGGGTCGGAGCCTTCGGCGGGCGCTTTCGGGGGTCATCCACTCGAACCACGACGCCACCTCCTCGAGCGTTTCCGTACTGATGACCGACGGGCCGAGATCGGGACGATCGACGAACGACGGTGGCCCCCGGCGACGGAGTTCGAGCGGTTCGCCGACGAACTCGCTGAACCACTCGCCCGCCGCGTCCCGTTCGTCGGGGAGGTCGAACTGGTCGGTGTTCTCTCGATTGTCCACCGAGAGCGTGAGTCGCCCCGTTTCGAGATCGTACTCCGAAGTGATCTCGTGGAGCGTCTCGATCTGTTTGCCGTTGTGCGCCTCCCCGGAGGGATCGACGAGCGCGTAGCGTCGGTCCCCTGAAAGCGTTCCTGCTTCGGTGAGACGCCCCGTTTCGAGTTCCGTGGCGTCGAGCCCCTTGATCGGATACGTCCAGACGTTTTCGACGTGAGCCATACGGAGGCGTTCGGGACCGTCCGACAAAAAGTAGCAGTTCGTCCGTTCAGGACGAGATCTATATTTGATATCTCGACATGTGGTTTATAGTCTATCCGATCGCACACGGGGCGTTTTTGGCCATGCGGCCATTACGACCGGTGAGATGGTACAGAACGTCGCCACGCGGATGGCCGAGTTGGAGGCGGAGGATTTCCATTTGCTGTCCGGGATCGAACACGGGATGCGCTTTTCGCGCTGGGTCGCAAGCGGCAAACTCCCGGAGTTCTCCCGGCTCGATCCCGGCGAGATCGAGTACCGGATCGATCGGTGTATGGATCGAGAGCTCCTCGAACGGAAGACGATCCAGTACACCGGGTACCGCCTCACGTTCGAGGGGTACGACGCCCTCGCGTTGCGGACGTTCTCCGAACGGGAGACGATCGACGGGGTCGGCGCCCCCCTCGGCGTCGGCAAAGAGAGCGACGTCTACGAGGCCCGCTCGTTTCAGCCGCTCGCGCTTAAATACCACCGCGAGGGATACACGAACTTCAGGGAGGTGCAAAAAGAGCGGGAGTACACCGCCGAGAAGGAACATCGATCCTGGCTCTACACCGCACGGAAAGCCGCCGAACGGGAGTACGAAGCCCTCGAGACGCTGTATCCCGACGTGTCGGTCCCCCGACCGGTCGACCAGAACCGCCACGCGATCGTCATGGAGCGGATCGACGGGGTCGAACTGTCCCGGGTGAAACTCGAACCCGAACAGGTAACGGGCGTTCTGGATCTCGTGTTGACGGAAATGGCGAGCGCCTACCGGAGCGGCTACGTCCACGCCGATATGAGCGAGTACAACGTCTTCGTCGCCAGCGAAGGCGTGACCGTCTTCGATTGGCCGCAAGCCGTTCCGACGGATCACGAGAACAGCCGCGAACTATTGGGCAGGGACGTCGAGAACCTGCTCGGACATTTCCATCGGAAGTACCCGCGGGAAACGCCAGACGTGGACGAAACGACGCTCGCCGCGGCGCTCGCTGACGATACGTTCGAGACGGTGGTGGCGTTCATAAACTAATAATGGCGATATAGAACGGTGTGTGGCGGCAGGTTTACTGCTCTGTCTCCTGTCGGCTGTCGACCCGAAACCACACCCACCAAACGTCGAGCCACGAGTATTGTCCCGTCGACTTCGGGATCGGCCGTTTGACGATTGCACCCGGCAATGGCTCTCCGAACCCGACAATTGTGTCCACGTTTCGTTCGGAGACGGTGTCACGAGAGGTCCTATAGCCGATTGACGGTCGATCAGGTTGAGTCGTACACCGATCGCTCGTCGGATACGGGCTCACTCCGGCGCTTCGAACCGGACCGCACAGTGTTTGTATCCCGGCTCACCCGAACACGGATCGACGGCGTCGGGGGTCAGCACGTTCGTCGCCGGGGCGTGGATCGGGAGCCACACGAACCCGTCGGGGAGATCCGGATCGATAGCCACTCGAGCGCGCGAGCGGCCGTGGCGTGATACGACCTCGGTCACGTCCGCCGTGTCTCCCGCGATCAATTCTCGGTGTGCTGCGTGTGTCGCCGGACTCACCGCGACGGTAAGCCGTTTCGACCCTGAACGGGTCCGAACGGCCGTGTTGTAAGCGTCGGATCGGCGGGCGGTCGTCGCCGCGAGCGGGTAGGCGTCGTCCGGGCGTTCGGGGGCGCTTCCCGGAACGTCGAGCGAGAACCGGGCCCGACCGTCCGGCGTCGGGAAGCGGAAGCTTCCTCCCGGACGACTGTACCGGTACCGTCCCGAACGCGCGCTCGTTCGTGGCCACCGGATCGCCCCCTCCCGCTCGAGCGCGTCGTGGGAGATGTGGGTACAGTCCGCCGGTGTGTCGCGGGTGAGTCCGATGAACTCCTCGAACACCCGCTCCGGGTCGGCGGTTCCGACGCTCCCGGGACGGACGGATTCGCCGACGGCCGAGATTATTTCCGCGTCGCGGCGGGCTTTCCCGGGCGGATCGCGGCTCGGTCGGACCCGCGAGACCGATCGATCCATACTGACGAGCGTGCCGGCGGTCTCGCCCCACGTCGCGGCCGGGAGCACGAGATCCGCGTACTCGACGGTCTCGCTGCGGAAGGCGTCCTGTACGACGAGAAAGACCGAATCGAGCGCCTCACGGACCTCGCCCGCGTTCGGAAGCCCCACTGCGGGATTCGTCGCGACCGTCCAGAGCGTCTCTATCGCCCCGGATCGGACGGCCGATACGATCCCGACGGGTCCGGGACCGGTCGCCTCGGGGAGCCGATCGACCGGGACGCCCCACCGATCGGCGACGTCCCGCCGCGCAGCCGGGTCGTCGAACCCGCGGTTCCCCGGCCACGTTCCCTTCGAGGCGCCGAGACGGGCTCCCATCGAGTTGGCCTGTCCGGTCAACGAAAAGGGGCCGGAGCCGGGACCGAGGTTGCCGGTCGCGAGACAGAGATCGACGAGCGCTCGGGCGGTCGCGGTCCCCCGAACCGACTGGTTGACGCCCATCCCCCAGTACAGAAGCGTCCGTCGGTCCATCGCGGACGCGATGGCGTCGACCTCGGAACGCGAGACGCCGGCTGTCTCGGCGGCCGTCGCCGGCGCCGGAAGCGCCGACCGAAGCCGATCGAACCCCCCGGTGTTGGCCTCGATGAACTCGGCGTCGTGGCGATTCGATCCGACGATCGACGCGAGGACGGCCCGCGCGAGGGCGAGATCCTCGCCCGCCCGCACCTGAACGTGTCTATCCGCTTCGGCGGCCGTCTCCGTCACGACGGGGTCCACGACGACGAGCGTTCCGTCCGCGGCGCTTCGGCGGATCCGCGAGAACAGAACCGGGTGGGCGACCGCGGGGTTCGCCCCCCAGACGACGTGCGTCTCGGCGTCGGGGATATCGTCGTACGTCGGCGGTGGCGCGTCCGAACCGAACGCGCCGTAGTACGCGGTCACCGCCGAGGCCATACACAGCGTCGTGTTGGCGTCGTAGTTCCGCGTTCCGAGAACCCCCCTCGCGACCTTGCCGAGCAGATACGCGGCCTCCGTCGTCTGCTGTCCGGACCCGATGACGCCGACGCCGTCGGGATCCCGATCGATCGCCTCCCGGAGCCGCGTCCCGAGCTTTTCGAGGGCGGTGTCCCACCCGACGGCGACGAGTTCCCCGTTGCGGCGCAAAAGCGGCTCAGTGAGCCGTTCGGCCGTCGAGCCGGCGGTCTCCTCGATCCCGCGCCGGCAGGCCAATCCCTCGCTTACAGGATGGTTCGGATCGCCGCGTACGCGAAGCGAACGGTCCTCGCGTGCCGGTTTCTCGGTCGGCTCCGTCCGGAGCCCACAACCGACGGCACACCGGGCACACGTCGTCCGCGTCGGCTCGTCCATTCGTCGTCGCTTCGGTCTCCGTCCAATTGAACCTGTCGCGGGGCGTCTCGGAACCCGGGAAACCGTACGACGGCAAACGGTTCCTCGATCGAACAGTTTTGGAGTGAGGGGTGTGACTTTTCGGGTGATCGCATGTTCGGTTCCGACAGCGCCCCCGTCCGGATGACGAAATGGCGAACCCTCGCGCTCGCGACGCTGGGATTCAATTTCTCGTTTCTGATCTGGTTCTCTTTTGCCCCCTTCAGCGGCGTCGTCGCCGAGGAGTTCGGGCTCTCGAGTTTCGAGGTCGGCGTCCTCGCCAGTTCGGCGATCTGGCTCATCCCCGTCGGCCGGGTCGTCGTCGGCTGGCTGAGCGATCGCTTCGGCGCGACGGCGGTCTTCTCGATCCTTCTGGCGACTGTCGGGCTCTTTTCGATCCTGAGCGCCTTCTCGACGTCGTATCTCACCTTCTTTCTGACGCGACTGGTCGTCGCCTCCGCGGGTGTCAGCTTCGTGATCGGTATCCAGCACGTCTCGGAGTGGTTCCCGGACGAACAGCTCGGAACGGCCGAGGGGATCTACGCCGGGATCGGGAACGCCGGTGCCGGGGTCGGCGCGCTCGTTCTCCCGCGGGCGTTCGGCGCCGACTGGCGGACGGCCTTCCTGTTGACGGGGATCGTCTCGGTCGTCTTCGCGGTCGTCTACTTCGTCTTCGGTGTCGACGCCCGGACGGAGGCACAGCGGCAGGCCACGAGGTCCCGTGCGACGCTCCGCGAGTGGCTGTGGGTCGCGACCCGGTACGGCGTCGTCGTGCTCACGCTCGGATACATGATCAGCTTCGGGCTCGAGATCGCGATGAACGGCTGGCTGCCGACCTACGCCGAGACCGTCTTCGGCGCCGAGCAGGTCGCCGCGGCGACCATCGCCGCCGCCTTCTCGCTCACCGCCGGACTCACCCGCCCGTTCGGCGGGTATATAAGCGATCGGCTGGTCCGAAACCGACGGGATATCCTGCCCGGGTTCGGCGGTCGATACCGCGAGCAGTGGACGATCGTCTCCATGGGGCTCATCGTCGTCGGACTCGTCGGACTCGGTATCGCCGGCGCGTTCGGATCGCTCGCCGTCGTCGCCGTCGCCGTCGTATTCGTGGGGTTCGCCTGCGCGATGGCGGAGGCCGCCATCTTCGCACAGGTCCCCGAGACGTTTCCGAACCGGACCGGGATGGCGGCGGGCGTGATCGGCGGTGTAAGCACGGTCGGCGGGGCCATCTATCCGCTCGTGTTCGGTTATACGACCGAACTCGGCGTGAGTTCGCTCGGATATCTCGCCGTCGCCGGCTCGATGGTCCCCGTCGTCCTCCTCGCCGCGTGGGCCTTCCGGCCGGCGAGAGTCGAGTCGGTCAACCGGGAGGGACTCGTCAACCTCGGTGATTGATGCGAGGCCCGTCGGAGAGGGCTGACGAGTGCTTATATATCGCCCGGCGTCGAACCTCTCGTCATGTCGCTGACGATCGGAATCCACGACTCCGTCGAGGCCGTCTTTCCGCCCGAATCGCTCTCCGAGGCACTCGCGGACGTCGACGCGGACGTACGGGTCGTCTCAGGTGAAACCGTCGACTGTGACGCCCTGGTGACCCTCGTCTTCCACGACGGGTTCTTAGAGACCGGCCTCGAGTGGATCCACTCGATCCAGGCCGGCTTCGATCGGTTCCCGCTCGAAGCGCTCGAAGCCGAGGGGATCGCGCTGACCAACAGCACCGGAATCCACGGCGACACGGTGGGTGAAACCGTCGCCGGATACATGCTCTCGTTCGCGAGGGGGCTCCATCGCTATCGGGACCGACAGCGTGACGGCGAGTGGGACCGACAGCCGTGGGACGTCCCCTTCAGCCTGACCGACTCGTCGGTCTGTGTCGTCGGCCTCGGGACGCTCGGACAAGGGGTCGCCCTCCGGGCCGACGCTCTCGGGATGGACGTCGTCGGCGTCAAGCGGACGCCGACGCCCGTCGATCACGTCGAGACGGTCTACCCCGCGGACGAACTCGAAGCGGCGATCGCCGACGCCCGGTTCGTCGTCCTCACGGTCCCGTTGAACGAGCGAACCGAGGGACTGGTGGGTGCGAGAGAACTCGACGCGATGCGTCCGGACTCGGTCCTGATAAACGTCGCCCGGGGATCGGTCGTCGAGCAGACGGCACTCGTCGACGCGCTCGAGTCGGACTCGATCGGCGGGGCGGCGCTGGACGTCTTCGAGACGGAACCGCTCCCCGAGAACTCGCCGCTGTGGGGAATGGAGGACGTCATCGTGACGCCACACGTCGCGGCCGCGACGGGCGCGTACTACCGCCGGATCGAAACGCTCGTCAGGGAGAACGTCAAGCGACGGGCGGCGGGTGACTCGCTGGCGAACCGGGTGGTCTGAGCTATTCGGCGGTCGGATGTTCACTACCCTTCGACGAGGACGATCCGTTCCGTGAGCCACGCCTCGGCCTCAGCTAGCGCGTCCCCGTTCGAGCCGCGGATCTTCAGCCGGTTGTGCCCCGCTTCGCGGTCCGGGTAACAGCCGACGTGAACACCGAAGCGCTCTCTGACCTCGTCCAAATGCCCGATGAGGTTCGCCTCGGGCTCTTCGGTGTACAGGTATCGCGCGCTCTCCTCGCCCTCGAACTCCTCGGCGATATCCTCGAACATCCGCTCCATCTCCGAGGGGATCCCGGGCAACACGTAGACGTTCTCGAGCACACAGCCGGGCGACATCCCCGCACGGTTCAACAGGGGACGAGCGCCTTCCGGCAGTCTCGCCTCCGCGGCGACGTCGACGTTCAGTTCCTCGTACTTGTGTGCGACCGATTCGAGGTGCTTTTCGACGTCCGCGCGGGCGAGTTCGTCCTCGACGAGCTCGCGACCGAAGGCCGCCGCGACGCTTTCGACCGTGATGTCGTCGGGCGTGCCGCCGAGTCCGCCCGTGACGACGACCGCGTCGAAGGAGTCGCTGTAGCGTCGGACCGCGTCGGCGATGACGTCCGTCTCGTCGGGGACTGTCAGCATTCGTTTGACCGAGACGCCCCGTTCGGCGAGCCGTTCACCGAGCCACGTCGCGTTCGTGTTCGGGGTGTCTCCGGATAACAACTCGTCGCCGACCGTCACGATCGCCGCGTTCATACGTTCTCGAACGCCGCCGACGATAAAAAGCGTCCCGGCGATCACGAGATCTCTGCCTTCAGTCGGCCGCGATCGACTCCGCCGAACTCGGCCGTTCGGTGACACGCCGGACACAGCGAGACGACGTTTTCGAGGTAATGGGCGTCGAATTCGGCGGTCCGCGGCGTCTCGACGAACGCCCGAACCGGAACGACGTGATGGACGTCCGGGTTGCGTCCGAGTTCGGATGCCGTCGTCCCGCAGAGCACACACCGGTGGCCGTCGCGTTTCAAGGCTCGCTCTCTGACGCGACGCCAGCCTCGTCCGTAGTTTGCGTTCGTCCCACCTTTCCAGTTGGGATGGCCCTCGCCCGTGAACGTCTCCGAGAGCCACTCGTATTGGCACTCGTCGCTACAGAAGACGTGTTCGGCC
>CAZWZX010000040.1:0-14350 GCA_964638655.1 uncultured Natronomonas sp.
GGTGTCACATTACAGCGCCTCAACGAGAAAATCGATCGGGTTTCGACGACACTCGCCCACGACGAAGCGTGGCTTCAGGAGGCGGCGCTGACCGCTCCGGGTGGGATGAGCGGCGAGGACCGACGGCTCGTCGTGTTGCTGTACGACGGTGACGCTCCGGCTACCCCGACGAGAGAGAACGCCGATGAGAATCTCCACCTGTGGGTCGATGTCGAAGCCGGAGCCTCCGAAGAGGGCGCGGGCTGATGCACTGTTGTGGCTGTCCTGGCAGTCGAGTCTCGTGACTCCGGTCCGTTCCACTTGGGGTGTTCGATGAGGACAACACCGGTATCTCCTTGATGTTTACCAGCCCCGCGACCGAAACTGCCCCACTCTCCGTAGTGGAAGCTCGCCCCGACCCGCACGTTCAATCCGTTGTCGGTGGCGTCGGTCGCAGTCAGAAAGTAGCCGACAAGACCGTAAAGAAGCTGTTGACGGCAGCCACGTTCCCGTAGTCGATCTCGAGTTCGGAGTCGGCGTCAGCGTTTCCGAAGTAGTAGTTATTCGAGATCAACAGTAACAAACAGCATCTGTTCGATCCCGGTCAGGCCCGCCCGCGAACTCTCCGGACGGCGTCGGTTGCAGCCTGCCGACAGAGGCCGTACGCTTCTCGGCCGACCGGCATCCCATCGTAGACCCACAGCGAGACACAGAACACGCCGATCCCGATCAGGAAGCCGAAGTACGGATCCGGGTTACCGGAAAGGATCTGCTCGACGATCCAACGACCGTACCCGGTGACGTTCTCGATGAACTCACCGCCGAATCCGCTGTCGTATCCGTTATGGGTGCGTCGTATCGGCCACAGAACACGCTCTATCGGGAGCTCGCCGGTACGCACGTACCGGGGAAGGACGTCCGCCGGAAGGTGGAGGAGATACCCGACTGCGAACGCGATACCGAGGCGTGGACGGCCGCGAGAGCGTGCAAAAACCAGACACAGAACGGATACCGGTACCGCGATCAAAACGGAGTGTCCGAGCGCGTAACCGCTGTCGAACACACCGAACTGCCAGGCCAACGGCTTGTCGATCAGATCCGGAAGCAGTGAGGCGGCGATGACGACGAGCGTCTCCTCGGCGGTCGGCGACGAACGATAGACGGCGTGGACGAAAAGCGAATAGCCGATGTAGCCGATGGCCACGTGTTCCCACGGCATCATGAGGTCTCGGTTCCTTCTCGCTCGCTTTCGGCAATAGGTATGCGGCTTATATCCGTAGGTAGCTCCCCGTTAAAAGCAAAACCGAGACACGTCTCGATCGTGAGACGCGCCGTTCGAAATCCGCGTTTCCCCGAGAATAGATTCCCTATCTCCGAAGTACATCCCCCTGATCCGGATGAAAAACGACGGGCTGCGTTATTTGATCGTACATAACTAATTGGAGATAACCTACAATACCGGTATGAAATCCGGCGAAATCAAGCGACGGCTACAGGAAGCGGGACTGTCGGCGTATCGGGCGACCGTGTTGTTCGGTGCGCTCGTCGTAGTGCTCGGGATATTTATCGGGATGACGTATCTCGTCTCGGAAGGACGCATGGAGGCCGGTCCGCTCGTCCTGTTTAGCGGTGTCATTCTGGGATACACACTCAGGTCTCTGAGAGACATTATTTAACAGGGATACATCCGTCTGTGAGAACATTTCGAACAGACGGATTACCATGGGATACGTCGACAAATCAGCCCCGTCTTCGAGGGCCGGGAAACATCCCATTATATTACAGATAACGGCGTAACCCCCGAATAACGGGCCGTTTATCGATGTCCACGCTCGTGATCGTCCGCGTGATCGATACGAATAACGCGTAGTAGACCGTTACCGTAGATAGCCCATTACTATTCCCATTGCTGTCCTCTCTGTAGTTACATGACGGAGTTCCTATCGGAGCATGACTTGGATCGGATCACGGAGTTCGCGTCGGTGCCGGCCTACGAGCGCGACCCTGAGCTGTTGGTTCCGGAGAAAAGAGAACAAGAAGAGAAAAAAGACGAGTGAGCTACAAACGAACCGATTCACGCCTGATCGGTCTGTGTATCGCTACAGCCGTCACTGTCCCCGTGCCGGGAGGCCGGGCCGTCGACGGGCGTAGATCGGCTGCCTGAGGGAGAAGACCCCCTCTGCTCACGACGCGGAGGAGGTCACGCCAGGTTCTGTGCTTCGATCGTCTCCCAGATACGCTCGCCGTTGTCGGTGATCCCGTAGACGCGACCCTTCTGTTGGTCCTCGGAGACGAGGAGATCCACGAGTTCGCGCTCCCGGAGCCCACGGAGCGCACGCGAGACATGGGCGATGGGGCAATCGATGTCCTCGGCGATCCGAGAGGGGGTCGCAGGCGACTCCGCGAGCCGCTGTAGAACCTTGACCCGATACGACGAGCTAATGACGTAACTGACCTCGTCCCATTCAGGACTCATCGGTTCTCCGCGAACGGCTTCGGTTGGGTGTAGTTTGATGTATAGACATGCTTCAGGTAAATTCGCGATACCTCCGAACGGTTCAGCGTTCGTGGTCGGCAGATTTGGCTGTGGATGCCGTCAGTTCCAATCCGGGGTTGTATATCTATTTCGTCCGTTCACAGCCGAAACGACGAGGTAGGGTCGGCGAAACGCTACCCGTCGGGAGTATTCACCCGAACCGCGAAAACGGAGCGAACGAATGAACGATAGCCGAAACGGCACCATACCGGCTGTTTGACCCCCGATCGACCGATATACCCGTGGATCCCGTCCTGTTCAACCCTCGCACGCGAGACGGCCGGGCGACAATCCCCTCTACGCGAGCGAAGCCAGCGACGAGCGTCCGCGCCTGTGTGGCTAGCCGGGATACGATCGAGACACGACCGTAGAACTGGTGACACCGATGATCGCTGGAAGACCGTAACCGCCTCCGATACGACTCCCGTATACGCGTCCGCTGTTGAGTCAGTCGACCGAAGGGATCCGACGTCGGGAACAACAAATACTTATTGAATTCCTCCCCAATCGTCTACAATGTCCGATGTCGAAAAGAGAGCCGGCGAGAGAGAACAAAGCAGTGCGGTTGTCTATCACACGACGGAAGATCTCGAAGAGACTGACCTGAGTACGGCCGTTCTCGCAGGTCTCGATTCGGTACCCGGATACGACGTCGAGGACAGCGATACCGTCGTTTTCGATCACATCGACCTGGATGCGCTCGATGAGCTTTTCGCCCGCAAAGAGAGAGACGACCCGCAAGGACGGGTTACGTTCCCGATCGGGGAGTACCTGGTTACGGCGACGGCTGCTGGAGAGATAACCATCAGAACCAACTAAACCTCCGTGTTCGGACGTCTTCGGCGATGAACTGAGAAGCGAACTCGACGGGGGTTCGCCGCTGTCGATCGGCTACGATCGTCCCCCCCGATATCGATCCCCACCGAACACTCGCCTCGGACCTATAGGACAACCCTACCTCGACACGCCATATTTCAGTAATCGGAAAAAGAACGTATATCCAATCGAGATAGAGACGTAACAAGCCGGCAATTATCCCGCAAGAACAGTTATAATCGGTAGGTGATACCTACCGTCTATGCAGGCAGACACCGCTTCGGCATCCCACCGAACCGACATCGAGTTCGATCGCGCGCCGAGAGATACGCAGCCCTCGGTCGGGTCCCCCGCGTCAGTAATACTCCTCTACCGGACGAAAAACGAGGGGACGTCACTGTGAAATCCTCCCTCGATGAACTCTGGAGGGAAGCCGCCCCGGATCCGGACTCCCACACCGACCTCGATTACGAACTCCAGCCACTGACGGTCATCAAGGTCGGAGAACGGAAGGGCGGTAGCTACATGATCCTTCCGGGCGAGGCCGATCACCTCGCGAGTGAGGAGTTCATCGTCGCCGATCCCGGAAGCGTCTGTCGGCTCGACGAGTGTCGCTGATCGGCCGTCACTCGTGTGTCAGCAGTTCGCTCGGTATCTCCCCCTCTCGCTGTTTCTGCTGCCAGTACTGGACGCCCGCCGAAACGAGGAACGCGATCACCAGCACGATCCCGAGCCCGTCCGCCGGGATCGCTCCGACGCCGGGGGCCCCGACCGCCGACAAAACGAACAGGATCCCACCGACCGCAGCCAAAGCGAGATAATGTATTCGCCAGGGATAGTCGGGGTCCGTCGCCGGTGTGAGGTAGGAATCGAACTCGTTGGCACGATCGGTAAGCCGTACGATCCCCTCGTCGTCGTCGTACTCGATGATTCCGGCGTCCTCGAGTTTCGGGACGTGCGTCTGATACAGAGAGACGTACACCCGCTTTCGCTGTTGGCGGCTCAGCGAATCGATGTCGACGTCGTTTTCGAGCGCCGCGATCTCTCCGGCGAGCTCTTTGACGGTCGCTACCCCGTCGTGTTGACGGAGATAGTAGAGCACCATCCGCCTGCGCGTGTTGCTCAGTATCTCGAAGACGAGGTCCGGCGACATCGACCCGGAGATATCAGCGTCAGAGCTCATCTTCCCTGCCGTGTTTCTCCCTTCTTTCGAACTCGGCTTTCGGAGTTGACGCTCTCATACCCCTGCCATCTGACCGTGTATTCTTTGTTACGGCCTAAATAACGCGAGTACGGCGAACATATATCGGATCGCGCCTCGGTCCGAGCGATCGGTTATCGCCGACCCCGTTTTCTTCTCTCCCGCGTGGTTGAATAGAACGCCGAAATGGGACGTTACCGTCCTTTTTGGACTCTATAACAAACCGGGACAACGGCATAATGGAATTGTACCGACGCTCGGCTATCGGTAACTATGATCAAGGATCGGGGTCCGGGACGATATGGATCTCATACCGATGGGGGCTCGGGTTAAAAGGCCATGAACGGACACACACAACTCGGAACCGACGATCGTACGTATCGGACATCCCGACTGTCGACGGGACTGCAGCCGTTTCTCCCCTCGATCCCTGACTGTGTACCTCCCCCGAGACGACACCCGAGAGACCGGCCAGGGCTTCGACCCGTTCGAAAGGACGGTATCCCACATCACGACGTCGGAGTAGGTCCGTCACACGCTTACGGACGCGTGGATATCCGTTCACAATACGGTCGGTTCACAATACGGTCGACTGTCTACTTTCACGCGGATAATAAAAAACTCGTGTGTTTATCAACGCTCTCCCTCTGCGATGAAAACACAACAATGAAACGGAAACAACCATGTCAGAAATGATGACTGAAGCGTCCACGGACGACGGCGTATCGGCCGCGGAAATCGATGTCGACGACATCGACTCCGGGTCGACCCGAGAGGACACGTCGGAGCCCGACGAGCGCCCGCCGGTATCGATCCCGCTCGATCAGGTGTTCGCCATACTGAAAAACCAGCGGCGTCGGTACGTTCTCCAGTTCCTCTACGAGGCCGACGGGAAGGTGTCCCTGAGCGACGTCGCCGAACAGATCGCCGCTTGGGAGAACTCCAAGGATATCAAACAGATCACCTCCAGCGAGCGCAAGCGCGTTTACGTGGGGCTCTATCAGTGCCATCTCCCGAAGATGGACGGGGCGGACGTCGTCTCGTTCAACAAGCCACGCGGGACCATCGAGCTCGGGGAAAACGCGGATGCCCTCTACGAGTACATCGATACCGGGCAGGACACCGGAGAGCCGCCGTGGCACCTATACTCGGTGGCGCTGTCGGTGGTGAGCGCGCTCGCTCTCGGCACTGCGTTGGTGCTCGGGGCGATAACGGTGTTCCCCATCGTAGACCTCACCGTCGGAGCGGTCATTCTGACGTTTTCAGCGTACTCGCTGTTTTCTATCGGCTGGATACGACGGAACGACCCCGGAGACGAAAACGAAAGCGTCAGCGACGCCTGACCCCGACGTTCGGCCCCGGCTCTACCGCTTTTCGATCCCGTAGGAGAGATATAACAAAGCACGCGAACCGATTACGCCATCGCGGTGAGGGTGCGATCGATCCCTCGAAATACGGAGACAGCAATGTTGTCAATAACACTAACGGTGACTGGATCAGTCACACGACGTATCGCTTCGACGGTGAGAGGATGACCAACGCCGAGATCGGTCCGAACTCCCACGTCGATGAAGGGGCAACCGTCGGCTACGAATACGAGACGGACACCGGGCCGGCGGTCATCGGCGAGGGTGCGACCGTTCGCTTGGGAACGAAAATCTACGCCGACGTGACGGTCGGCCGCGGGTTCGTCACCGGCCACGACGCGCTCGTTCGCGAGCACACGACTATCGGCGACGACGTCGTCCTCGGAACGAAGTCCGTCCTCGACGGGTCGGTGATCGTCGGCTCGGAGGTGAGCATTCAGACGGGCGTCTACGTCCCGCCGGAGACGGAGATCGGTGATCGGGTCTTTCTCGGACCGAACGCGGTCATGACGAACGACCCCTATCCGCTCCGGCGCGACGTCGATCTCGAGGGTCCGACCATCGGCGACGACGTCTCGGTCGGAGCGAACGCGACGGTCCTGCCGAACGTCACCGTCGGCGAGGGAGCGTTCGTCGCCGCCGGCGCCGTCGTCACCCGGGACGTCCCCCCTGAGACCCTCGCCGTCGGCGTTCCGGCCGAATACCGTTCGCTTCCGGATGGACTGCCGCCGGAGAACGCGATGGCATGATTTCGCTTGCCGACCCCAGGTTCGAGGCCGAGGAGATCGACGCCGTTCGGGCCGTCCTCGAGGACGGTATGGTCGCCGACGGTCCCGAGGTTCGCCGCTTCGAGGCGGAGTTCGCCGAGTACTGCGGTGTCGATCACGCGGTCGGGACCTCCAACGGAACGACCGCCCTGCACGCCGCCCTCGAAGCGCTCGGAATCGGCGACGGCGACCGCGTCGTCACGACGCCGTTTTCCTTCGTCGCCAGCGCGAACTCGATCCGACTGGCCGGTGCGACCCCCGTCTTCGCGGATATCGACCCCGTCACGTACAATCTCGATCCCGCGGCGGCCGAACGGGCCGTCCGAGAAACCGACGCCGACGCCATACTGGTCGTCCACCTGTACGGTCTGCCCGCCGAGATGGACGCGTTACGCGATATCGCGGCCGACGAGGACGTCTTGCTCATCGAGGACGCCGCTCAGGCCCACGGGGCGACCTATCGCGGAAAGTCCGTCGGCACTTTCGGGGACGCCGCCGCCTTCTCGTTTTATCCGACGAAGAACATGACAACCGGCGAGGGCGGAATGATACTCACCGACGATTCGAGCGTCGCCGAACGCGCGGCGAGTTACGTCAATCACGGCCGGGGCGGGGACGGCGCGTACGAACACACGCGGCTCGGAACCAACTACCGGATGACGAGCATCGCGGCCGCGATCGGCCGCGTCCAGCTCGAACGCCTCCCCGAGTGGGTGAACCGCCGGCGGTCGAACGCCCGGCGGTTGTCGACGGCGCTGGACCGCGTGCCCGGTATCGGCGCGCCCGTCGAACCGGACGGCGCTCGCCACGCCTATCACCAGTACACGGTTCGATGTACGGACCGCGAGCGTCTGCGCGAACGCCTCGCCCGAGCGGACGTGAAATCGGGCGTCTACTATCCGACCACGATCCCCGAACTCGAAGCCTACGGCGGGTTCGACGTCGACGCACCGGTCGCCGAACGGGCCGCAGACGAGGTGCTTTCGTTGCCGGTTCACCCCGGTCTGAGTGAGGACGACGTCGACTCCGTCGTCGAACCGCTCCGGACGCTCGAGAACCGAACACCGCTGTGAGGAGCTCAGGATACCGCCCCGAACGCTCGATGCTCGGTTATAGCCGGTACGGACGAGGGTGCCTTGGGTCCGCCCCGTCGTCTCTGTCCTCGACGCGATCCCGGACGACCGCCCGGAAGACAGCGACGGTAAGAGCTGTATAAGCCGTCTTCTCACCTCGTAGGGGATTCATTACTACCCCCTACCATCGCCTCGAACGACTCGGAATGGTCGAACGAACCAGACGACTGCTCAAGGAGGCCGAGTTCACCCACCGCTGGTATCGCCAGTTTCTCCAGCGACTGTCCGACGACGGCTACGACTTCCGGACGTTTTCGCAGGGGCTCGACGGTGGCGGCGAGGTCATCCTCAGACACGACGTGGACCTGACGATCGAGTCGGCCCTCGAGATGGCTCGGATCGAGGCGGAGCTGGGTATCGAGTCGACGTACTGTGTCCTACTCACCTCGGCCCTGTACAATCCACTGGAGGCCCAACGGCGGGAGATCCTACGCGAGATCGACTCGCTTGGACACGAGGTGGCGCTGCATTTCAGCACCCACGAGTACTGGCCCTCCGAGTCACCGCCGACGGAATCGGCACTCGAAGACAGGGTCAACGAGGAACGTTCGATCCTCGACAACGTCGTCCCGCCGACTGAGACGGTCTCGTTTCACCGTCCGCCGTCGTGGGTCCTCGATTGTGACTTCGGGGGTTTCGAAAACACCTACGCACCGGCGTACTTCAGCGATATCGGCTACATCGCCGACTCCAACCAACGCTGGCGTAAGGACCCCCCAAAAATGGACGATCTCGACGAATCGCTACAGATACTCACCCATCCGGGGCTGTGGGGCGAAGACGACACCGAGTTCAAAAAACGGGTCGAGATGGCCGTCAGTCGATCCTGCAGTCACGCGAGTATGAACGCACACCGGGAGTTCCTGAACGGGGATACCGGCCGATGATCGGTGGAAGGCAACGGCCGAGAGCAGAGGTTCCCGAGCATGTATAGAGACATGACCGTCGCCGTGGTCGTTCCCGCCTACAACGAGGAGGGGTTCGTCGGCGACGTCATCGCCGATCTGCCCGGCTTCGTCGACCGCGCATACGTCATCGACGACGGGTCGACCGACGGGACTTGGGCGGAGATACAGGAGCACAGCGAGGCACGCAACCGGTCACACGACGGCCACTTCGGGGAGCTGGTCGTCCCGATCCGCCACGAGGAAAACCGTGGCGTCGGCGGGGCGATCAAGACCGGCTATCAGCACGCCGTAGCCGAAGAGATCGACGCGACGGCCGTCCTCGGCGGCGACGACCAGATGGATCCGGCGGTACTCACTCAGTATCTCGACCCCATCGCCGACGGTGTCGCGGAGTACACGAAGGGGAATCGCTTTTCGCGCCCCGAGGACTGGGTTGAGATGCCCCGGTTCAGACTGCTCGGCAACGTGATCCTCTCGTATCTCACGAAGATCGCCAGCGGGTACTGGAAGACGATGGACTCTCAGAACGGTTATACCGCGATCTCGCTGGCCGCCCTCGAACGGACGGACATCGACGGGATGTACGAGTACTACGGCTACTGTAACGACCTGTTGGTTCGGCTCAACGCGGCGGACGTGCGGGTTGCGGACGTCCAGCGGTCCTCGGAGTACGCCTACACCGAGGGCTGGAAGAGCCACATCGACTACACCGAGTACATTCCCCGCGTCTCCGGGATGCTCTTCCGGAGTTTCTTGTGGCGACTCCGGCGCAAGTATCTCATGACGGGATACAGCCCGATCGCGCCGCTGTACGTTCTCGGGATACTCTCCTCGAGTATCAGTGTCCTCGGCCTGCTGAAGTCGCTACTCGACCGCGACGGCGAGAGCGGGACCTGGATGCTGTCGGCGACGGTGGGGACCCTGACGCTCCTCCTTGCGACCGTCCTCGACCACGAGGACAACGACGACCTCCAGACGCAGGTCGGATCGGACGACGTCCGCACCGACAGAGAGGAACCGACCGACGAGAGCGTGACGGGAGACGGCCGAACCGACGTCGTCACGGGAGCCGACGGAGCCCTGGAGGGCACGATGTCGATGGAGGACTGAAGATGCCCCCAGAGACATCCCGGCCGACTGGCGGTGACCTGACCGTTCTCATGACCGGCGCCGGCGCTCCCGGTGCGTCCGGCATCGTCAGAAGTCTGCGAGCGACCGGCGAGCGGGACGTCCGAATCGTCGGCGTCGACATGGACTCGACGGCCTACGGGTTCGCGCTCGTCGATCGCTCCGACGTCGTTCCGGCCGGCGGTTCAGAGGCGTACATTCCCCGAATGGCGGAGATCGCCGAACGGGAGGCGGTAGACGTGATCTTGCCGCTCACCACCGCAGAGATAGAACCGCTCGCAGCCAACCGCGACGCCTTCGATGCCACGGTGATGGTCTCCGCGCCGGAGGTTCTCGGAATCGCCAACGACAAAGGGAAACTCTACGAGTTCCTCGCAGCCGAGGGGTTCGGATCGGCTCCGGCATACCGTCGGGTCGACACCGAAGACGGATTCCTCGAGGCCGTCGAAGCTCTCGGCTACCCGGAGTCGCCCGTCTGTTTCAAGCCGCCGGTCGCCAGCGGCATGCGCGGGTTCCGCGTGCTCGACGAACGGACCGACCGGCTGACACGTCTCCTCGAACAGAAACCCGACACCGCCGTCTCCACACTCGGAGAGGTGCTTCCGGTTCTCTCCTCGGCCGAGCAGTTCCCGGAACTGGCCGTCATGGAGTATCTCCCCGGAAAGGAATACAGCGTCGACGTCCTCGCGATGGGCGATTCGGTCGGTCCCGTCGTCCCGCGCTCGCGGGAACGGACCCGAGCCGGAATAACGTTCGAGGGCGTCGTCGAACGGCGCGAGGACCTCATCACCGAGGCCGCCGACATCAGTCGAAGCTTGGGCTTGGAGTACAACGTCAATATCCAGTTCAGATACGACGCCGACGGCGAGCCGAAGGTCATCGAAATCAATCCCCGCGTCGCCGGGACCATCATCATGTGTGTCGGCGCCGGGGCGAACATGCCGTATCTCGGCGTGAAACACGCGCTCGGGGAGTCGTTGCCCCCGGTCGACGTCGAGTGGGGAACACGGATGGTTCGCTACTGGCAGGAACTCTTCCACTCGCCCGACGGGCGACAGTTTCACGTCGGGTCCGAGACGTCGGAGGTACAACTCACACAGCCATGACCATCGAAGCCGTCTGTTTCGACCTCGATGACACGCTCTACGATTACCTGCGATACGCGAAGTCCGGTCTCGATGAGGCCGGGGATTTCCTCGAAGCGCTGACGGGACGCCAGTATCACGCGGAACTGTACGATATCTACTTCGAGGAAGATCTCACTGAGGGGACGTTCGACGTGTTGGCCGAGCGATACGATCTCTCGCCGGAGTCCGTCGACGAGATGATCGAGGCTTACCACGGCGCCACGGATCCGCTCGAACCCTATCCGGAGACGGAGTCGGTGTTGGCCGGGCTCGGCGACGAGTATCGACTGGGCTGTATCACCGACGGTCGCGAGGGCCACATGAAACTGCGACGACTCGGGATACGGGAGCACTTCGACGAGGTGCTCGTCACTCCGAACATCGGGCGATCGAAGGACGATCCCGACGTGTTCAAACACGTCCTCTCGGAGCTGTCGGTCTCCCCGCGAAGGGCCGCCTACGTCGGCGACGACCCGCGAACCGACTTCCGCGCGCCGAACGAGTTGGAAATGACCACGGTCCGGATCCGTCGCGGTCGGTACACCGATCTCGAACCGACCGACGAGGCCGCCGTCCCCGACCACGAGATCCAGAACCTCGAGGACTGCGCCGAGGTTCTGTCCACGGCACCGCCGGCCGATCGGGGGCTTTCGAGCGAGCGCTGAAAGCGCGATTCATCGGAACGCCGTGCGCGCAACCCGCCTCTGACAGCCGTGGAGTGTGGGCCGAAACCCCATCGCGGGGGAAAGCCCATGACTTCGGTCATGGGCGGCTTACTCACATAATCAATACAATTTAGATTGTGAAATTGTCGGGAGTGTATGTGTATCGGTGGAGTAACGACTCGTAATGTCCGACATACATGAGAACCCCTCGTTCGATGAGATGCTGGATGCGCTCGCGGACGTCCGGAGGCGGACACTGCTGGTCGATCTCTCGGAACATAATCCACAGACTGTTACCCCGGCCGTCGGAGACACCGAAGACGCTGCTTTCGACCGGTTCGTCGCAATGAGGCATATCCACCTGCCGAAACTAGAGGACTACGGCTTCATCGAGTGGGATCGAGAAAACGGCGAAGTGATCAAAGGGCCGGCCTTCGATGAGATCCGGCCGCTCCTCGAACTGCTGGACACCCACCGAAACGAACTTCCCGCCGACTACTTGTAATAACGTATCGGAGTGACAGTCTCCGCGCCGTGAACGGGGGGCGATCGGAGAGCCATCGGGTAAGTCGGCGGAGCCGTTCGAAAGGACGAAGTTCCCCTGTACCACCCGATTACAGCGGTAACGAGCCGAAATCCGCGGCTTTAGCCGTGGGAGGGTGTCAAAGCGTGGCTCTCCCGCTGTCTGAAGACCGTCTCCCGATCCTCCGCAAGCGAAAAACGTCCTCTCTGTCGTCGGAGACAGGAATTTAAAGTTTTTGATAAATTCGTGGATTCGGCTCCGTATACGACCCGACTCGGCGGTACTTCTCAGCACACACGGATTATGGAAGCCGAGTTCACGACTGACGGGAATACACCCACAATACACTCGAGAGTCCAATATTCCCTAGTATTACTTCGGGCTGTCCGACCTTACCGCAGGACTGCGGGCGTTCTCGTATTCGCCCGAATAGTCCGTTAATCGACATGTCTGTTTCGATAAGCCAACCGAACCGAACGCCAAGTGATATATAACGATGCATCGGCCCGACCTCGATCGGGTGTGGTGAACCAAAGCGAAGACACAAGCGAACGGGCGGAGGACAGTTCGATCAACAACACGCGACGGCAATTCGTTGCCGGGTCCGCCGGAGCGCTCGGTGGGCTCGCGGCCGGAAGCGTCCTGACCGGCCCCGCGCTCGCCGACGAGCACGAAGAGGAACAAGAGGAGGGAGAAGAGGAAGAAGAGGAAGAAGAGGAAGAGGAGGAGATGGAAAACGAGTTCGAGGACGACGTCGACATCCTCAACTACGCCCTCACGCTCGAGTACCTCGAAGCGCGTTTCTATCAGCAGGGTCTCGACAACATCGGTGAAGAAGCCCTCTGTAACTGCAATGTACTCAAAGAGGAGACGTACCTGCACGACGTGGCCTTCGACGAGCTCCGGACGATCCAGGAGCACGAAGAATCGCACGTCGAGACGCTCATCGCAACCATCGAGGACCTCGGCGGCGAGCCGATCGAGGAGCCGGAGTTCGACTTCGGTATTGCGGTCGAGTACCCGATGGCGTTCCTCGGGACGGCCGCCCAGCTCGAGGCCATCGGCGTCTCCGCTTACGCGGGCGCGGCGCCGTTCATAGAGAACGAGGACCTGGTCCCCCCCGCCCTCGGCATCCACAGCGTCGAGGCGCGTCACGCCTCGTTCCTGCAGACGCTCATGGGCGAGACCGGCTTCCCGAACGTGATCGACGAACCCAGATCCCGTTCGGAGGTCCTGGAACTCGCAGGCGGCTTCATCGTCGGTGAGGACGAGGACGGAATGCCGGACGACGAGGAAGACGACGGAGAAGAAGAGGAGGCGCCGGACGACGACGAAGAGGCGCCGGATGACGACGAAGAGGCACCGGACGACGACGAAGAGGCGCCGGACGACGACGAAGAGGCGCCGGACGACGACGAAGAGGCGCCGGACGACGAGAGTTCCGATAACGGAAACGAGACGGACGGCTCGTAACTGAACATCGGAGACTGAATCGGTGGCACTACTGGTGTCGGCGTAACGCGACGCTACCGGTTCCTTTTTGTGGATACGTCCGGCTCTCGGGGACGTACACGACACACAACGAGTAGCTGTTGATCCGCACTGTTCGCCTGTCGAGCGTCTGTTTGGTACCGACCGCTGAGACAAACTCGAAATCTTATACGCTTCGAACCGAAATGACGACGCTTTCTCTTCGAATTTGCGTAATATGGCGTTGTGCCGACTGCTGGCCCCAATGTACCGTAAGCTCCCGTTTCAACGAGAAACTGATACATATCCGCCTCGGGCGGTCGCTTCTGTCTCCGTCCCGTCGACGGCGATACCCGTTATATAACTAATTGTGAGGGATCACTCGTATCGTCATGGCAAGAGCGGCCCGAAGAGTTCGTACAGGGGAAGCGAGCGAACGGGTGTCCGCGAGCGAACGTCCCATCTACGTCGGGGGCCTCCCTATACACGTTCACAGTGTCGCGTGTCGCCGGAGATGAGCGGGGAATCGAGGTTCGATCGGTTCGTACCCGATCGACTGCGGACGGAGGTGTCGACCGTCCGCTCCGTCGCCGATCTCGCACGCCAGCAGAACCTCACGCACGTCGCGGCGGGGGTCGCCTACTACGCGTTCGTGTCGACGATACCGCTGCTGTTGCTCGTCGTGGCGGTCGTCTCCTTTCTCGGGGGCGAGACGCTGGCCGACCGCGTG